>DBKX01000203.1:0-2384 GCA_002297865.1 Lachnoclostridium sp. UBA739
AAGAGCAAAAGAATCTGCTTACACAGATGTAAATTTATGTGTACAGGATTTATATGAAAAAATGAAACCACAGACAATACATTGCGATTATGCCATATTTGGGCATAGTCTTGGAACAATTGTAGGTTACGAATTGTTAAAGTACATAGAAGAGAAAGAAGATAAGCTTCCGAAATGTGTGATTTCTTCAGGAAGAGCAGCTCCAGGCATTGAATTTCCAGGTCCAATAATAGGTGGTCTGAAAGATGAAGCATTTATGAAAAAAATTGGAATGTTTCAAGCACTACCATCAGAGGTATTGAATAATAGAAAAATATTAGAGCTGGTACTGCCAGTTTTAAGGGCAGATGTTAAAATGTCTGAGCAATATCAGTATAAGATACGAAAACCAGCGAAATGTGATTTTTATATATTCTATGGTAAGGATGATTGTTTAGTCACGGAAGAAGGAATAAATTGCTGGGAAGATGAGACCGAAAGGAAAATAGAGATTACCTGTTTCCCAGGAGGACATTTCTATTTTAAGGAATATAAAGAATTATTTACGGAGAAAGTTAACAAAATTATGACACAATATGTACAGTAAGGAGGAGGGGCTTATGGTAAAAACGTTTAATGAAATGTATATTGATTTTACAAAAAAAGTGCAGGATGATAATAAGACATTATTACATTTCAATGACCGAAAAGTGAATTTTAGGGAATTTACTACACGTGTAGAGGAAATTATGAGACAGTTGCTTCGACTAGGAGTGAGAGAAGGTACTGGTATAGGGTATACGCTAGATAATTGTATTGATATATTACCTTTATTTATCGCAGCAAGCAGATTAGGAGCATATACATTTCCGTTATTTGCAGGATTTCCCCCTTCATATAAGGTGACATCTTATCAGCGCGCATTCGTTTCGATCATTATTACAAATGAGAAATATGCAGCTGGGCTAAAAGAGGCAGCAAAAGAAATCGGATACGATGTTACTATAGCAGTAGTGGACGAGCACACAGAATTTGAAAGTATTTACGGTGATTCAAAAGAAGGTTTTGACATAAATGATTTTATAATAAATCCTGCTAGAGAAGATCTTCCGTTGTTGATTGGTTTAAGTTCTGGTACAACAGGAATTCCTAAAATGGTTGCAATGTCTCAAAGAAATATTGGTTCGGAAGTTATAGTTATGATGGATATGGATCGACATAGTCAAGGAATACTCGGTCTTGTGGGGAAAGAAGACAAGAGAATGGTGGCATTTCCTTTTTCTACAAGTGTTATGCTGGTAGTGCTTGGTATGATGATTTTAGGTGAAGTAATCTGTTATACCGATGACATGACCATACAGAATTTCCTAAAACAGACACAAGATTGTGAAGCAAACGGTATTACTTGTCCACCAGCTTTTTTGGAATCCCTTCTCCTTCTTAAGGATACGCATTCCTATGATTTAAGTAAAGTTGTAGCAATTGAAGGTGGAATGGATTTTTTCTCGGCTTCTTTGATCAGAAGAACTCGTGAACTTTTTCCTAATCTAAAAGTATACGGTGGAGGTTACGGCTTGGTAGAAACCTGTAACGTTTATATGTTCAAGATAATTGATGTTGTAAATGAAGATGTGGAGCAAACAGCCAGATATGAACTTTCGGACATGGCAGAAAATGTGATTCGGGTATGTGATGAGGATGGAAATGAAGTTGCAGATGGAGAGATTGGTGAAATCTATGTGAAAGGTCCTAATGTAGTCGCTGGTTATATGGAAACTCCACATAAACTGAAAGAGGAGTTTCAAGATGGCTGGCTTCGTACAGGCGACATTGCTCGTAAAATTAATGATAGAGTCGTAAGTCTGATGGGGCGAGAGAAATTCTTTATTAAACGTGGTGGTAAAAGCGTATCTCCAATTGTGGTACAGGCCGAGATTAATAAGTCTGAAGGCGTAAAGGATTCAGCAGTTGTTGGTGTTCCCCATCCATTGTTTGGAGAAATGATTTGGGCATTTGTAGTGAAAAAAGAAGGGGCAGATGTATCCCTTAAGGAAATTAAGCAGACTTGCAAGAAGGGGCTACCATATTATATGATGCCAGACCAAGTAACTTTTATTGATGATATTCCGAAAAAGTCAGGTGTCGGAAAAGTTGATTTCATTACAATACGTAAAATGGGTGTTGAAGAACTTAACAAAACTCTCTCTGGTAAATAGAATAAAGTTTACATAAAGGAACGCGATATTGCGTTCCTTTTTTGTATACATAGATAAAAACTGCGCATACTAACTTTGCTAAAAATTGAAAGTGAGGTATTTATATGGGAAATAACATGGATCTCAATTATGAGATGTTTTGTTACCAATGCGAGCAGACTGCTGGTGGTAAAGGATGTACTAAGTTAG
>DBKX01000203.1:2416-4540 GCA_002297865.1 Lachnoclostridium sp. UBA739
TTTTTTCAAATCAAAGGAATTAGCTGCTATGCAAAAGTACTTGTGGAAAAAGGAGAGCGTCTCGACAAAACGATTGTAAGTTTTATAGAAAATATTCTTTTTACGACACTTACAAATGTAAACTTCGATGCAAATGTACATGTTGAGTTGTTAAAAGAGTCACAACGAATCAAAGAAGAGTTAAGAGAACGAGTTGGCGAAATAAAAAATCATACGGCACATGCTACTTATAATTTACCTGAAACAAAAGCAGAAATGCTTAAAGAGGCATCATTAGCGGGTATTATGTATGAGGACCTTGATGAAGACATACGTTCTTTGAGACAAACCATTATTTATGGGTTAAAAGGAATCAGTGCTTATGGACATCAGGCAAGAGAACTTGGCTTTTACAGTGACCAGGTAGATGACTTTTATATTCTTGCACTTGAGGCAGTAACAGATGATAATTTATCAGTTGAAGACTACATTCGATATACAATGCGTACAGGTGAAATGGCCATTGAGGTTATGAAGAAGTTAGATGAAGCTAACTGTTCCATTTACCAGAATCCGACTCCACATAAAGTTAATGTTCACATAAAAAAAGGACCTTTTATTATTGTATCTGGCCACGATTTGAAAGATCTTGAAATGGTATTAGAACAGACAAAAGGAAAAGGAATTAATGTATATACTCATGGTGAAATGATTCCATGCCATGGTTATCCATCCCTAAAAAAATACCCACACTTAGTCGGTAACTTTGGTGGTGCATGGCAGGATCAGCAGAAGGAATTTGATGATATTCCTGGCTGCATATTAATGACAACAAACTGTCTTATGAAACCTCGTGATTCTTATAAAGACAGAATCTATAGTACAAATGTAGTTGGATGGGACGGGGTAAAGCATATCCACAAAAATGAAAAAGGCGAGAAAGACTTTAGTGAAATGATTCAACAGGCTCTTGAATTAGGCGGATTTGATGAAGATCAGGAACCACATGAAATTTTGGTTGGCTTTGGACATCATACTACGTTAAGTTATGCAGATAAAATTGTGGAAGCCGTAAAAAGCGGAAAATTACGTCATTTCTTCTTGATTGGTGGATGTGATGGTGCCAGACCTGGTCGAAACTATTATACGGAGTTTGCCAAGATGGTTCCACAAGATTGTATTATCATGACATTAGCTTGTGGAAAATACAGATTCAATAAGTTAGACTTTGGTGAGATTGATGGTTTGCCAAGACTCCTTGATATTGGACAATGTAATGATGTTTACTCTGCTATTCGAATTGCCACTTGTTTAGCAGATGCTTTTGGAACAGATGTCAATGGACTTCCGCTTTCCTTGATAATCTCCTGGTATGAGCAGAAAGCAGTTGCGGATTTGCTTGCACTTCTCTCTCTAGGAATAAAAGACATCTATCTTGGACCATCCCTACCTGCATTCTTCAGTCCTAATGTATTACAGTATTTAGTTGATACTTTCGGAATTCGCTTAATAAGCAATGCAGAAGATGACATTAAAACATGTTTAAAACAGAATATTTAAATATTTCTGCCATCTTTATTTTTACATAGAGGTGGCTCTTTAGTATAACTAAAGTAAAAGAATAAACAGAGGTCTAACATGAGTTCACTTGCAAAACTGGCTTTCATGCCATTTGGCAGTTATATTGTATATAAATAATGAATTTGTAACAAATGTTACTGTAATGAAATTGCGAAAAATGTATCATACTAGTAAATAAGTGAGACATAGAAGGAGAAGAGAAATGAGTGCATTTTTAGGACCGATTCACTACTGGTTATATAACAAGATTACATTACAGGACAATATGGCAGAAGCTATTTTAGAGTTAAATGAAAACAACAACTATGTTAAAGGTTTAAGACAAGAAACAGATGCAGAATGCGATGTGATTGAGAAAAAACCACTAGAAGAAATGATAGATGAGACAAATATTCACGGCTGGCTACAACATAAAGTGAACATTGTGGAACGTAGACTTGCGTTTGCTGTTACTAAGATTCTACAAGCAGATGCGACTGCATATGAGAAAATAGAAAGAGTGATCTATAATCTTGGAATTCAAATGTATGATGAAAGTAAGGATTCTTTTGAATCTGCTGAACG
>DBKX01000204.1 GCA_002297865.1 Lachnoclostridium sp. UBA739
ATCAGGCGAAATACCTTAGATTGTATCACGTTGAATGCCATTAAATCATTATGAAAAAGATATTCTTTTCTTATACAAGCATGCTGCATTAAAAATACATAGTCAGGAGATTGATTCACGAGAATATTACAGTAATCCCTACTTATCCAAAATACAAAACGTCTATATGGAACGTTCTGTGAGTGAATAATTGGGTAATGCCTAATGTTAGGTGGAATCAGCACAATATCACCAACGCTAATTGGATGAACTTTATCTTCAATTGCAATAGAAACATCACCCTCTAAAAAGAAATAAAATTCATAATAATTATGGGTATGTTCCTTTACCTCAGTAAGATGTTTGTCATCGTAATAGTAAATCTCAAAATCCTTCGAAAGCATATACTGTCTATGATGAAACTTGGTTTTATAACTTTTCTTCATGATTCCCTCCAAGTAAATAATCCTTCCCTTCAAGTATAACACAACAACTTTTGCAATGTTAACAACAACTTTGACCATGTGATTTCCTCCATGGATTTTATATAATCAGCTCATATGATACGAAAATAGTATTTAGAGAAAGGAAATGTAGAATTATGGAGATGACACTAAGATGGTATGGTTCACAATTTGATACAGTAACATTAAAACAGATTAGACAGATTCCAGGAGTTAAGGGCGTTATCACTACTTTATACGATACAAAGCCAGGTGAAGTATGGGAACAGGACAGAATACATGCCTTAAAAGAAGAAGTAAAGGCAGCAGGACTTCACATCGCAGGTATTGAAAGTGTAAATATTCATGATGCAATCAAAACTGGAGCACCTGAAAGAGAGCGGTATATTGACAATTACATAGAGACACTCGAAAATCTAGGAAAAGAAGACATTCATCTTGTATGTTACAACTTTATGCCCGTATTTGACTGGACAAGGACAGAACTTGCAAGGATGCGTCCTGATGGTTCAACTGTTCTTGCCTATTCACAGGAAGCAGTCGATGCTCTGCAGCCAGAGAATATGTTTGCGTCTATTCAAGGAGAAACTAATGGAACCATTATGCCAGGCTGGGAACCTGAACGTATGGAAAAAATCAGAGAATTATTTGAAATGTACAAAGAGATTGATGATGAGAAATTATTCGATAACCTGAAATATTTCTTAGAGAGAATTATGCCAGTATGCGATAAATATGATATTAATATGGCAATTCATCCAGATGATCCAGCTTGGAGTGTGTTTGGCTTGCCTCGTATCATTATAAATAAGACCAATATTTTAAGAATGATGAAAATGGTAGATAACCCACACAATGGAGTTACTTTCTGTTCCGGTTCTTATGGAACTAATTTGGAAAATGATTTACCAGACATGATTCGTTCTTTAAAAGGAAGAATTCACTTTGCACATGTTCGTAATTTGAAATTTAATACTCCGACTGATTTTGAGGAGTCAGCACATTTATCTTCCGACGGAACATTTGATATGTATGAGATTATGAAAGCGCTTTACGATATAGATTTTACAGGTCCTATTCGTCCTGACCATGGTCGTATGATCTGGGATGAAGCTGCAATGCCAGGATACGGCTTGTATGACAGGGCTTTAGGTGCATGTTATTTACAAGGCTTATGGGAGGCAATTGAAAAGGCAGACAGATAGGAGGAGTTAGAGTGAGGTTAGACGCTAAGGGCATTTTAGATAAGGAACAATGGGAACAGGCAGGGTATATACTGCCTCAGTTTGATAGGGAACAAGTTGCAAAGAATACAAAAGAAAATCCAACATGGATACATTTTGGCGGTGGAAATCTATTTCGTGCTTTTCAGGCAAATGCAATGCAAACCTTATTAAATAACGGTGATGCCAATACTGGTTTAATTGTAGCAGAAGGTTATGATTATGAAATTGTAGAAAAGATGAACCATCCACATGATGACTTAAGTATTCTTGTGACGCTAAAAGCGGATCATACAGTAGAAAAAATGGTAATAGGAAGTGTAGTAGAGTCATTGGCATTGGATACAGATAATTCAGCCGATTTCAAAAGATTGTTAGAGATATTCGAGAAGGATTCTCTTCAAATGGCCAGCTTTACAATTACAGAAAAAGGATACAGTCTGACAGATGGTTCAGGTCATACCATACCTGAAATTGCAGAGGATTACAAGAATGGTCCCAAAGCTCCTAAAAGTTATTTAGGAAAGGTTGTCTCCTTGTTATATCATCGCTTTATATCAGGTCAAAAGCCGATTGCCATGGTAAGCATGGATAACTGTTCTCATAATGGAATGAAGTTATATAATGCAATGCATTCAATAGCGCTACAGTGGGCCGTGTTTGGATTGGTGGAAGCAGACTTTCTTAATTATATAGAAGATACCAACAAGGTATCTTTCCCGTTATCTATGGTTGACAAGATTACACCTAGGCCAGACCCTTCTGTAAAAGAAATGTTAGAAAAGGATGGTTTAGAAGAGGCAGAGTCCATTATCACGTCTAAAAATACATATGTAGCACCATTTGTTAATTCAGAAGAATGTGAGTATCTTGTAATTGAAGATGTCTTTCCCAATGGAAGACCTTGTTTAGAAAAAGCAGGGATTATGTTCACAGATGCCCAAACAGTAGATAAAGTGGAAAAGATGAAAGTCTGTACTTGTCTAAATCCCCTTCACACAGCCCTAGCGATTTTCGGCTGTTTGCTTGACTATCACTTGATCTCAGATGAGATGAAGGATGAGACACTAAGAAAGCTAGTAAAAGGAATTGGTTATCGAGAGGGACTTCCTGTGGTTATGAATCCAGGAATTTTGAATCCAAAAGACTTTATTGATGCAGTTGTGGGTGTTCGTTTGCCAAATCCATTTATGCCTGACACACCACAGAGAATTGCAACAGATACTTCACAAAAGCTGGCTATACGGTTCGGAGAGACAATAAAATCTTATAATACTTCCAAAGAATTAGATACAGCAGACCTTAAGTTAATTCCACTTGTGTTTGCAGGGTGGCTAAGATACCTTATGGCAATTGATGATAATGGAAAATCATTTACACCAAGTTCCGATCCATTACTTGAGACAGTTCAGCCATATGTTGCAGATATTAAGTTGGGCGATACCATTGATGCAGAAGAAAGATTAAAACCTATCTTACAGAATGAAAATATATTTGGAATTGATCTATATGCTATAGATATGGCTCCTCTTGTGTGCCAGTATTTCAATGAAATGATTACAGGCACTGGGGCAGTTGGTACAACATTAGTAAAATATACGAATACGATTATGGAGGATTAAGTATGGTTTCTTTTATGTCGGAAGATTTTCTCTTATCCAATGAGACAGCAAAAATATTGTTTCATGACTATGGTTCAAAGATGCCAATCATTGATTTTCATAATCACTTGAGTGCAAAGGAAATATATGAAAACAAGTGTTATAACAACATTGCTGAAGTATGGTTAGGTGGAGATCACTATAAATGGCGTGCCATGAGAACTTTTGGAATATCCGAAGAACTTATTACGGGAGACGGTGATCCTTACGAAAAGTTTCTAGCATGGGCAGATACGATTCAAAATGCTTTTGGAAATCCATTATATCACTGGACTCATCTTGAACTACAACGATATTTTGGAATTGAAACACCTTTAAAATGCTCAACAGCAAAAGAGATATGGGATGAATGCAATGCAAAGTTACAAACCGAGGAATTCTCAATTCGTAATCTCTTAAAGATGCAAAGAGTGGAGGTACTATGTACTACAGATGACCCAATAGATAACCTAGAATATCATAAAATTTTAAAACAAGAAGACTTTGAAGTGCAGGTTCTTCCAACATTTCGCCCAGATAAGGCAACTGCCATTGAGAAGCCTGGCTTTTCACAGTACATAAGGATTTTAGGAGATGTAGTAGGAAAAAAACTAGAGAAGATTTCGGATATATTAGATGCCTTAAAGGAACGTTTAGAGTATTTTATAGAAGCAGGATGTTGCGTTACGGATCATAGCATTGAGAACCAGTTCTTCGTGGAAACTTCTGTGGAAGAGGTGGATAACATCCTAAAAAAATCATTAGCAGGTGGACATTTAACAGAAGAAGAATGTGCAAAATATCATGGATATGTATTAACTGAGTTGGGGCGAGAGTATGCAAAGCACAAACTTGTTATGCAGATACACATTGGTGCGCTTCGTAATAATTCTACACGTATGTTTGAGGAGACAGGAGCAGATGCGGGTGTAGACTGTGCAACGGATATGAACTATGCAGTGCAGCTTTCTAAGCTTTTAGATGCTATGGATAAAACAAATGAGCTTCCAAAGGTTATTTTATATAACTTAAACGAAAAGGATTTTCAAATGCTTGTCGCAATGATTGGCAACTTCCAGGGAAACGAAGAAGGTATTCGTGGCAAGTTACAATTAGGAAGTGCATGGTGGTTCTTAGATAATAAAATGGGAATAGAGCGTCAATTGCAAACACTTGCTAGTGCTGGATTGATAAGTACTTTTGTGGGAATGTTGACTGATTCAAGAAGTTTTTTGTCATTTCCACGTCATGAGTATTTTCGAAGAATTCTGTGTAATCTAGTTGGAACTCACGTTGAAAATGGTGAGTATCCAAACGATGAAGAGTATCTAGGATCTATGATTCAAAATATATGTTATTACAATGCAAAAGAGTATTTCAGGTTATAGGGGGGGATGTACATATGGAGAGCATTTTTAATGAGATAAAAGAGTTAGGAATTGTGCCTGTAGTTGTGCTGGATGATGTAAAGGATGCCAGACCTCTTGCGAAGGCTTTATGTGATGGTGGACTTCCTTGTGCGGAAGTGACATTTCGAACCAATGCAGCAGAGGAGTCTATTCGTATTATGAGTGAGAAGTATCCAGATATGCTAATCGGTGCAGGAACGGTGTTGACAACTGACCAGGTTGACCGTGCTGTGGCAGCAGGTGCTAAGTTTATTGTAAGCCCAGGTCTAAATCCTAGAATCGTAAAGTACTGTATAGGAAAAGGTATTCCGATTTGTCCAGGCTGCGCAAGTCCAAGCGATATTGAACAGGCGCTGGAAAATGGGTTGAAGGTTGTAAAGTTCTTTCCAGCGGAAGCAGCAGGCGGGCTTCCAATGATTAAAGCTATGGCTGCACCTTATGTTGGTGTTATGTTTATGCCAACAGGAGGGATTAAGCCAAGTAATGTTAGAAGTTATCTGGAGTATGACAGAATTCTGGCTTGTGGAGGCAGTTGGATGGTTCCAGGAATGCTAGTTAAGGAAGGTAATTTTGAAAAGATTACAGAGTTGACTAGAGAAGCAGTTGGAATTGTGAAGGAAGTTAGAGGGTAATTTAACATAAGACAAGAACACTTTTTTACATACAAGATAAAGAAGTGTTTTTCTCTTTTATAAAGAGTATCTAATTTATTGGTATATTTTCTGGAATTTCTTTATTAGTAGCGTCATAAAAATGAACTGCTACAACACTTTTTTTAGTTCCATCAATTTCACCTAACTGATCTATTTTTATAATAAAGCCATCATTAGGATTGAGGTCATAAGTGATATCTTTTACATTATCATTCTCTTTTATTGTTACAATACCTTTTACAATTTTGTCCCTGTTACCAGAAAAAATAACCATACTGGAGCCAACACTATATTTTTTTTGGATAGGAAAATTTGTTACATAGTAAGAGTAAGAATTTCTACTATTACTGGGATTAGGTTTACATGAGCCAAATAATTCTAAAAAATTTTTATGGTACTTAGATGTGTTAAAAATAAAGAGTTCATCAGAAGTTGTATCTAAGCCACTTGTAGAAACAGCAAAATAATAATTATTAAATTTCTTTATGTAGTAGTTTTTTGAGTTACAAGTACTGTTTTTTACACAATAATTCTCTAAATTATTAACGGTGATGTATTTGGGAGCATTATGTATGTAAAAGACAATCATAAAGATTATGGAAAGAAAAAAAAGTAGTAGGAATGTTATTTTTATTGTCTTTGTATTCATTTGCATACCTCCTATATTAATTGAAAGTGGCGTTAGTAAAGTTTACATAAGAATAAATTTTATAAAGATACACTCCTTGGTAAATGTATATAAAGACGTTGTGACCGTAATAAAAAAACTTTCCAACAAATTACGTTGGAAAGTTTTAGGATAAAGTAACCATGTTTATGCCAAGTCATTCTGATGTTTCAATTTAATCTTAAGAATGTCGAGTAGTTCTTCTTGGTTTACAGAATTCAACTGTACTAACATTGGGCAGAATTCTTCTAAAATCTTGACACTGCCATCCTCATCGGCATCGTTTAAACTGGTAATTTGTAATTTTACACATTCAGTTAAAGCAATATCCATTTGTGGGGTGCCGTCTGCTGAAGCACCACGTAATATGTAATCACAGCTTACATGAAAATATTCCGACATTTTTGCGATAACATCGCCTGTTGGAATAACCATGTTCTGTTCGACGCGACTAATGTTTGAGCCATGTAAGCCAACAATATCACCGAGCGCCTGTTGTGTTAAGTGAGCATTTTTGCGTAAAGCTTTAATGCGTTCCCCAATACTTTTCATAGTATCCACCTCCTATGTAGAAAAAAAGGCGTAACAATATCCTTTTTATCAATACTACCACAGAATCATATATCCGACAAGAATGAAACCTTATTTTATGTATACTTATGCATTCAAAATAGAAATTATAAATAACACACCAGAAAACTTTATCATATAATAAACACAAAGCATTCTGGTGTGAATTTAAATTACATATTTATATTTTTTCGTTTTAATCGCCTATTCATAAATTCATCTAATAAGAAAGCAATTACGGCAACAATAGGAACACCGAGGAACATGCCCAGGACTCCAAAGTAGGCGCCACCAACTGTAATTGCAAAGATAACCCATATAGGTTTTAAACCCGTTGATTCGCCAAGGATTTTAGGTCCTAGATATAGCCCGTCAAACTGTTGTAGTACAAAAATTAGGACACCGAATATAATTGCCTGAACAGGGTCTAATAATAAGAAAATAACAATGCCAGGGACAGCACCAATAAATGGACCAAAGTAAGGGATCATATTCGTAATTCCAACTATTGTACTAAGTAGAACCGCATAAGGAAGTCTCAGTATTGACATAAGCACAAAACAAATGATTCCTATAATAAGAGAATCAATTAATTTACCAAAGATAAAACCACTGAAAATAGCATTGCATTTTGAAGTCGTACTGCAAAAATAATTGGCATTATCCTTAGATAAGATTGAATATACAAAACGTTTGGCATTTTTAATTAAAAGCTCTTTATCAATTAGAATATAAGCTGAGATTACTAAGGCTAGTATAATATTAATCAGCGTCTTTAAAATTGATACAGAAATATTAAAAATTAATGGTATTCCATTGGTCACCATGTTAGTTCCGAAATCAAGTAATCTAGGTTTCAGTTCATTAATTTTTTCTTGTACGAAAGCAACATCTAAATTAGGATAACGTTCCTGAAAACTGTTTAGATAATCGTACGCCGCATTGTACATATCTGGTACTCTATCTGTAAGGTCTTGTATACTGGTTGCAAACTGAGGAACAATGTAAATCATAATTACAACGATAATACTGAGTGCAATTATATAAGAAAACAGAATAGACAAGGCGTGTCGGTAGGAGTCTTTTAGTTTTTTCTTAACAAATATCTTTTCTAATACATGGTCAAGCCGCTTTACAAGTGGGTTTAATACATATGCTATAAAGAACCCAATAAAGAATGGAGACAGTACGTGTAAGACGTTAGAAACTGTCTGTTTCGTTTCTGTCCAATTTAAGATACTGTAAATCAGGACAGTTCCAATAAAAATGACAAATAGTGAATAAATACAGATGGTAAAATACTTTGAATTGGTCTCAAAGATATTTCGTTTTTCTCTATCACGAGGGAGTTTTGATTTATTGTCAGGCATTCGTAAGTATTCCTTTCTATGTTGTTTTATTATCCATTAAAATAGCAAAATCAGTTAATATATAATTATTATAGACATAAAAAAAGAGTAAATCAATAAATATAAAATTTTTTTTAAAAAAGGGCTTGCATTTTTAGTTTTAATCATATATAATCATATTTGCGTTAAGGCAATAAAGTTAAGTAATAAGAACTTAATTTTAACTAAATAATATGCGCTTCTAGCTCAGTTGGTAGAGCACCTGACTCTTAATCAGGGTGTCCAGGGTTCGAACCCCTGGAGGCGCACTTGAAGGTCCTTGTTTGGCGAACATATGAGTCGTTGGGTAAGGGCTTTTTGTTTGCCAGGGAGATCGAACATAAATTCGATAAAATTGTTTCATCGAAAAAACATTTTGTGGTATACTAGTACGAGAGCAAAAAATCGGAGGAAGAACTATGAACAAAGATCCTTTCGTGTCACCGGCACTTAAGTGGGTGGGAGGAAAAAGACAATTACTAAAAGATATAAAGCCGTTGATACCGGAAGACTTTACAATGTATTATGAGCCTTTTTTTGGTGGAGGTGCGGTTTTATTTGAGACGCAGCCAGCAAAGGCAGTTATAAATGATGCTAATGAAGAACTTATGAATGTTTATCGTACAATTCGTGATGATTGTGACCATTTAATAGAACTTTTAATAGAACATAACGAGAAAAACACGGCAGAGTATTATTATGAAGTCAGAGGTTTTGATCGTGATCAGAAACTTTATGCAAACATGTCTTCAACGGAGCGTGCAGCACGAATTGTTTATCTCAATAAAACCTGCTATAACGGTTTGTTTCGTGTTAACCAGTCTGGTCAGTTCAATGCGCCTTATGGAAAGTATAAGAACCCTAATATCGTAAATGAAGAAACGTTGCGTGCTATTTCCAATTATCTGTCTAAGGGCAAAATCGAAATAAAATCAGGTGACTACAAAGATGCTATTAAGGGCGCGAGAAAGGGTGCATTTGTGTATCTAGATCCTCCATATCATCCAATTTCTTATTCAAGTTCATTCACAGGATATACGAATAATGGGTTCGGTATTAAGGAACAGCAAGAGCTAAAGGCACAGTGCGACAAATTGACTAGCAAGGGTGTTAGATTTTTGCTTTCCAATTCTTATTGTGAGTTTATAACTGACTTATATGAAGAATATAATATAAAACAGGTATCCGCGAAACGAGCAATTAATTCCAAGGCAGATAAGCGTGGTGAAGTTGGGGAGGTATTAATAGCAAATTATGAAATCCAGTAGTGCATCTAATGAGACAGAATCTGTTACGTTAAATGACAAGGCATGGGATTCCATATTTGAACGTTACAATATTGTGGAGCAGGTACAAAAAGATGGTGTGTTTCACATTACAGCTTATCAGATCAAGGAATTCCGAGAACCAAGACTGATGACCAAATTCGATACAAAAGAATCGGTTCCAAAGGCATTTGGTAAAGGAAGAGAGAAAATGTCGATCTTGCCAGATAGCAGAGGAAGTTATGTAATCGGTTATTTTAATACGTATTTAGAATTTCCAGAGATGGAAAGACGAATAAGACATGTTGATTTCCCGAATTATTTACAGACTATTAGCAAAACGAATATTAATAGTGAGGCAAACGTAATTAATGTTTTAGGAATAACCAATATCTTGGAAGACTTTCTATCAGAAAGTAGACTTGTACAGACAATTAGTGGTAGAATGAAGTCGGGAATATTTGACTTTGCTATTCATGACAGTAGGAATGGGGAACTACATAATATTGCTGTAAAGAATGCTCAGATAGAGATTGATGCAGGGTTTGAGAATGAAAACTGCGTGTGTATTATGGAAGCAAAAAATGTTGTGCATAAGGACTTTATTGTCAGACAGCTTTATTATCCATTTCGTTGCTGGGTAGATAAGATAGGGAAGCCTGTTCGAACTGTTTTTATGGTTTATAGTAATAATGTTTTTAGGTTATTAGAATATGAGTTTACAACAATAGGCTGTTATAGTTCCATAAAGTTTATAAAGCAGAAGAATTACAGTTTTGAAGATGTGGATATTAAATATTCAGATTTGATGGAATGCTATAAGAAGACAAGGGCAATAGAAGAACCAAGGGACATTCCGTTTATTCAGGCTGATAGTTTTAATACGGTAATCTCATTATTAGAGCTTGTTAAGGAAGATGCAAAGTCTATTAATGAGTTATCTGAAGCAATTGGATTTGCTACGAGACAAGGGGATTATTACTATAATGCGGCAAGGTACTTAGGGTTAGCGAAAAAGTGTAGGGATACGGACGGAATAGTAAGAGTGAGGTTATCCGATTTGGGAGTATCTGTAATGAAACTTCCTTACAAAGAACGACAATTAAAATATATAAAGCTTATGTTTGAGCATGAGATTTTTAGAGTAACCTTTTTTGCATCCACAGTATCTGCAAGAATTGTAGATAAAAAATTTATTTGTGAAAAGATGATTGAGCTAAATCTTTGTGGACCGAGTCTGGTTGGACGGCGTGCATCAACAGTTATGGGATGGCTTAAATGGATTTTTTCAATTATAAATGAGTAAGAGTGGTTGCAGAGATGCAACCTTTTTTAACTAATAAGAAAACCAATGGAGGCATCAGAATGATTCATGTTTATTATGGAGACGGAAAAGGAAAGACAACAGCGGCCACAGGATTAGCAGTAAGGGCCGCAGGGGCAGGTATGAAGGTTTATGTTGTTCGTTTTATGAAGACGGATAATTCAGGAGAAGTAAACTCTCTGCAGCAGCTAAATAATGTAACAGTGGAACTGGTGACCAAAAGCTTTGGTTTTACATTTAATATGACAGAGGAACAGAAAAAAGAAGCGAAAGCATTTTATACAGAAATGCTTCGTAATGCAATTGCGAAAGAGAATTTAGAAAATTACGATATGATTGTAATGGATGAGGCAAATATTGTTTATGGGTGTGAGCTTATTGAGAAAGAGGAATTAATTGCTTTCTTAAAGGAGTATGGGCAAAAGAAAGAAATTGTCATAACTGGAGCAACCAGACAAGAAGACATTATTGAGCTTGCAGACTATGTAACAGAGATAAAAAAAATAAAGCATCCTTACGACAGAGGTGTAGATGCTCGTAAGGGAATAGAGTTTTAACTAGTAGAATTAGGAAAAAGGAAGGAACCAGGAGAACATGACACAGGGAGAAATGATACAAGGTGTATTTACACAAGTAAAAAAAGTAATCAGGGGAAAAGAAGATGTAATCGAGAAAACACTAATGGCTTTTCTGGCACAGGGGCATATTCTTATAGAGGATATCCCTGGTGTAGGAAAGACAACATTGGCAGTTGCTTTCTCAAAAGCATTAAATCTTGATAATAGAAGAATGCAGTTTACGCCAGATGTATTGCCAAGTGATGTTATTGGTTTTCATATATTAAATCAGGAAAAGCAGATGGAATATCGTGCAGGAGCCATTTTTACCAATGTATTTCTGGCAGATGAGATTAATCGAACCTCTTCCAAGACCCAGTCTGCATTATTAGAGGTTATGGAAGAAGGAAAGGTAACTGTGGATGGTGTGACGAGAATGGTTCCAGATCCATTTATCGTGATTGCGACGCAGAATCCAGTTGGCTCTTCAGGAACACAAAGATTACCTGAATCCCAGCTAGATCGTTTTATGGTTCGCCTTTCAATGGGATATCCAGATATTACAAGTGAGATAGCAATGCTTAAGTCTAAGGAACACAGTAATCCAATGAAAACTGTTGAAGGTGTAATGAGTATAGATGATTTAAAGAACATGCAAAGGCAGTGTGAGGACGTGTATGTACACGATACCATTTATCAATATATCGTTGATACTGTAATTGCAACAAGAAATAATAAGTGGCTCGAACTTGGGACAAGTCCTAGAGGTACAATTGCCCTAACGCAGATGGCGAAAGCATGTGCTTTTGTAAAAGGAAGAGATTATGTAATTCCCCAAGATGTTCAATTTGTATACAAAGATGTAATCTGTCATAGACTTGTTTTGAATACGAATGCAAAGATTGCACAGGTTACAGAACAGAGAATTGCAGATGATATACTAACTACAATTCCTGCACCTAGAGTTGGGTAAGGAGGGAGTGATTTGTTTTATTTGATTCTCTATGTAGTACTTGGAATACTGGGTGTAATTTTTGCAATTCTTTATACAAATTACTCTGTAGCAATATTTGTAGGTGTACTTATTCTGTTTCCGTTATTCAGTTACATACTTAACATAATCGCATGTATTATGTTGAAGATTGATATTCAGAATGAGCAAGAGCAGATATACCAGGAAGAAGAATTTAAAGTTCAGATACATATTAAGAATAGGAGCGTTCTTCCTATTATAAATGGAGTTTTGCGATATTCTTATGGATATAACATTGGAAGTAAGGAGAGAAAAAAACTCAAATTTAGCATAAAGGCAAGAGGTGAGACTATACACACACTGCACTTAAGGGGGGAATATTGTGGAAGTATTTCGTTCAGGTTTTATAGACTTTCAGTATGGGAGTACTTTCATGTATTCGTATTTTCAAAATTCATGAAGGAAAGTTGTGAACAGGTTATTTACCCTAAGTTGCAAACGAGAAATCTAGATGTAAAAAATACTACGACCTTTTACAACGATGAATATGATGAGTTCTATGAGGATCATCCTGGCAATGACCCATCAGAAGTTTATGAGATTCGGGATTACAGAGAGGGAGATAAGCTGCAGCGTATTCATTGGAAGCTTAGTTCTAAGAGAGAACGCTACATGGTAAAGGAATATAGTGATCCGATTATAATAGATGCAGTAATTATTTGTGATAATAGCTGTACTTATGAAGGAATGGAACGTGTGAAACGATGGAGCGACTTGCTAGAAAAAACAATACAGGCTAGTTATTCCTTGTTACTAAATAAGGTGAACCATTATGTATATTGGTTTGATGAGGAACAGTCAGTTGGTGAAAGGATGGAAGTAAGAAATGAACAGGACTTTCATACATGTATAATTAGGCTGTTACAATGTAAACCCAATAAGAATCCACAGGCATATGTGAAGTATCTGATACATTCAGAAGAAATCAAAACGTATGCAAATGTTTTTTACGTTGGAGAGGAAAATCAAGAACTGCTTGAGGAAAAAGGTATAAGCATAAAGGTGGTGGATTAAGGTGGGACATAAAAAAACAAAAACAGGAATTAGTTTTTATTGTGAAGAGCAAGGAATTAAAAAGCCATCTGTTTGGAATGAAATATTGGACTACATATTAGAATGCACTTGCATGGTATTAATGTTATATGGGGCTATATGTGGACTTTTTGCCAGTTGCAATATACCCCAGCAAAGAAAACTCATACTATTCTGTATGCTTATCTTGACGGGGATAACATTTGCTGTGTTAGAGTATAGGAAACGTCCAATTTTTCTGATTGTATACAGTGTAGGATGTGCATTTATATTATTCATCTTTGTAAGGATTAACTGGGTTGCAATAAAGTATTTTGCATCCTATTATGTTGCGTTTATAAATAAATATTTTGGAACAAATCTGGTTGTAAAAGTTCCTGCTGAAGAAGAAATAATTAGTCAATCGACAGGTTTATTTGTTTTTCAGCTATTTCTTAGCTGGATTGTTATTTTCATGACAGCACTTTTTAGAAAAATTTATAAAAAGTCATTAATAGCTTTAATTTCTCCAATATTAGTATTTTCGCTTACTTTTATAGTAGGATTAATACCAGAGTCACAATATTTATTCGCATTTCTAATTGGATTTCTGCCATTATCTATTAATAGTAAAGTGAAAGATAAGAAGTTGGGGATTCAAGCCAAACTGACAACTCTAGTAAGTGCAGGAATACTAATGTTTATCTGCGTATGTTTATTGCCGCAAGCAGTATATCAAAAACATTTTGATTCCATGGTTTCCATAAAAAGAGATATCCAAGATATAAAAAGCAGCCAAATTATAAAGGATATAAGCTACTACCTTTCTGATAGAGGTGGCTTGTCTGGAAAACTGTTTACGACTGGATATGGTGGAATGAATAATGGACAGCTTGGGACAAAGGATAAGATAAAGTTTGATAAGAAGACAGATTTCGTTCTTACTACGACTTTAGCAGAATTACAAAAGCATGATTACGAAGTATACCTGCGAAGTTATGTAGGTTCAAATTATAGTAACAGATTGTGGGGGGATTTGGATAAGCAACAACAGAAGGAGTATAGTAAATTAACAAAGGAGTATGATTATAACTTTGAAAATCTTTTAAGTGATATGCTAAAACTAAGAAACTTGTATAGGAATGATTCTTATGATGATTCAAAGTCACAAGATTATGTACTCTTCAATATAAAGAAGGAAGATATCGGAAGAAAGCATATGTTGCTCCCTTATGCAGTAAATGATGATGTAAGGGAAAAGAATGGTTTACTATATGGGAAAAATGCCAAAGGCAAAAAGGTCTATTCTGAAGAGGTAAATAAATTAGGAATATTAGCATCTTATCAAGATAGTTATTTTGATTCTGGCTATGTAAATAATCAGAAGCTTTATGATGTATTAAAGGATTTAATGTTTCAGTACGCCAATGTTTTACATGATCCAAATTCCGAATCAGATACAAATTCCTATCTAGATAATAAGTTTTATAGAGAACTTGAAAAGTATGCACAAAAAGAAACGAGTTATCGTAAGTTTGTATACGATACCTACACAAAAGTACCAGAAAATATTGCTCCCAAACTAAGGGAACAACTAAAAAAACAAACGTTTTCTCTAAATGAATTTGACTTAGGAAATATTAAGTTTAATAAAAATTTTGCAGATTTTTACAATGATGATTTAGTTTACGCAGAAGTATGGTGGTGTCAGACATTCTTAGAACAGTATGCTAAGTATTCATTAGAACCTGGACAAACTCCCGATAATAAGGATTTTGTGGACTATTTCCTATTTGAAAATCAGAAAGGATATTGTACATACTTTGCAACGGCAGCAACGCTTTTTCTTCGATTGCAGGGGCTTCCAACAAGATACGTAGAAGGATATAAGGTAACTTATGAGGATTTTGCCCATAAGGGAAAGAAGGTTACCTTAGATGGACAAAAGGCTTATCAGCTAAACGTTACAGATGAGGCAGCACATGCATGGATTGAGGTTTATGTAAATGGGTGTGGATGGATTCCGTTTGATGTGACACCTGGCAGGGGAACAGAAGGAGTGGCAAATGAAAGTGCAGATGATAATAACACAGCAACAACAATAACACCACCTTCACCAAAAGTTTCAGTAACCCAACCAACTAAATCACCAGCAGTAACTGCGAATTCACCAGTACCATCAAGTGCCACAATAAAGGAAAAGAATACAGCAAATACTAAAAAAATTAATTCCAGATCTAAGGACATTATTATAGTAGTACTTTTGATTCTAATTCTGGTGGCAGCGGTATTAATACGAAGGTGGATAATAAAAAGAACAAAATATAAAAAGGAATTTCAGTCCGATAATAACAAAAGAGTAAAATATTATTATCAAGAGTTGGACAGTATAACAAGAGTATATTGCAAGAGGTATAGCAAGGGTGAGATAAGAGACAACATTCAAGCAATAGCAGCAGACTTTGATGATATTTCAGAAGAGGAACTAAGTGAGTTTATTACCATAGTTGAGAAGGCCACGTTTGGTGGTAAACCAGTTTCTGATTACGAATGCATGAAGTGTAAAGTGCTGTATCAGAATGTGAGAAAGGAATTATATGATAAAGCTTCCATAGTAAAAAAAATATATTATGAAGTTTATAGGGTATTTTAACATATAAACAGGAATGGATTTTTTTAGAATAGTATTGTATAATAAATTCGGTTTATATGGAAAGAAAAGTTACTAGGGAAGTTTGATAGGAGGAAATCAACTATGAGTAATATTGAAACAATGTCAGTAAATGCAATTCGTGTCCTTTCAGCAGATGCAATACAAAAGGCAAATTCAGGACATCCAGGTCTTCCACTAGGCTGTGCCAGTGTAGGATACGAGTTATGGGCAAAACATATGAAACATAATCCAGCCAATCCACAATGGGCTAATCGTGATCGTTTTATTTTATCAGGTGGACATGGTTCTGCCTTATTATATTCCTTGTTACATTTATTCGGTTATGGTAACCTTTCAAAAGAGGATTTGGCACAATTCAGACAGTTAGATTCACTTACACCAGGTCATCCAGAGTATGGTCATACAGTTGGGGTTGAAGCAACAACAGGACCACTTGGTGCTGGTATGGGTATGGCTGTTGGTATGGCAATGGCTGAGGCACATTTAGCAGCGCGTTTTAATAAAGATGGTTATGATGTAGTAGATCATTATACATTTGCACTTGGTGGCGACGGATGTATGATGGAAGGTATTTCTTCTGAAGCATTTTCCCTTGCTGGAACATTAGGACTTGGTAAGTTAATTATCATCTATGATTCCAACAGAATTTCCATTGAAGGTAATACGGACATCGCGTTTACAGAAGACGTACAAAAACGTATGGAGGCATTTGGCTTCCAGACATTGGTGGTAGAGGACGGCAACAACTTAGAAGAGATCGGTAAAGCAATTGAAGCTGCAAAAGCAGATACAACAAGACCATCCTTTATTACTGTTAAGACAGAAATCGGTTATGGTTGTCCTGCAAAACAAGGTAAAGCTAGTGCACATGGCGAACCTTTAGGAGCTGACAACATTACAGCATTAAAAGAAAATTTAGAGTGGCCATCACAAGAGCCATTTTATGTACCTGATGAGGTATATGCACACTACAAAGAAATCACAGAAGGTTTAGCAAAGGATGAAGAAGAATGGAATGCTATGTTTGCTAAATACTGTGAAGCTTATCCTGAGATGAAGAAGTTATGGGATGAGATGCATTCTGATGTAGATGCACAGGCACTATTAGAGAACGAAGAGTTCTGGAAGTTTGAAGATAAACCAGAAGCAACTAGAAACTTATCTGGAATGGTTATTAACCGTTTAAAAGATATAGTTCCTGGATTAATTGGTGGTGCAGCAGATTTAGCTCCATCCACTAAGACATATATGAAAGACATGGGAGATTTCTCAAAAGATAACTACGCAGGTCGTAACTTACACTTTGGTGTACGTGAGTTGGCTATGACTGCAATTGGTAATGGTATTATGTTACATGGAGGTTTACGTTCATTCGTATCTACTTTCTTTGTATTCAGTGATTATGTAAAACCAATGGCTAGATTGTCTGCACTTATGAATAACCCATTAACATTTGTCCTAACTCATGATAGCATTGGAGTTGGAGAAGACGGACCAACGCATGAACCGATTGAGCAGTTGGCAATGTTACGTGCAATGCCTAACTTTACTGTATATCGTCCAGCTGATGCAACTGAAACAATTGCAGCTTGGTACTATGCAATTACTTCTAAAAAAACACCAACTGCATTAGTTTTAACTCGTCAGAACTTACCTCAGTTAGCTGGTTCAAGCAAGGAGGCATTAAAGGGTGGATACGTTATTGCAGACTCATCTAAAGAAACACCAGATGCAATCTTAATTGCAAGTGGATCTGAAGTTTCCTTAGCAATCAGTGCAAAAGAAGAACTTGCAAAAGACAATATCGATGTTCGTGTTGTAAGTATGCCATCTATGGATGTATTCGAGCAGCAGTCTAAAGAATACAAAGACAGTGTATTACCACTATCTTGTAGAAAGAGAGTTGCAATTGAGGCACTTTCCGACTTTGGATGGGGTAAATATGTAGGTTTAGACGGAGCATATGTAACAATGAAATCCTTTGGAGCAAGTGCACCAGCAAACAAACTTTTTGAGAAATTTGGCTTCACAACTGAGAATGTTGTAAATACTGTTAAAGGTATTTTATAATCATTTGGTTTATCTTCTGTTTTTTCTGTGAAGTCTATAAAGTTTTTATTAACAATTTAAATGTTCAATTTTCCGTAACATTTTTATGGTAAAATGGATTTAGAAATTGAGTAGAAAAACCATGTAAACACACAGAGAAGTATAGGAGAGGATATATGGAGTTACCAATTTATTATGATGAGGCAGAAGAGTGGAAAAGTGCGTTATTCCTGTATAATTCTGCTTTACGTGAAATCAATACAAAGCTTGAAATTCTTAATGATGAATTCAAGTTAGCGCACAGTTATAATCCGATAGAACACATTACCTCTAGGGTAAAATCACCAGAAAGTATTGCAAAGAAAATTCGTCATAAAAATAAAGAACTTACGGTTGAAAACATCGTTAAATATGTAAATGATGTTGCAGGAATTCGAGTTATCTGTTCTTTTACATCAGATATATACAGGCTTGCAGATGCAATTGCCAATCAAAACGATGTTAAGGTTTTAAAAGTAAAGGATTATATAACCAATCCGAAGGAAAATGGGTATAAGAGCTATCATATGATTGTCACCGTTCCTATTTTCTTGACGGATAATGTAATTGATACCAAGGTGGAGATTCAGATTCGAACAATTGCCATGGATTTCTGGGCAAGTCTTGAGCATAAGATTTATTATAAATTTGAAGGCAATGCACCTGCTAACATTAAGAAAGACCTAAAAGAGTGTGCAGATATTATTGGATATCTAGATCACAAGATGATGTCTTTGAATAGTGAAATTCAGAATTATACTAAGAACAGTTTAAGTGATTACAAAGAGATTATGTCTCAGAATTATTTAAATTGTATGAAAGAAAGTTATGGTAAAATTGTGGAAGATGATGAAGAGGAAGGCAACAAGAAAAAAGAAGAGCCTAGTGAAAGCAATACTGTTTCAAAAGGGGTTTCCTCAACAGTCTCCGACTTTGGTGAACAAGTGAAGAAAATGTTTCGGAAGAAACAAGCATAAAAAAGGCGTGTACAAGTTAAATTAATTTGTACACGCCTTTGTTTTTAACTTATGGGAAAGGCACATTGTTCTGCAACCAGAATATTAAGAAACGATAATCTTAATTCGCTTATATTTCCCGCTTCCATCAGTGGCAGAAACTTTAATATAACAAGAGCCTTTTCTTCTAGCCTTTATCTTTCCGCTACTTGAAACACTTGCAATTCTTTTATTGGTAGAAGTATAACGTAGTCTCTTTATAGTAGCATTGGATGGGGATACTGTGGAGTAAATGTTAAAAGTACTCCCTTTTTTTAATTTCTTTGTGGATACATTGGTTTTTATGGACTTTACGAGTCGATTATAAACGGTAATTGTTTTAGTCGCTATGAATCTACTATTGGTGGAAACGCAGCTAATGACAGTTTGACCTGGACGTTTTGCAGTAAGGACACCATCTTTAGAGATAGTTGCAATATAAGGCCTAGAACTGTACCATCTAAAATCCAATTGGTTTTCATCACCAGGGTAGTTCATTAAAGCAAAATTTAACTCCATCTGTCGATTCGGTTTTAGTTTGTCAGAACTGCTCATGATTTTCAGGTAGGATTTTGGATCAGTCTGTGCCTTTACATTATCTACTGTTTCCATTAAGATATAGGTTCCAGAATAGTAAGCATCAAACACATACTCATTGTTACTATTGACATACCCATAAGGAATTCCAGATACTGTTTTTCGGTTGGTTGTGTAGATAACCTGAATGCATTCCTTTGAAAAACTAGAAGGAATCTTTATCCTAACGGGTAATGGTGTGCTTTCGTTAAAAGCAAGATCTGCTATGTTAAGTTCAAATCCTATGTACTTGGTTGTCTTGTGCTGCGTAAATACAACAGGTTTTAAGATACTCCTTTTGTATGTTAGAAGTTGCATCTCGCAGGCATTTCCATATTGTTGGCCAGTAATATCAACGGTTACGACTGAGTTATAGCTGCCGTCTGAGATATGTTGACTCAAAATATGCGGGTTGGAAGACTGTTTCTCCCAACAGGCATATAAGGTTGTATTTTTATATATTTTTTGGGAGGGATCAAACTTAATGGCTAATGAGGAGTCTGTATACCATCCTCTAAACCAATAACCATTTCGGATTGGATTGTCCGGCAAATCTATCGTTGATCCATAACGTACATTGACAATGGTAGCAACGGAGCTGCCTCCATTAGAATTAAACTGTACATAGAAGACGGTATCCTTTATGCTTAATGCCTTCAGATTAGTCGGTTGTACACAAGTTGTTATGAGCAGCAAGATTAAAAACAATACCTTCCACATTGATTTTTGTTTTTTCATATGACCTCCTATTTTTCAAACTTTAATCAAATTTAAAGTTAGATAATAGAGCTCCCAAACTAGTAGATGCTGTTTCTTCTTCTTTGTATTCAATTGGAGCTTCTTCAATATCATCGACGATATCTTCTTTTTCCTCAACCGCCTTAATACTTAGGCTGATTTTGCCATCTTTTACAGCGATAATTTTAACTGTAACTTCCTCACCTTCGCTTAAGACTTCTTTAGGACTCTTTAAATGTCTGCCACAGATTTGAGATATGTGAACAAGTCCACTTAAATCATCTCCTATTTTGATAAATGCACCATAAGGAACAATCTTTTCTACAACGCCACTTGTAACAAGTCCAACTTGTAGGCTAGAAACCTTCAGATTGTGTTCTTGTTCTGCACGTTGTCTTGCAACCTGTTTTGCAGATAGTACAAGCTTTTTCTTATCTTCATCTACTGTTATGATGACAGCGTCTACTGTTTTTCCGCGGTATGGCTCTAAGTCTTCAACATAAGAAAGAGCTAGCTGAGATGCAGGAATAAATGCTCGAATACCTTCCACATAGGTAACAACACCACTATTTACAACTTCTTTTATTTTGCAGGAATAGATTGTTTCGTTATCCATAGCTTCCTTTAACTTCTCCCATGATAATACATCATGAGCTTGTTTTAAGGAAAGAAGAACATTGCCTTCCCCATCATCTTCGCCAATAACTAGTGCTGTAACAGATTCACCAACTGATATGTCAGCCTTAATCGAGAAACTTGGATCATTGCTTAACTCAGCAAGCTTAATAATACCTTCAGCATAATAACCTAAATCCACCATGACTTCTGTATCTGTAACACCAATAACAGTTCCCGTAATTAAGTCGCCTTCATTAACAGAGCGAAATGAGCTATTTAATTCATCTTTAAAATCATCCATGGAAGGAATGATTTCTTTTGTTTCTTCATTGTTATTTAAATCTAAATTATCAGTCATACGTATCCCTCTTTTACATTTTGTTGCAAACTTTTTGTTTCCATTATATCACATATTTGGTACGAAACCAATAGGTGTACAAATATTTGAAACCTAGGCTTTCGTAAAGGTTTCGTGCTGCACGGTTGCCTTTTACAACTTGCAAATATGCATGATCAGCACCTCTTCTCATACCTGCATGAATTAAGGCATCGCAGATAGCATGCGCGTAATGTCTGCGGCGATAATTTTGATGAACATAGATTGCGTAGATTCCTATATGGTCTCTATCCAAAATTCCTAGTCCAGAAGCAACCATTTTTCCATCCTGATGAATCGATGCAGAAATGGTTGGTTTTGGAATAGAGCGATACATATACGGAACAATTTTTCTTAATGTGGGATCAGTTGTCCCGTTTAAGTCAAATAAATTAGTAATCCATTCATCTGTTATTTCACTTTCTAAGGTAACATCTATATCATTTGGGAAAGGAACAAAATCACGAAATGCAAGAGTCATATTTTCAGTAATATGTTCGATTCCATATCCATTTTTCTCAAGATACTCATCCACACCTTTGTCAGTAAGCGGGCTTATTTTAAATATACAAGGTGTTTTTTCAACTCTATATTCATTTTCGCAAAAAATAACCTTTTGGGAAAGCGGTAACTTGGATGGGGCAATTAAATTGACACAGTTGGTTCGATGTGTATAATTGCTAGAATAGCGTAAAATCCAGCCGTCATAAAGCTCGGTCTTGTGAGATGGCCACGCATTGAAAGATAATTCTTCAATCTTTCTTATGTAGTCATTCATAATACAAATCCTTCTTCCTATATAAAATTCAAGTACGATTATATTTGATATCTATAACATTTGCAATGACATTTATGTTATAATATTTTGGAAGAGAAATTAAAAAAATGAAAAACAATATAAGGTGAAAGGAAAATCGGATATGCCATCATTTTTATCAGATCTGAAAGGATTTCGCGGAACAGGCGAAGTGAATGAACAAGGACAGACACTAGAAAATTTTCTAGAAAAGTATGATGCAGAGAAGTATCAAAAGCCAAGTGTAACTGCAGATGTGCTCGTATTTGCTTATCAACATGGACAACAAGATTTATTAAGTGGAATAAAGTTACTTATGGTAAAAAGAAGGAATCATCCGAGCATTGGTTTTTGGGCAATTCCAGGTGGTTTTGCTAATATGAGAGAAGACTTAATCGATACTGCAAGACGTGAATTAAAAGAAGAAACCAACTTAACGGATATTCCACTTGCACAGATGTATACATATGGAGAAGTGTGGAGAGACCCTAGGGATCGAGTTGTAACAACAGCCTATGTTGCACTTGTTGAAGAGGGAACGCAAACTGCAATAGCAGGAGACGATGCAAAAGAAGCCAAGTGGTGGAATGTAACGGTTGAATTAAAGGATACAAGAGAGAACAACGGAGTTCAGGAAAAAGAATACCATCTATCTATGACTGTGGAAGGGGAAAAGGAGTTAACAGCAGTTGTAATAGAAGAGATACAGCTTCATACGCCACTTAGAATTTCAGAGTTTTCTGTGAAAGAAACCAATGGAATTGCATTTGACCATGCTAGATATATTGTACAAGCATATACTTATATAGAAAGAAGTCCTAAGAACAAGTTAGAAGATATTATAATACCAAAACAGCAGAAGACAGAGGAGAAGCCAGTGGAAGAGGCAAAGGTAGAAGCGTGCGAGA
>DBKX01000202.1 GCA_002297865.1 Lachnoclostridium sp. UBA739
ATATAGTAAAGACACTAAAGAATCAAATTAAGGCTGAAAGAGTTGGGCATGCCTATTTATTCTGCGGAACGAGAGGAACTGGAAAAACATCCATTGCTAAGATACTAGCAAAGGCAGTAAATTGTGAGCACCCAGTAGATGGAAGCCCATGCAATGAGTGTGAGATGTGCCAGAAGATGAATCGCCATACGTCGATGAATGTAATCGAGATTGATGCTGCATCTAACAATGGTGTTGATAACATTCGTGAGATTATTGATGAAGTTCAGTACTCGCCGACTGAAGGTAAGTACAAGGTATATATTATTGACGAAGTCCATATGCTATCAACAGGAGCGTTTAACGCATTGTTGAAAACATTGGAAGAACCGCCAAGCTACGTAATTTTTATCTTAGCAACAACAGAAGTGCATAAGATACCAATTACCATTTTATCTCGTTGTCAGAGATATGATTTCAAACGAATTACCATTGATATTATTACAGATAGATTAATGGAACTGATGGAAAAAGAACAAGTTCAGGTAGAAGAAAGAGCGATTCGTTATGTTGCAAAAGCGGCGTNNTGGTTCTTTGCGTGATGCTTTAAGTTTATTGGATCAGTGTATTGCGTTCTACTTTGGAGAGACTCTAACCTTCGATAAGGTTTTAGATGTACTAGGTGCAGTAGACATTGAGGTATTTCATCAGTTGTTAGATATCGTGTTGGCAGAAGATGTACCAGCAGCTATGAAGCTGGTTGAAGATATCGTCATTACAGGCCGTGAGTTAGGGCAGTTTGTAGTTGATTTTACATGGTATCTTAGAAACTTGCTTTTATTAAAGACTTCAGAAGAAGCAGAGCAAATGCTTGATGTTTCCAGTGAGCAGATTGCGGTACTTAGGACTCACGCAGAAAGTTTATCAGTAGAAGCACTTATGCGTTATATTCGAATCTTTTCAGAACTTAGTAATCAGTTGAAATATGCAACACAAAAGAGAGTTTTGTTAGAATTAGCTATTATCAAGTTATGTAAGCCGCAGATGGAACAGAATTATGATTCTATCATAGACAGACTTAGCAAATTAGAGAAGCAGATTGCCAACGGAGTTACCGTAAATGTAGCACCAATAGCAGTTCAAGGTTCACAGACTAGTTCTCCGTCCACTCAACCAGCACAGGAGAAACCTGTAGAATTTCCAAAGGCATTACCAGAGGATTTAAAAGAGGTTGCTAAAGAGTGGGGAATGATTAAAGGTTCATTAAGTGGTTCGGTAAGAGCCGTAATTAACGACGCAACACCAACTGCAGCAGGCGACACTTTAATGCTTGTATTTGAGAAAGCAGTAAGTTATAAAATGCTTTCAGAAGAAGCCAATATTCAGGAAATAGAACAGGCAATCAAAGACTGTATTCAAAAAGAAGTGAAAGTACAAACTAAGTTATTAGAAAATGACGATAAAAGAGAAAACATAGTTGACATTTCCCAAAGGGTCAATATGCCAATAGAATATGAAGATTAAATTTCTTACAAGGAGGAAGTAATTATGGCTAAAAGAGGTGGATTTCCAGGAGGCGGACTACCAGGAAATATGAATAATTTAATGAAACAAGCGCAGAGAATGCAAAGACAGATGGAAGAAAAGCAGAAAGAATTAGAAGAAAAAGAATGGGAAGCAACAGCAGGTGGCGGTGCAGTATCTGTTCGTGTTTCAGGTAAAAAAGAAGTTGTAGCCATTAATCTATCTGAAGAAGTTGTAGATCCAGATGATATTGAAATGCTTCAGGATTTAATTATTGCAGCAACAAACGAAGCTTTAAGAAAAGCAGAAGAAGAGTCTAATGAAATGATGAATGAAATCGCTGGTGGTATTGGCGGTTTAAGTGGTTTACCATTCTAGTAAAGAAGGAGATACTATGGATTACTATAGCAGCCAAATCAGTAAGCTTATTGAGGAGTTATCAAGGCTGCCTGGGATTGGTGCAAAATCGGCTCAAAGATTAGCGTTCCACATTATTAATATGCCAGAAGACCAAGTGCAGAAACTGAGCAATACAATTGTGGAGGCAAAGAAAAATGTTCGTTATTGCAGTAAATGTATGACGTTAACAGATAAGGAAGTGTGTCCAATATGCAGCAGCCCAAACCGTAATCAGAAGGTGATTATGGTAGTTGAAAATCCAAGAGACTTGGCAGCCTACGAGAAGACTCAAAAGTTCGATGGCGTGTATCATGTTCTACATGGTGCGATTTCCCCTATGCTTGGAATTGGCCCGGCAGATATTAAACTAAAAGAATTAATGCAACGTTTACAGGAAGATGTAGATGAAGTTATCATAGCTACAAATTCCAGCTTGGAAGGTGAGACAACAGCAATGTATATCAGCAAACTAATCAAGCCAACAGGCATTAAAGTTAGCCGTATCGCAAGTGGAGTTCCAGTAGGCGGAGACCTAGAATATATTGATGAAGTAACACTTCTTCGTGCATTAGAAGGAAGAACAGAATTATAATAAAAAGACTGATAAACATGGAACCAGCATGTCTATCAGTCTTTTTATTTAGGTTAATGAGAGGGGGGAGTCTTTCAAATGTATGAAATTTCTCTTGCAAGTATTAGTATAGAGAAAATATATGAACAAACTATGTGTAAACAATAAAATAACTCTAAAAGAACACCTAAACTATAAATAAAGTGTAAACATAAAATAAATTTCCAGTATGAAAGAGTTTTCTTGGCAGATACTAACGTTGTAATGATGATAATATGCGTGACAGGAGGAAAAATATGTCTCAAATCGGAAAAAAGGTAAAGGATTTTAAAGTAGAAGCTTATCATAATAATTCTTTTAAAACGGTAACGCAGGAAGATATTATGGGAAAATGGTCACTCATTTTTTTCTATCCAGCAGACTTTACATTTGTTTGTCCAACCGAATTGGAAGATTTAGCAGAACATTATGATGAATTTAAAAAACTTGGGTGTGAAGTATATTCCGTTTCAACAGATAATCACTTTGTCCATAAGGCTTGGCATGATGCGTCTGATACAATTAAGAAAATTCAATTTCCAATGTTAGCAGATCCCACAGGTCATCTTGCAAGGATGTTTAAGGTCATGATAGAAGACACAGGAATGGCAGAGCGTGGAGCATTTATTGTGAATCCAGCCGGAGAAATTGTATTATACGAAGTAAATGCAGGTGGCATTGGAAGAAACACAGAAGAATTACTACGCAAATTACAAGCTGCTCAGTTCGTTGCTGAGCATGGAGATCAAGTATGCCCTGCTCGCTGGAAACCAGGAGCAAGTACTTTGAAACCAGGCATCGACTTAGTAGGTACAATTTAATTATGAGATAAGATAAAAGGCTGTTACAAAACGAAGAATCTTTACGTAATTGTAACAGCCAAATTTAGTTATCTTCAACCATTTTGCACAGCATATCGTACTCCAATACAGATATAGTCAGCAAGTTTCATTACAACATCTAATCGGGTGGTCTGTAATAGCATATGGTTTAATACCCCCGAAATATTTACGATACCAGTGATAAAGATATCACCCACAGCAGGTAAGTCTTTATCTACACCAATTCCTGGTTGTATAGAACCCTCTCCTAAGGTAATAAAGCCTACATGGTTATTGGAACCAAGAGAAGCGTCAATCGCAACCAATAACGGATTCTTATGATTCTCACGAATCTCCTCAATAGTCTCTAGTAAGTTCTTTGCGTGTACTGGATGATCTAATGTACCATACACAAACATATTTGGATAAGTTAGTTTGGAAAGTTTATATCCAATGATTGGTCCGAGACAATCTCCAGTAGCCCGGTCAGACCCAATGCATAATAAAACAATTTCCTGATTGCCGTTTGCCTTCTTTTTAAGCAGAGTAGTGAAAGTCCGGCAAAAATCATAAACACTTGAGATATCTTTTGAATTAAAATAATAAATATCTTTTTTTTGCTTTGTTAAACTCATATAATCCCTTTCCCAATGCATTACATATGTGCAATGTTTCAAAATTCTAGTAGTAGTATTCACTGGAATGATTGAATATAGACATGTGTTTTTGAAAAAAATACGCAAAAAACTACAAATAGTCCAAATTGTCAAGTCCCAAAACAAAGAAAATTAGCAATAACAGGTAGAAATAAATAGCAACAACAAATAATTTGTGATTCTAGAAAGAAAAATTCTTCTAAAAAGAGAAAAAGTTCTGACAAAAATTTACTTTCCGTTGTGGTAAGATTTCAATAATGTAAGTAAATATATTTCAAAATGTTGAGAAAAAGGGTGTCCATGACAGGAGGAATTGAAATGATAGAAAGCATATATAGTAGTCAAGCACATGGCAGTACATCGTCTGCACTGGTAAAAATACCTAAAAACGTAAGACAGATTGGACAAGTCAATGATTTAAAGAAAATATATGTAGAAGATTATGTTATGTCATTTATAAAGAAACTGGGAATAAGAAAGGAATCATCTAGTGAACTGGTGGTTCTTCTTGGTCAGTTTGTGAAGATTAATAACTGTCAGTGTATTTTTATTAATGGAGCAATAGAATTAAAAGATGTAATATATGAAGATAACCTAGTGTTTTCTAACGAGGTTTGGACCAATATCTATGAAACAATTAAACAGTATTTTACTAACGTTGAGATAGTGGGCTGGAGTATTATTAGAGCAGGGCTGCCTTTGAATGTAGACGAGCGTATCAAAAAGGTTCATGTTGATAACTTTGCGGGTCAAGACAAGACCTTGTTACTCTATGACAGTTTAGAACGAGAAGAGGCGTTCTATGTGTTTGAAGAAAATAAATTGAAACGTCAAGATGGCTATTACATATTTTACGATAAAAATGCAGAAATGCAGAATTATATTATTCGTTTGCGAGAGGAACATGGAAATGGAAATGTAAAGCCGTATTCTATCCCAAGACGCCCACAGGTTTCAGAAAAGTTGGAAGAGAAACAAGCTGTAAGATTGTCGAAAAGAAAACCAGCACTTGTTTATGGTCTAGGGGCGGTGGCAGCAGTAGTTGTTCTTGTATTTTCTGCGGCAACTTTAAATAGTTATGATACAAAGATTAATCAGAAACAAGAATCAACCGATGTACTGTCTGATAACGTGAAAGAAAATAATAAAGATTCCAAAGGTGCCAAAGAGGTTGCAGTCACAGGGCAAGATAGCCTTCCAATTGAGACAGCCAAAGGAAAATTATCCACTATCACTAATGATGAGCAAAATATAGCTAATAAAGGTGAGTCGAAAAAGTCATCAGCTAATGAAACAAAGAAACAGTCTAAAGATTCAGATAAGGTAGCAGCTAATGAAAACAAAAAGAATTCTAAAAAAAAGACAGAAAAAAAAGCATCAACAGAGACATCAGCAAAAAATAATTATTATGTAGTAAAGAAGGGGGATTCATTATCTTCCATTTCGATGAAATTATATAACACGAGAAGTTATGTAAAGAAAATAAAAAAACTTAACAATATAGAAGATTCTGATATGATAAAAGTAGGACAGAAATTGTTGTTACCATAATAACATTGTCTTTTCATGTTTTTCAGAATCATGTATAATGAAAGAAAAATACAGAAGGGGTACAGGAAAAGACGGTGCAAGGATGGAAAGTTTAAGCGAAAGAAATGAAAATCAAAGAATTGAAAATGCGAAAAAGAGGCGCAAACGTATGATACGGATCTCAATAATTTCGGTCAGTCTACTAATCCTCTTTGTTATCATTTTCAATATTTGGTCGTATTACACAAAAGATTATAAGGGATACAAGGTTTTGGAATCCGTTAAAAGAACTGATAGTAACACAACATACTATACAGTCTACAATAATGACAAACTTATGAAGTATAGCCGTGATGGAGCGGTAGGTTTTAATGACAAGCTAAATATGCAATGGAGCGGCAGTTACAATTTTGCTTCACCTATTTTTGATTCGTGTGGAATTTATGTAGGGCTTGCAGATCAAGGCGGAACAGAAGTGTATGTTTTTAATGGGAGCGATTCACCTAAGAAAATAGATGTGCTTTATCCAATTAGCCATATAAGAATTTCTACTCATGGAGTAATAGCAGTAGTTATGAGCAGAGATAATTCAGATTTAGTTCAGGTATATGACTCAACCAATGGAGAGCTGTTGGTCGAGTTTAACACTAATGTTTCAGATGATGGCTATCCTGTTGATATCGCATTATCAAGTGATGGAACTAAACTGGTTACATCGTATTTGAACGTAACCAATGGAAACTCCATAAGTAAACTTACATTTTACAATTTAGGCGAGGTGGGAAAAAACTACTCCAATAATATTGTGGCTGCCAAAACATTTGAGAAAGAAATTATTTCAAAAGTTGAGTTCATGGGAAATGATACAGTTTGCGCTTTCAGTGAAAGAGGTTATTATCTCTACACCATGAAACAGCTTGTTCAGGATGTTTCAAGCAAGAAATTTAAGGAGACTATCAAGAGTGTATTCTTGACAGATGAGAATTTTGGATTTGTTTTTAGTTCACCAAATGCGAGCGAAACATACAAGATAGTAGTATATGATTTACTAGGCAAAGAAAAAATGAGCAGGAATATTGACTTCGCATATAAAAATGTATATATGGTAAAGGACCAAATCATATTTATAGCAGATCAAGAGTGCCACATTTTTAGGAAAAACGGTACTGAAAAACTCAATTGCAAATTCAATTCACAAATCTCATATATATTACCTGCAGAAGGATTTAATCGATATGTTCTTGTAAGTGATAATTCCATTGATGTAATCAAGGTTAAGGAGGCTTAGTGGATTGAGTGCATTAGAAATTATTGTTGCGTCAATTGTTGTTGTATTTGCCATCAAGGGAATGAAGCAAGGTCTTGTTTTAACAATATGTTCTTTTATGACATTATTTCTGGCAGTTATGATAACACAAGTGGTTACTCCACAAGTTAGTTCTGCTATTGGTGAAAATCAGAATATTGTTTCATTTATGTCAGAAAAAGTGGAATCTGTTTTGTTTAAGAACAATAACGATAAAGAGGACTCTAAAATAGATAATGAAAAGCAGATTGAGCAGTTAAGTATACCGGAAGTCTTAAAAAAGGAATTAAAAGAAAATGATAGCAAAAGTAAGTATGAACAACTAGGTGCGACTAATTTTCAAGAGTATGCGAGTACTTATATTGCATATTCGATTATAAATACCATTACGTATATTGTGGTATTCATAATTGTACTATCAATACTAAAAATAATTACACATGCATTAAACTTACTAACTAAGCTTCCAGTCATTCATACACTGAATAAGCTTGGGGGGTTAGGAGTAGGTGCTTTAGAAGGTTTAATAATTGTGTGGATCGGTTTTGTTGCACTGACCATGTTCTGCAGTACTGACATTGGAACGCAAATATTAGAACAAATTGAAAAAAGTACCTGGTTATCGTATCTGTATGATAATAATTTGTTTTTTAATGCTGTAATACATGTTACGAAGGCTGTATTTTAAAGGCTTTTTTTAGGTGTTTAAAAGAAAATAATAAAAAAGTAAAAAAAATAAAAAAAAGTTGTTGACTTTAATATTCCATGGTGATATAATCATCCTTGCTGACGCGGTAAAGAACAGTAAACAAGCTGCTGAGGCAAGGATTTTTCATTTTGAGAACTTTGATAATTAAATAGTGAAACAACCTTGAAAATTCAGAGAATAAATTCGTTTTGAAACTTCGATTTTAAAACGCGAACAGCATCTGAAAAGATGCACCTTAAGTAAAATGAATTTCGGAAATAAAGCCAAGCTTTAGTCTGAAAGGATGAAACTTTTATTGAGAGTTTGATCCTGGCTCAGGATGAACGCTGGCGGCGTGCTCAACACATGCAAGTCGAACGAAGCGCTT
>DBKX01000201.1:0-4565 GCA_002297865.1 Lachnoclostridium sp. UBA739
GCCTTTGATATTTCCATAGCACCCGTCAGTCAACTTTGGGATTTTACAAGTGAAATACCGGTTGTTCCACAAAAATCTGAAATAGAAAAACAGCTTACATATGTTGGCTACCAGAACTTTTCCATAGCAGGCAATACACTCAAGAAACATCAATTAAGAAACCAGCTGGATCTTGGTGCAATTGCAAAAGGATATATTGCAGATCGAATCAAAGATTTCCTTCTAACAAGTGGAGTCAATAATGCTGTGATAAGTCTAGGCGGAAACATTCTTTGCATTGGTGATAAAAATGGCGATTGCTTCAACATCGGAATTCAAGCTCCATTTAAGGAGCATAATGTAACTTTAGCAACACTCAAGATTAAAAATAAGTCCATTGTTACCTCGGGTATCTATGAACGATGTTTTACACAAGATGATAAGTTTTATCATCATATACTGAATCCTAAGACTGGTTATCCTTATGATAATGAATTAAGTTCTGTTACCATCATTTCTGACAAGTCAGTTGATGGGGATGCCTTGAGCACCACATGCTTTGCTTTAGGCCTCAAAGAAGGATTAGCCTACATTAATAGCCACGAAGCTTATGATGCTATATTCGTAGACTATGAAGGTAAAATTCATTATTCTGATAACCTTAGAAAGAATTACAACATAAAATAGAAATCATCGTATTTTAGCATAAACGAAAGCCTCTTGCATTCCACTACAAGAGGCTTTTCTACTACTTTAAATCTAATATTAACTTATCATCAGATAATTACATGGGAAGGACATTTCTCAGCACATTTTCCGCAACCTGTACACTTGCTCTGATCAATATGAGCAAGGTTGTTTTCTACAGTGATTGCACCAAATTCACATTGTCTTACACAAAGTCCACATCCAATACATCCTGTAGAACATGCATCCTTAACAGCTTTACCTTTGTCCTTAGAACTACATTTTACTACATGTTTTGCTGAATAAGGAACCAATTCAATTAAGTGATTTGGACACTCAGCAACACATTTACCGCAAGCCTTACATTTTTCCTTGTCTACCCTAGCAACGCCATTCACAATATGAATTGCGTCAAATGGACATGCACGTACGCAGCTTCCATAACCCATACATCCATAAGCGCATGCTTTTTCTCCATGACCAGGAATTAAAGCAAGTTTCTTACAGTCATACACGCCATAATAATTATATTTGATAGCTGTCTTATCACACGTACCTGAACATTTTACAAATGCTACTTCTCGTTCCTTTTCTTCCGCAGCAACACCCATAATCTTACCAATGGCTTTCCCTACTGGATCACCACCTACTGGACAAGCATTGACTGCCGCTTCTCCTGCTGCAATTGCTTTTGCTAATGCATCACAACCAGCATAACCACAACTACCACAGTTGTTTCCTGGAAGCTGTTCTCGAACTAATATTTCTCTTTCGTCTACTTCTACCGCAAATGCTTTCGCTGCTACACCTAGAAGAAGACCAATCAGTAAGCCAATGATACCGATAACGGCTGTTGCCGTAATGATTCCTGTTATACTCATCTTATCTCCTCCTTATTATAATAGACCTGCGAAACCACAGAAAGCGATTGCCATTAAACCTGCTGTTAACAAAACGATTGGCGAACCTTTGAAGGATTCTGGTACATCATTGTGTTCACAGCGTTCACGAATTCCCGCTAAAATGATAATGGAAATAGTAAAGCCAAAAGCAGTACCAAAACCATTTACAACACTCTGTAAGATTCCATATTCCTTCTGAACATTAATTAATGCAACACCAAGTACCGCACAGTTTGTTGTAATCAAAGGAAGATATACACCAAGTGAACTGTACAAGGATGGCATCGATTTCTTTAAGAACATTTCTACAAACTGAACAAGTGCAGCAATTAATAAAATAAATACGATTGTCTGTAAATATTCAATATGAAATGGTATCATAATGAATTTATATACAATACTGGTAAGTAAGGATGCAATTGTAATAACGAAGATTACGGCACCACCCATACCTGCTGCTGTTTCAACTTTCTTTGATACACCTAAGAAGGGACATAATCCAAGGAACTGGCTTAATACAACGTTGTTAACAAGCGCAGCACCAATTAAAATGATAATCAGTTCTTTCATCTACTTATCCCCCTTTTTTGCTTCTTCAATTTTCTTATGATTTTCAATACACGCACTGCCTGTACAGGTTGCACAGTTTCCACCACAGCTTAAAGACTCTGCATGAGGCACATTTGTTGCAGATGGGGCTTTAAATTTATTCTGCAATGCTGTTAAGCAAGCAAGAACAAAGAATGCACCAGGTGCCATAATAAAGATTGAGATTGGTTCGTAGGAAGATGGTAACACATGAAGATTAAATACGGAACCATTACCAAGGAACTCTCTTACTAAACCAATACAAGTTAAACCAACTGTAAATCCAAGTCCCATACCGATACCATCACAAGCAGAAAGTAACACTCCGTTTTTCGATGCATAGGCTTCTGCTCTACCTAAGATAATACAGTTAACAACAATTAACGGAATATAGATACCCAATGCATCATATAAGAAACCTACATATGCCTGTAATAATAACTGTACAACTGTTACTAAAGAAGCAACAATTACGATAAATGCCGGGATTCTTACTTTATCTGGAATCACTTTTCTCAACGCTGAAATAATCATATTTGACATAATCAAAACGACTGTTGTTGTTAAACCCATGCCCATACCATTTATAGCAGATGATGTTACTGCTAAAGTAGGACACATACCAAGCATTAAGACAAAAGTTGGATTCTCTTTCACGATACCATTAAAGATTCGCTCTAAATACTTATTCATTACAACTCCTCCTTTTCCTTAACCTTGCATAACGTCCTGTTTTAAGAATGCAATTGCAGCATTAACTCCTTTTGTTACAGCCTTGGTTGTGATTGTAGCACCACTAATGGCATCAATCTGATTGTCTTCTGTGGCACCGTCTTTTGTATATTCAATGCTGTCTGCGTTAATTCCCTTAAATTGATCCTTAAATGCGGACTCTTTACATTTGGCTCCAAGACCCGCTGTCTCACTGGCTGATAAGACTTCAAGCCCTGTAATTTCACCTTCATTTGTCATTCCCATAGATATGGAGATATCACCACCGTAACCTTCTGTTGCCAGATAGGAGATAACGTATCCGATAGCTTCACCACTATCATTTTTCGCAATGAGAGCTTCTGAAATCTCTGCTCCTGACAAATCATGATCCTTTAAAAATTTCTCAGAATCTTTAACCTTTTCCTTAATTGCATCGTCTTCTACGAATTCCGAAGCATCTGCATATACACTTTGATAGGCTTTTTGCTTTGTCTTTGCATTGGCATCTTCAATAGGTCCCTTTGTCAATTCATAGATAAAGCCCAATGCTAAGCCTGCGATTAAGGTAATTATGAATAATGTAATTGCATCTTTTATTAACGTACTCTTACTCTTTTCTTTACTCATTCTTAGCACTCTCCTTTCCGAACGGAACAGGCAATGTGAAACGTTCAATTAAAGGCACTAATAAGTTACAGAAGATAATTGCATAAGAAACACCTTCTGCTGTACCACCAAAGATACGGAAGATACCTGTTAATAAACCTAAGAATATACCAAAGACAATCTGTCCCTTTGGTGTAATAGGACTTGTAACATAATCAGTTGCCATGAAGAATGCGCCAAGCATTAAACCACCGCCACATAACTCTGCTGCAAGATAACTTACATCGAAACCACGACCGCCAAAAATTAATACAAATACCGCAAATGTTACAATGTACGTAACTGGTATTTTCCATGTGATTACTTTCTTAACAAAAAGATAAGCAGCACCAATTAAAATGGCAATCACACTTGTTTCACCAATTGTACCTGCAATATTTCCCGTAAACATATCAAAAATACTTGTTCCGCCCTGAGAAAGTATGTCGGAAACTGCACTGGCTTTATCTCCGGACTTAATTAAATATAGTGGAGTTGCTCCTGTTACTCCATCGTACGTAAACGTGGTCATATGTTTTGCAAATGAAATCATTAAGAAGCATCTAGCGGCAAGGGCTGGGTTCATAAAATTCTGTCCTAAGCCACCGAATAGCTGTTTTACAATTAAGATGGCAAATACACCACCAAGGATTGGCATCCAGACTGGTACGGATGATGGTAAGTTCATACCTAATAATAATCCTGTAACTAATGCACTGTAATCACTTGTTGTAATTTTTTTATGCATTAGCATTTCGTATATGTATTCCGTCAGCATGCAGCTTGCAATAGATGCTAATAAAATAAGTAATGCCTTTACACCAAAATTATACACGCCAAATCCAGCTGCTGGTACTAACGCAATCGCTACATCTCTCATGATCGTCTTTGTTGAATCCTTACTACGTACATGAGGTGATGCAGACACATTTAATAATTCACTCAAAGATAACACCTCTTTCTCTTCCTTGCGCTATTTTTTCCTTCTGCTATCAAGTATACTTCTTCTTGTCTGCTTAAAGGATTGTGTTAAACGGCGTTTTGCTGGAC
>DBKX01000201.1:4576-11114 GCA_002297865.1 Lachnoclostridium sp. UBA739
AATACCATTTAAGGCAACGAAACCTTTATCATCAAAACGTTCAGAACATTCTAACATTTTTTGTGGTATCAGTTTACTTGGACAGGCTTCTACACAACGTCCACAACGGATACAAGCTGATGGTTCAAACTCTGCAACTTCATCTCTGGTCATACAAAGGAGTGCAGACGATGTTTTCATTACTGGAACGTTTAAATCAAATAGTGCCATACCCATCATGGGGCCACCTGATACAACCTTTTTAGGCTGTGTAGTAAATCCGCCAGCTTCTTCAATTAGTTCGGCATAATTTAAGCCAGTTGGTACCTTGAAGTTTTGTGGCGTCTTGATTGCATCACCTGTTACCGTTACAATTCTACGCATAAGCGGAGTAGATTCACATACAGCAAGACAAACAGAAACTACTGTATCAACATTATCTACAACACAGCCTGCATCTGCTGGCAGCATCGCAGAATTGATTTTTCTACCTGTTGTTGCGAATATAAGTTGTCTTTCTGCTCCTTGTGGATATTTTGTCTTTAAGACCTTGACCTGAATTTTAGATTCGTTTTGAACCAATTGACTCATGATTTTGATTGCTTCAGGCTTATTATCTTCAATGGCAATAATACCTTGAGCATTTTCGAATAATCTTAAGATAACTTTTAAGCCTTTTACCAGTTTTTCTGGTTCTTCTAACATTACTCTGTAATCAGATGTCAGATAAGGCTCACACTCTGCACCATTTACGATTACATACTCTATTTTAGAATCATCTTTAGGAGTAAGTTTAATATGGGTCGGGAATCCGGCGCCTCCCATACCAACAATACCTGCATTTTTAATCAAGTTTCTAATGTCTTCTTTTGATAATTCTTCATAATTTCTCTTTTGTCCGATGCCTTCAGCCTTTTCATATAAATTATCATTTTCCACTACCACAGACAATACTTTTGCACCAGATACAGTTAATCTTGGTTCAACCGCTGTTACAGTTCCGGAAACTGAAGAATATATGTGTGCAGAGACAAATCCAGAAGCTTCACCAATCTTCTGACCAACTAAAACTCGGTCACCTTTAGCAACAATTGGGGTTGCTGGTGCACCAATATGTTGTGACATTGGGTACACTAAAAGCCCTTTAGGTAATACTTCTTTAATCTTCAAATCCTTGGATAAGTCTTTTCCTTCAAAAGGATGAACACCTCCACGAAATGTTAAAGCTTTCATGTTATACCTCCTTTTTTAACTTTTCGGAATTATTATAGCACATTAACCTATACAAATTAATTAAATTCTTTAATTTTACACGTTTGTACTAAATTTTGTACATAAAATTTTCCTTTTCCCCATTAGCGCAAAAATGCCAGCTGCTATGAATCACCTCATAACAGTTGGCACTTTACACTAATACTTCACTTGACAGTGTTGTTGTTTCTGGAGATACTTTTCCTTTGTCGCAAGGCCACCACGAATGTGTCGCTCCGATTTGTTTAAATCCAGCACTACCCTAGCTTGACTTGCTAGTGACGGATTAATCTGAACTAATCGTTCTGTCACGTCTTTATGTACAGTAGATTTAGAAATTCCAAATTGTTTCGCAGTCTGCCTTACGGTCGCATTATATTCGATAATATACTTGGCAATATCCACTGCCCTCTCTTCTATATATCCTTTCATATTCTACTCCGAAGGCTTCGGAAAAACCCCCTCAAATACTTGTTGATTAATTGTATGAGGAGATAAGATGAATTATGAACTTAAAAACCTGTCTACTTTTATTTTTAAAACAGCCATCCCCATATGCAGGCGTTCCTGCACAGGATGATGGCTGTCTTTTACTACCTAAATTAACTTTGTAAATTATCAATGCTTTTTTTCCCTTTTGTATAGTTATCACATATAATCAGAATGTATGAAAAAATATCAATATAATCATTATCTTTTTCTATAAATTCATGGAATATTTTGGATGTGATTAAACTAAATAAATCAAAAATGAGACACCCTAATAAGGCTCCTGAAAGATTAAGTATCAAATCCTTTACATCAAACTTAATGTCAATAGTATGTACTGTTATTATTAATATTAATTGAACAAATTCTATACTTAAAGATATAATTCCCGATATAATATAATTTTTCCTTCTATCTACATTGATATAGAAAGGTATACAAAAACCAATTGGTAATGTCAAAAGAATATTTCCTACGATTTGTAGTTTATCTAATGTTAAGAATGATAAATCGAACGATACATAATGCCTAACCGTTATAAATAAGTCACGTCCATCAAAATAAATTGGGAAAATGGCTTCCTTAATCACTAAATTTAAATACACACAAATAATACATCCACACAAATAAAAACCAAATGGTCTTTTCCTGATAACTCCTAATATGATTGTGCTAAGCATAAACACAACCGTTATCGGAATATAAAATAAATACCCATATGTAAACATTGTCTCTCCAATCTTTCTATGTTTTATTTTTTATAAACCCTTCGATATTAACATGGGCTAAATAATCAATATTTCCTTACGTTGTATTAATCCACTGTGCAATTCTGAAGGCATTTACAATGTCAGATTTTTGTTTTTCTATTGCTATTCTCAATAGCACAAAATCTATTCATCGAAGGAGCAGTTTCTCATTTCAACTACTCCCTCTCCTATGTTCTTTAGTAAAATTAAATATTTGACTTAATAATATACAACAACGTTTAATATTTATGTACTAATATCGAGCAAAACACTAACTAATTGCTACTTGTAAGTGTTCCAGATAAACTTAGATTAATGTGGTCATCATGATCCTTTATAAAAACTAAATAATAATGAGCCCCAGCCTTTTTTGTCGCTCCTGACATATTAAAATATACATTTGTATCTGTATCACTCACAACAAAATCATCACTACATATTTGACTTGTCTTACCTGAACTGTTCTCATAATAACAACCTGCACGCGTAACTGACACGTCTCCTTTATTATGCGACTTATCCAAACTATCTACATGAGCTGTTCCCGAAATATATAGTGGCTTATTTTCGTAAAAAGCATAGTATTGATTATTTGAATTACCATAAATTGCCTCCTTGTATAAGGTACCACTAAATTTTAGTGAAAATGAGGATGCAATAATACTTTCAGCAGTTATCCCACTTAATATAATCGCACAAGTAAACAAAACACTGCACAAAACCTTAATTTTTTTCATTTATTCCCTCCTATTTATTATATATTACTAAATCTTTCATATTTTAACATATTGCTAATTATTCGTCAATATTGTTGACTTGAATGAAAACGAAAATAATAAAATCACATTCGCTGCAAGCTTTTTGCAGCCACCCCCATATGCAGGCGTTCCTGCACAGGATGATGGCTGTCTTTTACTACCTTTACTACCTAAATTGATTTTCTCGCCCCATAGCTTCTTTTCTCACATTATGTGACTGATTCTGATTCTCGGGTTTTACTTTCTGTGTCACACTGTTAAACTTAGCCTGATTTTTTGCGCTTTCCTCGGCATAATTTTTCTTATCCATAATATCACCTCATTGTCTAGTATGTGTAGAAACCATATCAATCAAAGTATTCATCTTCCATTTCATAATGATTCATGTACTCTTCATCCATAAATAAATCTTCTGGTTCAGTTTGCTCCACATCCCCATATTCATTCCCATAACCAAACTGTCTTACTTTATTTCGCCTTGAAAACAACTTATGAATTCCTTCTATCATAGCCAGTCAATCCTTTCGTCACAAATTCATTCAGTTATATTTTTACTTATATGGATACGGATTATACATTGTCCTAGTTTTTTTTGAAAACAATACTATTTTTCTATTCCATTAATATAATAGAAATATAAAAATGATTGGAGAATACTATGAACAGTACTTACCCATTCGTTCTAGAGCCTTTAACATACCCTTGTAACGCTTTAGAACCTTATCTTGATGCACAAACGATTAATGTGCATTTTTCACTTTACTTAAAGGCATACGTGGACAAATTGAACGCTGAGCTTAAACAATATCCAGAATTGCAAAGCTGGACTCTCGAACAACTAATCAGCAACTATAAGTTACTTCCATCTGCTGCCCAAGAATCAATAAAAAACAATGCTGGCGGGGTTTATAATCATTACCTGTATTTTGATTCTATGACTCCTCCTGAAACCGTACAAATGAACACTGAATTCTCTATAATTCTAAAGAAAGAATTTGGTTCCGTACAAAGATTTAAGGAACTTTATATTAATGCAGCTGTTAATTCCTTTGGTTCTGCCTATATTTGGCTGGTATTAAATCAGAATGGCGATTTAGCTATTATTACAACCAAAAACCAGGATAATCCTTTATCCTGCGGGCTATATCCTATTCTAACACTTGATATGTGGGAGCATGCTTATTTCTTAAATTACCTAAATGACAAAAGACAATACGCCACCTGCTGGCTTCAACTAATCAACTGGGACTGTATTTACCAAAGATATTGCTTTATGCGAGAATTCCTAAACAAATAACAGCTCAAAAAGGCCCACAGAACATTATCTCCTGTAGGCCTTTTTTTATTTGATATTTAATTTCACATTAAATTATTTTGCTTCAACTTCTTTGATCGTTGCATTATCCTTGATAAATTGAATAACTTCATCTCGAATTACTAACTGCAATGCATAATCATCACCATACATCTGAGCAAATTCATCTATTGAGGAAGCACCATATTGCTGTGCAATCTCTAATTCCTTCTTAGTTTTTTCTTCACCTGTAGGGATTAAGTTCTCCTTTACCGCTACAGCGTAAGCAACCAAAGTCTGCTTAACTGAATTTTCCGAAGTAGTACGAACTTGTTCATTAAATTGATCTTCAGTCATTTTAAATGTCTGACTCAACAAGTCTTCATATGAAATTTTGTTTTGTTTTGCATAATCTTTGTAATAGTTAATCATCGAATCAGAACGTGCCTTTACTAAATCTTCAGGCAATTCTTTAAATTCACTAATTTCAACAAGCTTGGATAAAATGCTTGCCTGAAGAGCACTTTCTTCAACCTTTTTTACCTGTTGTTCTAACTCAACGCGAATCTGATCTTCATATTCTTTTGTTGTATCATATTCAGAAACAGAACGCACAAATGCATCTGTCCACTTTGCTACTTTCTTTTTACCTTGAATATAATTAATGGTTACATCGAATGTAGCATCTTTTCCCTTCAACTCATCTGAACCGTAGTTTTCTGGAAATGTTACATTAATTGTTACAGTCGTTCCGACCTTTGCGCCAATTAAGCCACTTTCAAAACCTTCGATATAACTCTTTGAGCCAATTGTTAAATCCTGTCCTTTTGCTGTTCCACCGTCAAATGCAACACCGTCTACTTTACCAACATAATCAATATTAACAGTATCTCCATCTTTTACTGAACCTTCATGAATTTTTTCTGTTGTAGCATTCTGTTGTAAAATTTCCTTAATTCTATCCTGTACATCTTTTTCTTCTACTTTACCTTTTTCTTTGGTTAATTCCATTCCTTTGTAGTCACCCAAAGTAACGCACTTTGCATATTCAGCTGGGGTTTTCGTTTTCGCTTCACTTTTCTTCTTATTCGTATCCGTATTTTCTCTTGTCCCTGAACAAGCGACTAGTATCATAGACAAGCATGTAAGCAAACATATTAATCTCTTTTTCATAATTTACATATACCTCTTTCTTCACTCTTTTGTTTTGCCTAAGTCATCACTAACTAATTTTAACCTTGAACGATGCAGTTCTTTCCGTTCTTTTTCCCTTTTAGCATATATGCATCCGCTTCATTGATGAGATTGCGAAATCCTTTATCCGCTAACCCGAAGGCTAGACCACAAGTAACGCTAATTGAAATTTCCTCTCCTCCATAATTCAATCGTAAATTTTGAATGTTATTCTTAATCTGGGTTACCCTATGTATAACAAATTCACGATCCCAGTTATGAAAAAGAATTACCATTTCCTCACCACCCCAACGGCAGGCAAATTCACTTCTATTGTCATCTTCATCGTCCACAACAATTCCTTTACTGATGATTTCTGCAACCTTTACCAAGACAGCATCTCCACATTCATGACCATATTGGTCATTAAATCTTTTAAAATTATCAACATCAAAAAAAGCAACTGCATTACTTCCCATAGAATAGGCTTTTATTTCAACTTTATCAATAATTTCTTCCATACTTCTGCGGTTTAACAGTTTTGTTAAAGGATCATGACATGATAAAAAGGTAAGCTTCTTGTTCTTTTCCTCTAATTCATGGCGATTTTGGTTAATCTCTTGGCAAGTAATAAAAGTTATTATAAGCAAACTCGCTATACACATCGTACAATTAAAAATTATAACCCCTAACTCTACTGACTTGTCATTAAATGTGTATATTGGCTCTCTATAGTACATAATTACCTTTAATACAATATACACAACTCCAGCCATTACTCCGCCAAATGACAGCATTTTCTGTGCCTTCGCGTATACGAATGAGTAAAAAAACATGACAGGAAA
>DBKX01000201.1:11163-36281 GCA_002297865.1 Lachnoclostridium sp. UBA739
AAATCCTCCAGTAAATCCCAAGCATAGCAACGCTGCTATAGAATGAATGAGAACTTCTGAATAGAAAAGCACAATGGTTCTGGTAAACTGACCTTTTCTGATAGTAAAATGCATATATATATATATTGTGCAACTTACTGCATTTAACGCACCCAATAAAAAGATACTTTCATAAAAGAACAGTACCATCCATACTGCATGTATAAGCAAACAAGTCAAATCTATAAATATGCACTGAGTTATTTCTCGTTGATTACCTATCTTTTCTCGATTTGTACTATACCACATCTTTTCTACACTCCCAACATACCTCTTTCTTAAGTATAATACAAAAAAAATAATCAATCAATAGAAAAAGCCTTTTTAGACAATATGCACACATCCTATTGTACCATTTCAAGTTCTTCCATTTCACCTATCTGAATTCCCCTTGGTCTTACTGCAGAAGAGAATACGATTTGGGTCTGCGTTTTTCCAAACTGTGATAGTCTTCCAATAAAACCATCTAGCTCCTGTGTGCTAGGAAACGCTACTTTTAAGAGCATAGAGTACTGTCCTGTTACGCAGTAACACTCTAACACATTAGGACAAGAATTTACAAACGGATAGAATATTGCCTTCTGTTTAGGTGTCATTTCTAAATTAATGAAAGCAATAATATGAAAACCTAATTTTTCTTCATCTACTTCTGCTTGGTACCCCTTTACGTATCCTTCTCTTTCTAGACGCTCAATTCTAGATGACACTGCTGGTGAAGATAAAAATACTTGTTCTGCCAGCTGTTTCAATGAGTATCTTGCGTTTTTCTGTAATAACCCTATTAATTTTAAATCAATTGCATCCATGATTCTACCTCCTAAATATGTAAAAGTTAAAAAAGATCAAAAAAAGGCACATGGTTAATAAAACCAAGTGCCTCATTGCACAATTAAACTATATTTCATATTATACTATTACTTTTAAAGGTTTACAATACCCTTTTTTAATAAAATTAAGTTTTATAATATTAAGTTTCTATAAACTTTCTTTCGTATCCTTGTTTCTTTCTCAATAACTATGTTATAATCACAATCATGATTTGTAGTTGACACGAAAGGAACGGGAGACATGAAGTTTCAGTTAAAAGATTATAAACATGGTTGGGTATTGCTCTACATGATTATATACTTTACGTGGTTTATATTATTAGAGCAAAGGGATGACGTTCACTTTACCAATGTATATTGTAAGATAGATGATTATATTCCATTTTTAGAAATCTTCGTTATACCTTACATTCTATGGTTTTTTTACATTGCCATAACTGTATTGTACTTGCTTTTTGTATCTTCAGAAGATTTTTATAAATGTACTGCATTTTTATTTATTGGAATGACCATTTGTCTGATTATATATACAATTTGGCCAAATGAACAAAATCTAAGAATTAATACATTTCCAAGGAATAATATCTTTACTAAAGTTATTAATATGCTTTATACAACTGATACTTCAACCAATGTGTGTCCAAGCATCCATGTATATAATTCCATCGGCGTGCATATTGCGATCTGGCGTTGCGAACGTTTAAAAAAGCATCCGCTGATCCGCTATGGTTCGCTAGTATTAATGATTTTAATATGTCTTTCTACAATGTTTATTAAGCAGCATTCCTTTATTGACTTTGTATGTGGAATTTTACTTGCTGGTGTGATGTATATTTTAGTATACAGGTTATGGGACAAGTGGGAGTGCCTCTTTCACATAAATAAAGGAAAAATAAAAACCTCTACATGAAATTTTGTAGAGGCTTCTTTTTTAACTAAATCCATATATTTTTCTTGAGATGTGATATCCCACAACAATGATCTTTCTTCCAGTCTTGCTAGTCATCTGCATAGACTTTCCTAAAAAGTACTTACTTACTTCCTGATAAAGCCGTTTGTTCTTTTTCTTAAGATAGTTCCAAAGTTCTTCTTTCTTCTGCAAACTTTCCTCTGAACCATCCTTAACTAAAAAGACAGTACTTACTGTCATCATCATAACTAGATACTTCACCATATAATTTCTTAGCTTTTTATTTTTAATCTTAGTTAAATCATGACAGTCTATCATAATTTTATTTACTCGAAGCTGTTGATCAATACGTCCCATCATGACCTTTTCGTTAACAGACTGATCATCTCGTCCAATAAAATAACGATAAAAATCAACATTTAAATAATACATTGTTTTTACGAATGGCAATGGATAATAAACAAAAATGTTATCCACATAAAATGTATGCTTTGGCAAAGATAATCCACAATCTTTTAACAGTTTGGTACGATAAATAACGGAGTGCATCAGGATATTTTGACTGTTTCGAAAATGCTTTGTATCGGACCATCCAAATAGTTTTCCTTCTGGCATTGCACCTTTATAATCAATTACCTTTTGCTTATTTAAACTTACTTTTTCATATACGTAATTTGTAATCAGCATATCCAGTTTTACTGAGTTTTCAACCATATCTCTTAATACCACTAATATTTTACTTAGTGCTTCTTCATTAACCCAGTCATCACTATCAACTACTTTATAATACATTCCTGTTGCATGTTTTAACCCTGTATTAACGGCTTCACCATGCCCTCCATTTTCTTGATGAACTGCCTTTACGATCCCTGGATACTTTTCCTCATAACTCTTAGCAATTGATAATGTTTCATCCTTTGAACCGTCATCTACTACTATAACTTCAACGTCATCTCCACCTGTTAATAGCGTATCAATAGCATGGCTCATATACGCTGCCGAGTTATAACAAGGTATCGCAACTGATAATAATTTCATTTTAATGTCCTCCCTAAACCTAGGCCTCTGTTTTTGTCCATGGCCAAATCATAGACATCGTTATATATAAATCATTATATCCCTCTGCCTTAGAATTATTAGCATGTATGCATAAGTATCATTATAAACTTATTTCGTAAATGTGAAAAGAACTTTTTATATTTTCCTCATTTCAAGTTCTGTTAATCGTTGAACTATTTAACATTATATGCTAATATCATACACAAGAATGCTTTTATCATGTACAAACGCAATAAAAGGAGGGACAAAGCCTTAGCTTATAATATGGGAATCAACATAATTATTTGCGATGAAGATCGTATCAGCTTAAAGATAAATACAACATATATGGAAGAGTTCAGTCAAAAGTATAAAGTTAAAACCAATATCAATCCTTTTGATACTGTGGATGATTCCTTTTACCAATACATAAGTAAAAACACAATAGATATCGCTCTTCTAGATATTGATTTTAAAAATTGTGACGGCATACATCTTGCCAAAGATATTCAAAAGAAAAATCCATGGGTTTCTATTATTTTTATAACGGAACGTGCTGAATATGCACTGGAAGCTTTTAATCTTCTTGCAGTTGGATTTATACAGAAACCAATTAAACAGCTTAAATTAGAGAAGCTATTTGCTCGCTGTGTTATTCAGGCACAATCTATGAAAAGCAGGCGATTTGGCACAAACATCGACTTTACAGTGAATAAAACTTCTGTTTCCATCAGGCAAGCTAGTATTTTATACTTAGAAAAACTGCAACAGAAAACCCGCATCATTACAGCACAAAAGCAGTATGAAACTTATGAAACTTTAACTTCAATTGAAAACCGGCTTGAAACATCGTTCTTAAGAGTAAATCAAAGTATTATTGTAAATATACAGCAAATAGCTTCTCTTGAACAAAATACTATTTTTCTTTCCACTGGTGAATCTTTTAAGATTGGCCGGTCCTATGCCAAAAAGGTGAAAGAGGCATATGCAAACTATCCGTTCTAAATTCTTAAATAATTATCTTTGCTAGAATACTACAAAAACTTAAGAATCCTTGCAGAATTCTTAATAATAGCTAAATATTTCTATATATATATGTAGAAAATAAAGGATTTTACGTAAAAACTTCTCTCATTATTGCACTTTTATAGAAGATGTATTAGAATAGAAACAAGCTTAATAATAACCTTTTCATAAGGAAAAAAATTAGAATTGCCCTTTTAATTTTTTATTAAGCCCCCTTTTAAAATTTTCAATAATAAAAAGAGGATTATGTTCGCACACACATAATCCTCTTTTTACGTCTATTATGACTTTATAATCTTTCTACGCCTTCTTCTGTTACTCTTGCATAGATTAATGGTTCTACGTTCTCTTTCCCTTCTGGATCAATTGTATACGATTCAAGGAAGAGCTTTTCACCTGCCTTTATCATTTCAAATGATGAAGAATATAAGGTTGCTAAGACTTCGCCAACCTGTACCTGCTCACCTGTCTTTTTACGAAGGACAATTCCTGCCTGGTAATCAATAGAGCTTTCTTTTGTTTCTCTTCCTGCCCCTAAAGCCACTGATGCCACGCCGACTTCCTCCGTATTAATATGAGTGATGATACCAGAATGTGGTGCTACTACATCATAGTAGTATTCCGCCTTCTTAAAGTTGTTGGTGTCTTCGATTACAGAGACATCTCCACCCTGCGCCAATACCATATCCTTTAACTTGGCAAGTGCTGCTCCGCTATCAACTGCTTCTCGAACCTTGCCTCTACACTCTTCTAGTGTGCCTTTTTCAGCTAAGTATAACATATTTGCTGCAAGTTCGAAGGAAACCTGTGCTAAGTCTTCTGGTCCTTTGCCATTTAAAACGTCCACAGCTTCGATTACTTCAAGTGAATTTCCGATTGCATGCCCCAACGGAATATCCATATTGGTAATGAGTGCAGCTATTTTTCTACCTGCTTTCGTACCGATACTTACCATCTTTTCTGCTAACGTAATAGAATCTTCAAGCGATTTCATGAATGCCCCACTACCCGTCTTCACGTCTAGTAAGATACAATCACTTCCTGCCGCTAATTTCTTGCTCATAATGGATGCTGCAATTAAAGGAATACTATCAACTGTTGCTGTAACATCACGTAGTGCATATAACTTTTTATCTGCTGGTGCAAGATTACCAGACTGCCCCACTACACTAATTCCAACCTTATTGACAATTTCAAAAAATTCATCTGTGTCAATTGCCACACGAAAACCAGGAATGGACTCTAATTTGTCAATTGTCCCGCCTGTATGTCCAAGACCACGTCCAGACATTTTGGCAATTTTAACACCACAGGCAGCTACAATAGGCGCTACAATCATCGTAGTTTTATCTCCTACACCACCTGTACTGTGTTTATCTGCTTTTATTCCTTCAATTGCTGATAAATCAACCATATCTCCCGAATGAGCCATCGCCAGAGTTAGCACCGTTAATTCTTCATCCGTCATTCCTTTAAAATAAACTGACATTAAAAATGCTGACATTTGATAATCAGGAATTGTTCCCTTTACATATTCATCAATCATCCACTGAATCTCTTCTTTAGACAACTCTTGTCCACATTTTTTCTTTTCTATTAAATCATACATTCTCATGGTTCTTATCACCCTTTCGGCAATTGTTTTATCTATTTCTCATCAAGCAGATTTCCTGGACCAAAGCCTAATGGTAAGATTTCTTCCAATATAAATTCCTTATAATCATCTAGACTCTTTGCCAGAATGACTTTAAATTCCTTTGGATTACAAAACTCCATCATCACCTGTCGGCACACACCACATGGTGGACAGTAATCATCCAGCTTTCCATGTTTCCCACCAACAATTGCAATTGCCTCAAATTTATATTCACCTTCGCTAACTGCCTTAAAAAATGCTGTACGCTCTGCACAATTACTAGGTGTATAAGATGCTGACTCTATATTACATCCAGTATAAACCTTTCCATCCTTTGTCAGCAAAGCAGCTGCAACCTTGAAATTAGAATAAGGTGAATACGAAAATGGTATCGTATCAATTGCCTTCTGTATTAATGCTTTTTGATCCATAAAATCTCTCCTTTTTAATACCCTGTAGCTTCTTCATTTTTTAGGATTTTCACGATTCTGCTAGTTCCTAATCTGTTAGCTCCTAAGGAAATAAATTTTTCAGCATCTTCTAGTGAAGAAATTCCACCAGCTGCTTTGATTTTCACATTTTTACCTACATGTTCTTTGAATAAGGCAATGTCTGCAAATGTTGCTCCTGCAGTAGAAAAGCCAGTTGAAGTTTTAATATAATCTGCTCCAGCTTTTGTAACGATTTCGCACATTTTTATTTTCTCTTCGTCTGTAAGAAGACAGGTTTCGATAATTACCTTTAAGATTTTATCTCCGCAAACCTCTTTTAATGCACGAATTTCATTTTCTATCTCATCGTACTTCTTATCCTTTAAGTGTCCGATATTGATTACCATATCAATTTCGGAAGCACCATTGTCTAAAGCATTTTTAGTTTCAAAAATTTTAACTTCTTTGGTACTGTATCCATTTGGGAAACCAATTACTGTACATACAGGAATTTTACCGTCTACGTAATCTGCTGCCTGTTTTACATAAGATGCTGGAATACAAACAGATGCACATTGATATTTAATACCATCATCACAAATCTGTTTAATGTCTGCCCATGTTGCACCTTGTGTTAATAATGTATGGTCTACCATACTTAAAATTTCTTGATTGTTCATCTGACTTCATCCTCCTTATTTTATCTTTGACCTTTTTGATATGGTTCGCCATCAGCTTTTGGAGCTACGGATTTACCAACGAAAAGAATTAGTATAATAATTGTCATGATATATGGAAGCATTGAAATTAATTGAGATGAAATATTAAAGTTACTTCCGCCTAAAATAATCGCAATTGCTTGTGCACATCCAAATAATAGACAAGCACCGTAAACCCCTTGAGGTTTCCATTTACCAAAAATAACGGCTGCTAATGCGATAAATCCCTGCCCACTAATAGCGGTTGGTGTAAAGTTAGAGATAATCGCTAATGTTACAGATGCTCCTCCAAATCCAGCTAGAACACCAGAGATTATAACACAGATATAACGAATCTTCTTAACACTGATTCCTAATGTATCTGCTGCTGCTGGATGTTCTCCAACTGCCTTTACACGCAATCCCCAAGTTGTCTTTGAAAAGATAAACCATGTAATTACTGCAATTGCAAATGCAATTACAACTGTAACATCTACGTTAAAGTAGCTTAAATATTTGTTTCCTGCTGTACTTCCTAAAATCTTAGGTAATTATCTAGGTACCGTTGGTGTGTTAATTGCACCAAAAACCTGACGTGCAATAAAGTAAGCAAGACCAGCACCAAGTAAATTAATTGCGATACCAGATACTGTCTGATCCGCTAATGCTTCTATACTTGCAACAGCATGTAACAAAGCAATTACACCACCTGCTAAACCAGCTGCCAAAAAGCCCAGCCAAGGATTTCCTGTATGATAAGCTACGGCTACACCTGTTGCTGCACCTACACCCATCATCCCTTCAATACCAATATTGATAACACCTGAACGTTCGGAAATCATGCCGCCTAAAGCTCCAAACACAAGTGGAGTTGAATACATTAAAGTGATACTAAAAATTAATAAAATGGTATTAAGCACGTCCCTCACCTCTCTTTGTCAGTTTATCTGCGAACATAGGAACCAGTCTTGATAATGCAATAAAGAATACGATGGTTCCGATCATAATGTTAATGATTTCGGATGGTGCTCCAATTTCAGACTGAATAGAACCACCGCCATAGATTAATCCTGCAAATAAGAAACCTGCAAAGATACATCCGATTGGGGAGTTACCCGCAATTAAGGCAACAGANNNAGCCATAATTTTCGAAAGTTCCTAAAGTAGAAACCTTATGTGATACACCTGTTACCATTAATGCACCTGCAAGACCTGATAACGCACCTGCGATTAACATAGCATGAAGAATGTTTTTACGCACGTTAATACCTGCAAACTCAGCTGCGTATTTGTTAAAACCAACTGCGCGAAGTTCATAACCCTTACATGTTTTCTTTAATACGATTGCAACAACGATTGCAACGATGATTGCAAAAATAATACCAATGTTCATATCCGTCTTATATATAAGTTCTTTTAATACATCGTTTTCTTTTAAAAATGCTTTTCCAGCATCAGATTTCTTCCATTTGAAAATAAAGTCAAATCCCTTTGCACTAATCTCTTTCGTTGCCGTAGAGTTTGGCTGATGGAAGTAATTTGAGCTTACGATAAAGTTACAGAAATAGAATGCAATCCAGTTTAACATAATTCCAATAATAACTTCATGAATCTCAAACTTTGCTTTCAAATAACCTGCAATCGCACCATAGACAGCACCTGCCAAAACACCTGATAGGATAATTAATGGATATTCTATCACCGCTGGAAGATCTGTAATAATACCTACCATGGTTGCAACTACTGTACCCACGATATACTGACCTTCTGCACCAATATTAAATAATCCTACCTTAAATGCAAATGATACACTGACACCTGTTATGATGATTGGTGTCGCCTTTATAATTACGTTAGCAATATACTTTGGCTTCGAAAAAATTCCTCTAAATAGAATGCCAAAGGCTTCAAAAGGATTGTAACCAGTAAAAGCTAATATTATCATCGCAACTACGAAACCTAATAAAATCGCAATTACGGTTGAAGTAATCTGCTTTTTTAAAATCTTATTCAGTCTTTCCATTCTCATTACCTCCAGCCATTAATAAACCGATTGTCTGCTCATCTACTTCACCTTGCTTAAATTCTCCTGCAATGTGTCCATCATAAATGACTGCAATTCTATCGGATACATTCATAACTTCATCCAGCTCTAAGGATACGAGAAGAACCGCTTTTCCTGCATCTCTTTCCTTAACAAGCATTTTATGAACATACTCAATCGCTCCAACATCCAGACCTCTTGTTGGCTGTACAGCAATAAGCAAATCAGGCTGATTGGCAATTTCACGACCAATGATAACCTTCTGCTGGTTACCTCCAGACAAACCACGAACTAAATGTTCTTCACAATCATCTGGTCTAACATCATATTCTTTAATAAGTTGTTTTGTATGCTTTAAGATTGCATCTTTTCTTAAGAAACCACGCTTAGAAAATTGGGCTTTCTTATAATTCTCAATTACTGCATTCTCAGCAACTGTAAAGTTAAGGACAAGTCCTCTCTTTTGTCTATCTTCATGAATCGTCGCAATCTTATGGTTAATAACGTTCTTTGGTGTTGTATTCTGAATCTGGGCACCGTTCATTGTGATAGTACCGCTCTTTACTTTAGTAAGACAGGTAATGGCTTCAATAAGTTCTTTCTGTCCATTTCCATCAATACCTGCAATACCAACAATTTCACCTCTTCTAACCTGAAGAGAGAGATTCTTAACTGTTTCTAGTTTTCTCTCATTTTCCACCACTAGATCCTTAATCTCGAATACAACATCTTTTGGATTCGCTTCTTTTTTATCTACAACTAACTTAACTGCATGACCAACCATCATATTGGCTAACTCTTCTTCTGTTACATCATCCACCTTAACTGTATCAATGTACTGTCCACGTCTTACAATCGAACAGACATCAGAGGAAGCCTTAATCTCTTTTAACTTGTGAGTAATGATAATAATGGTCTTTCCATCTTTGATTAAGTTGTGCATGATTTCAATCAAATCGTCGATTTCCTGTGGAGTAAGCACCGCGGTCGGCTCATCCAGAATTAGTATATCAGCACCTCGATAAAGTGCTTTTAAGATTTCAACTCTCTGTTGCATACCAACAGAAATGTCCTCAATTACAGCATCCGGGTCAACTTCTAACCCATACTTCTTTACCATTTCATTGATTTTATCTTTTGCTTTTGACATATCCAAGATACCAAGGCCTTTGGTAATCTCATTTCCTAGAATGATATTTTCTGCAACAGTAAAATTTTCTACTAGCATAAAGTGCTGATGTACCATACCAATTCCACTGCTTATGGCAACGTTAGGGTTTTTCATGGCTACTTCTTCTCCATTGATGTATATTGTACCTTCATCCGCTTGATAAAGACCATACAAGATATTCATCAATGTACTTTTACCTGCACCATTCTCTCCTAAAATAGCATGAATTGTACCTTTTTTCACGTTTAGTTCCATATTGTCTAACGCAGTAAAACTACCAAACCTTTTCACGATTCCATGCATCTGAACTGCATAATCTTTACTTATATTCACACTATTGTTCCTCCTGTCCATCTACATTATATACAGCTATCTAACTAGATATTTGCTGTAAACTATGATGTGCTTGTTACAATGCTACTTGCTTTTTGTCCGCGCAAGTCACCCCGAATAGCTGCTAGTAAACTTAAAAAATCAGTCCGTCCCACACTAACCGGGGTCACTTGCGTGATTTTATCCATTAAGGCTTAAAAAGCTGTCACACAGCTAACTAAGTTAGTTGTATAACAGCTTTTCATTTATATCTTATTGATTGAACGCATCAAATGTATCTTTGTTGTATGGTGGTACAATCTTTCCAGCTGCTATTTCATCCTGAAGTGCCATAGTTTTCTCATAAACCTTAGCGTCCATATTTGGATTTTCTGTTGGTATTCCTACACCACCATCAGATAAACCATAAGTAAATGTCTGTCCGCCAATCTTTTCACCCTTCATACATTTTTCAGAAATATTCTCAACCGCTACATTTACTCTCTTTAATGCAGATGTTAATACATTTTTAGGAGCTAAATAAGATTGGTCAGAGTCAACTCCGATAACAAGTTTATCAGCTTCAACTGCAGCTTCGATAACACCGATTCCTACACCACCTGCTGCATGGAACACGATATCACTGCCGTTAGAATACATACTTGTAGCAATAGCTTTACCTTTTGCAGAGTCTGTAAAACTGTCTGCATACTGTACATCAACTTTAATATCCTTGCCAAGTTCTTTTGCAGCATATCCTACACCTGCACGATATCCATATTCAAACTGGTCAATAATTGCACTGCCAACTCCTCCAACAAATCCAACTGAATTTGTCTTTGTTGTAAGACCTGCTACATATCCAACTAAGAAAGAAGAATCTTGTGCATTAAATGTTACACATGTTACATTTTCTGGAATGTCTTCATAAGCATTATCAACGATAGCGAAATTAACGTCATCATTCATTTCTGCTGCATCTAATATAGCGTCAGCCATAGCAAAACCAATACCCCATACTAGGTTATTGCCTTCATCAACCTGTTTATCAATGTTAGATGTATAATCTGTTTCTTGTGTTGATTCTAAGTAGCTTACATTTGTACCAGTTTTTTCTTTAAACTCCTGCAATCCTTCCCAAGAAGATTGATTAAAAGACTGATCGTTAACACCGCCAGTATCTGTTACCATACTAACTTTAAAATCACTTTTAGAAGTAGTATCTCCACCCTCTGCGGAGTCTGTTACCTCAGGATTTTTGCTGTCGTTTTTACTTCCTGAGTTATTATTGTTACTACCACAAGCTGTTACAGATACTGCCATAACTGCCATCATCATTGTTGCTAAAAACTTCTTCTTCATGTACGTGCTCCTCCTTGATCCCTTCATCAAACTATTTAAATTATAGAACATAATCAAATTTAGCATAAAATAGGCAAATACGCAATGGAAAAATCGCTTTCCATGATCTTTATTTTATTAACTTTTTTCCGAATGTAAGTAACTGCATTATTCTTCAATAGCTTTACAATTCGTCAAAAAAGCTGTCATACTTTTTATAAAGTACAACAGCTTTCCCTAGGCATCTCTTTTTAATTGGATTGTTCTAACGTATCTGCATTGTAAGGTGGCACAATCTGTCCAGCTGCTATCTTTTCCTGCACTTCCATTGTCTTTGTATATACTTCGTCATCCATATTTGGATTACTTTCTGGAATGCCTACGCCTCCGTCTGCTAAACCAAATGTAAATGTCTGTCCGCCAATATTATCTCCCTTAGCAAATCTTTCAGAAAGGTTCTGGACAGCTACATCAACTCTCTTAAGAGAAGATGTTAAGACATTCTTAGGTGCTAAATAAGACTGGTCAGAATCAACACCAATTACCCATTTATCAGCTTCAACTGCGGCCTCAATTACACCGATACCAACACCTGCTGCTGCATGGAAGATTACATCACTCCCATTCGAATACATTGCTGTTGCAATTGCCTTACCTTTCGCGGAATCACTAAAGCTATCCGCATACTGCACATCTACTTTAATTTCCTTGCCTAACTCTTTTGCTGCATATTGAACACCTGCACGATATCCAAATTCAAACTGGTCGATAATCGCACTGCTTACACCACCTACAAACCCAACTGAATTTGTTTCTGTTGTAAGACCAGCCACATAACCAACTAAGAAAGAAGAATCCTGTGCGTTAAAAGTAACACAAGTTACATTGCCAGCCACTGTGTCATATGCATTATCTACGATTGCAAAATTTACGTCCTCGTTCATTTCTGCCGCACTCTGTAGTGCTCCTGCCATTGCGAATCCAACACCCCACACTAAATCGCTGTCATCATCAACAAGTTTGTCAAGATTTGTTGCATAATCAGACTCCTGTGTTGACTCAAGATAAGAAACTGTCGCACCTGTATTCTTTTTAACAAGTTGTAACCCTTCCCAAGCGGACTGATTAAATGACTTGTCATTTACGCCTGCTGTATCGCTAACCATACTAATTTTCATGTTGCTTTCTGTTGTTTGACCTTGTTGCTGGTCTGCCCCTGCTCCTTGATTCTTAGTACTATTGCTGCTACCACAAGCAGTTGTCATAACTGTCATAGCTGTCATTAATAAAATTGCCACTAGTTTCTTTTTCATGATGTCCTCCTCAAATGTCACTTATTTTTGCTCAAACTTTCAACATTATAATATAACATTTGCAGATATGCAAGCAAAAAAGCAATTTAACAATAGGTAAATTAATCCATTTTTATGCTAACTCTAAAGCCACTTCCATCATGTTTCTGAATCCTACTTGTCTTTCTTCTGCAGAAAGTTCTTCTCCTGTGAATAAGTGATCAGAAATTGTCAACATACAAAGTGCTTTCTTTCCTAAACGAGCTGCATTCATATATAAACCTGCTGCTTCCATTTCTACTGCTAAAACGCCCATCTTCTTCCATGCTAATTTTGCATCTGGGTTATCATCATAAAATGTATCAGAAGATAAGATGTTACCAACCTTAACAGGTACATTTAATTTTTCTGCTGATTCAACAGCCTTGCGAAGTAAACCGTAGTCTGCGATTGGAGCAAATGTTCCTGGCAGATTATATTGATGCGCAAAGTTTGAGTTTGTAGATGCGCCCATTCCAATTACTAAATCACCAAGTTTTAAATCATCTGCATATCCTCCGGCAGAACCGATACGAATAATGTTTTCTACACCATACATTTCGTATAACTCGTAAGAATAAATTCCGATAGATGGGATTCCCATACCGCCTCCCATAACGGAAACTTCTTTCCCTTTATAAGTTCCTGTAAATCCAAGCATGTTACGAACATGATTAAAACAAACTGGATTTTCTAAATAAGTTTCTGCAATAAATTTAGCTCGTAGTGGATCTCCTGGTAATAAAACTGTTTTTGCTATTTGTCCTTTCTCTGCTTCGTTATGTGGTGTTGCCATAAGTTATCCTCCTTGTTATTTCATTATTACTGGTAGTATAGATGTACCTTTTGTTTTGCATGGAATATTAAAATAATCCAAAATAGTAGCTGAGATATCTGCAAAAGAATCTCTTGTCCCAAAATTTGTTCCAGCCTTTATTTTATCTCCATAAATTAAAAGTGGTGTATATTCTCTAGAATGATCCGTAGATGGTGTACTCGGGTCACATCCGTGATCTGCTGTAATCATAAGAATATCATCTTCTTTTAGACCATCTAGAATAGCTGGTAACTGCTCATCAAAGTAAGTTAATGCATTGGCATATCCCTCTACATCATTTCTATGTCCGTAAAGCATATCAAAGTCAACTAAGTTGATAAAGCACAAGCCTTCAAAGTCCTGTTTTGTATATTCGATTGTACGCTCAATTCCTTCTGCATTGCCTGCAGTACGAACCATAGAACCAATACCTTTTCCAGCAAAGATATCATTAATCTTTCCTACTGCGATTACTTCTTTGCCTGCTTCTAGTAACTGATCAAGCATTGTGATTCCTGGTGGGACTAAGGAATAATCATGACGTCTTGGTGTACGAGTAAAGTTTGGCGCTTCTCCAACGAAAGGTCTGGCAATCACACGACCAACTCCAAATTTGCCTGTACATAACTCTCTTGCGATTTCGCAGTAACGATATAATTCTTCGATTGGGACGATAGATTCATGGGCTGCAATCTGGAATACACTATCTGCTGATGTGTATACAATTAAATCACCAGTCTTCATATGTTCTTCACCATAATCACGAATTACATCTGTACCAGAATAAGGTTTGTTGCACAATACTTTTCTGCCTGTTGCTTCTTCAAATTTATCAAGAAGCTCTCTTGGGAATCCATCCGGGAAAGTTGGTAAAGGCTGATTGGAAACGTGACCTGCAATTTCCCAATGTCCAATTGTAGTATCCTTCCCCTTTGATACCTCTGTCATTCTTCCATATGCACCTGTTAAAGAAACATTCTCCTGGCACCAGTCTGCCTTACAAGGTGATACGTCAACTCCATCAATATCAAGAAGTCCTAACTTTTTCATATTTGGGATGTGAAATTTGCTGCTTGTTGAGCAAGCCTTAATTGTATTGCTTCCTGCATCCCCAAATGCAGCTGCATCAGGCATTTCACCGATCCCGAAACTGTCTAAAACAATTAAAAAAACTCTTTTCATATGAATCTCTATACCTCCTTACTACCCATTACACTAATTGGTCTGGATTTAAACATTTTAATTCATCTACCACAAATAATCCATCTTTTCTTATCAAAACATCATCAAAATAGATTTCTCCACCGCCATACTCTGGTGTTTGAATACACACTAGATCCCAGTGAATAGAAGATTTGTTTCCGTTTGGTGCGTCATCATAACTGTTACCAGGTGTAAAGTGGAAGGAACCCATAATTTTTTCATCAAATAAAATGTCTTTCATTGGTGTTGTGATATATGGATTCACTCCAATTGCAAATTCGCCAATGTAACGGGCACCTTCATCTGTATCAAAAATAGAATTGATTCGCTCTGTGTCATTAGAAGCTGCTTTCACAATCTTACCATTCTCAAATGTTAATGTAATATTTTCAAATGTGAAACCTTGATATAAGGACGGAGCCGTATAGCGAAGTACACCATTTACAGAGTCTTTTACTGGTGCTGTATAAACTTCTCCATCAGGAATGTTCATTTCTCCTGCACATGGAATTGCTGGGATATCTTTAATGGAGAATGTTAAGTCTGTACCTTCTCCTACGATTCTAACTTTATCTGTTCGATTCATATAGTTTACGAGACTTTCCATTGCCTTATTCATTTTTGAATAATCTAAATTACAAACTTTAAAATAATAATCTTCAAATGCTTCTAAGCTCATATTAGAAAGCTGTGCCGTTGAATAGTTTGGATATCGCATTACAACCCATCTAGTTGTCTTTAGACGGACCTCATGATGAACTGGTGTCATATAATACTTATCATACAATTTTCTCTTTTCTTCTGGCACATCGGATAATTCCGCTGCATTTTCAGTTCCACGGACACCAATATAGCAATCCATCGCTTCCATTTCCTTAGAATCAATTTCAGCCATGAGCTGCATCTGCTCTTTTGTACAATTCATTAACACTTCACGAAGAACAGATGAGTCTTCAAAATGTGGAAAAGGCACTCCGCCCACAGCATAAACTTCCTTAATCAACTGTCTTGCTAACTCTTTTGTATCACTTCCCACATAGTGAATATAAACCTTATCTCCTGGCTTAACAGCCATAGAATAGTTTACTAAATTTTTTGCTAATACCTTAATACGTTCATCCATTTCCCTTTACCTCCTAGAATACATTACTTAACTCATGCAAACATTAAAAATATAACCACTATTCTCAAACATGCTATCTGCATTTGCAAGAAGCATGGTTTGAACAGCGTTGGCTGCTGGGTCATAATATTTTACATAATATTCATCATATCCAACAAGAAGTACAGCTTGATTGCTTGACTTCATTGCTATAACTGGATAACCAGAACCTACATAATAAAGCACCTCATCTAAATTACAACCTGTTAGATTATACGTATTTCCCTTAAAGCTGCTTTGTAATATGTCATATATAGACTCGCTCATCGCCGATATCTTTTCTGCGTTACAGGATACTCCGTTAAATTTGAGTGTCATAGCGATGCATGCGCCTATTGAATCGATACTTCCGGTAGTATTTATTTTGCTATATCCATTAATGGTGTTACTTAAGAATTTACCTCCACGTTCCCAGACAATTCTGTACTTACTGTCCATGACTGCTCCCATGGCCTGGTCTGCACTCCTAATAGCATCAGCGGCATTTGTATAAGAGTCAATAATCGTTCCATAACCAAATACATAATACTTATTCACCTTGGTTTTTTGTTCCTCTAATATTAACGTTGTACTAGCCGTAATAATTGTGTTCATTGTAGTTTTCTGTTTCGGAACAGCCCCCAATACCACATTGGATGGAAGCTTAATAAAGTATTCTTTCTTCGCCTTCTTAGATTGTTGTGTCTCAAGAACAAAACCTTGTGCATCCGTCTCAATGTTATTAATTATACTGTCACTTTGCGCTGAGGTATAGCCAAGTGCTGAATCATTGGATTTTTTAATACGGTTTAGTGTAATTACATTATTGTCTACTGTGATACTGCTTACATAAATACCTGGTCTTGAGTACTCTTTTAATACCTTCCCATCTCCATTACAAATAGCAATCTCATAATAAGGAACTATTTGCTCCCCCTGTTTTGACGTCTTAATCGCATTGCTTTTTACTTTCCCCAAAATGATATTACTATCACTGTTTCCCAGTAAAGAGATATTCTCATGTTTTGCTGCAGTAATTTTCTTAATTTCCTCTGTTTCTAAGTTCAAAATATGAACTACCTTGCTTTTCTTAACCAAATGAGAGTCCTGCCATGCTAAATAGCCAGCATTTTCAAGCAAAATAATATCATCCTCTGATATATCAGCGGCAATCGTCTTAAGTCTCCTAGATGCAATGTTATACGAATATACCTGATTATTAATAGCAAAATAAAATACTCCATTAGAACTTAAATATCCGTAATTATTTAAGTCCTCTTTTAGCATTTCATAGGTGGTTTCCATTGGAATATACACAAGTTCCTCGATTCTATTCTCAGAAGCATGGAACTTGTAAAGAAGAACCGCAACTCTTCCTTCATAATCTCCACGGTTTATATAACCATAAACCATAAAGTCAATATTTCCTTCTTCATCCATATTGATTACGTTTATTCCATAACGGTTATAACCACTGCGCTTATAGTCCTTTTTATCCGTAAGGAAACTAAATACTTTGACAGCTCTATTTTCAACGGTATCGTAATACCATAACGCCCCTTGCCTTACAAAACAAAGTTTTGTTTCATCTTCTGTAGAATGCAATTCCAGATTCTCATCATTGGTAATCCCAATCTTTAATGCATTCTTTTTCACACTGGTCAGATTACTGTTAAATACCTCTTCCATTGTCCTTTGATACCCCAATAAGTACATTTGGTTATTGGCATAACGGATGCGGATAAACTCATTGACATAGTATAAATCTTCTACATCATTTCCTGTATTGGCTTTTACGTAGTACTGATAAACAACGGATGCTGTCTCCCTAGTATACTCTGTAAACATAGGAACTGCATCGGAAACTACCTTCGGCTTTAAGTTGCCCCATGTTATGTTTTGAACACTTGATTTAATGTCCACGTATGCCAAAGTAGAGTCATCGGAGTTTCCATACTCTAAGTAGGCAGTATACTGTTCCATTTCTTTCTTTTGAAATGTTGCTTTATGGAACTTCTCAATAAAATCTATCTTTTCCTTGAAAAAAGATTCATCGGAGTAAAATTTAAGTCTTGTATAGTAATGAATCTTACGCCCTTCTTCTGTAATGGCAGTTAATTTCATTGCATATTCTTTCCCTTGCAGATAACTTTCTTTCAATGCAATTACCACATATCTTCCATCATCATCTTTCTTAACGGATGTGGTCGCATCACTCTCCACTATCTCACCGGATGATGCTAATCTTGTCTCATATTTCACCTTACGAATCACATTCTTAGCATCATCTAAGCGAAATTTCAGTTTCTTAGAACCATCCATATAAGTCATGGACTCTCGCACATTAACTGCATTTAAACTGCTACTGTATCCATGCATTTCATTGACAAGCTTATCTCCATTCTGTACGTACAAAAGTGGAAATGTTGCCTCTCCCATAGATACGGTAGAACTAAAACTAATGGTTACATCTTTCATGTAACGCTGCATAAATGCAAGTGATACTATAAAAACAACAAATAAAACGACACCTCTATATACGTGTTTCATGATACTTCATTCCAATCTTTTTATCTTGCCTTTCTGGATTTGCTTCCAGAAGTTCTCCTAATGTAGGTTGCACATGTAAAAACTGTACTAGTTTTTCATAATCCTTTGTATCTTTCTTCTTTCCATTTGCCTGCTTTACCGCACGAATTAAAATATTCTTTGGAGTATGTTCCATATCAATAAACTCAAGAATCTGGGTTTTGTAGCCATGACATTCTAACAGCTCTGCTCTCAGCCCATCTGTAAGCAATGCCGAAATACGTTCTTTTAATAAACCATAATGTAATACCGTATCTAATTCTTTACATTTTATCTGCTGGTTAATCTCATGCTGACAACATGGTACAGACAAAATGACTTTCGCATCCCATTCAATTGCCTTGTGAAGTGCAAAATCAGTTGCAGTATCACATGCATGAAGTGTTACTACCATATCAACTTTTTCAAGTTCTTCATAATCCGCAATATTACCATGTAAGAACTTCAGTTTATCATATTGATACTTCTTAGCCAGCGCGTTACAGGTTCTTATTACGTCATCCTTAAGATCTAATCCTATGATGTTAATATCATACCCTTTTAAGTTCTTAAAATAATAATAGAGTGCAAATGTTAAATATGACTTTCCACATCCAAAATCAAGGATTGTAAGTTCTTTGTCTCTTGGAAGTTCTTCCACAATATCTTCTACGAATTCTAAGAATCTGTTTATCTGTCGGTATTTATCATATTTAGACTGTACAATCTTACCTTCCTTGGTCATAACACCTAGATCTACTAAGAATGGTACAGCTGTTCCTTCTGCCAGAATATACCGCTTTACTCGATTGTGTTCAATCATAGGTTTTGGCAGTTCCTGTTTTAATTTCGTTGCCTTTAGTGTCATCTTGCCCTTTTTACTAAACAGTGCTGTCACTTGTTCCTTTGTCGTACGAATCACGATCTGCTTAAACTTTACAACTGCATCTGCTTGTTCTTCTATCTGATATCCCGTTATAAATCTTTCCAATAACGCAATGAATCTATCTCTATCATAATTCTTGTGAAATACCTTTGTTCCTTGATAACTTGTTACCTGAAACTTTACCTGCTCCTTTACATGAACGGGTCTTACTTTTACTTTTTTCATCTGTCCACTATCTGAGGAATTACTAATAACAATATCCACAAGATTTTCGTCTATATAAGTTGATAACTTTTCTAAATCTTTTATTTCCATCTAATTACCGTTCCTTTCTGTTTTATTTTAACTATTTTTATATGAAAGTGCAATCATTATATATTTCACAGTTCTGATTCTTTTTCATATACTGATAGTAAACAGCATTAAGGAGTACTTATGGGTTATCAAGATTTTGACCAAGAATTGCACTCTCAGAGTATGATTCGAGAAGACATCAATTTCAAGCAAGTTGAAAATACCCTTGCATACAATAAAGATGTCGAGTACATGAAACAAATGCTTCCAAGTACTTTACAGATTATTCAAAAAGCTGTGGATGATGAATGTGACCAGTTGGAATACAGTGGAAGCGTTATGTTTGACGAATATCCTGACAAAACATATTTACAAATGATTGTAGATAAAATTATGCTTCGCCTTACAGCTTCTGATGAGGAAGAAGGAGAGGTGGAAGGAACGTCTCTTGACTGTGAGGTGGCAGCTAGGCCTTCCTACTGTCCAGATGATGCTATGCTTGATTGTGAGGATGATGAGGTAAGTGCTACGGAGTTGGATAATGTATCGAACGCTGCACCTTTAAAAGAATCATGGGGATGGGGGCCTGGCAGAGGACCTGGCTGGGTACCTGGTAGAGGACCTGGTTGGGGGCCTGGTTGGGGGCCTGGCTGGGGACCTGGTAAAAGACCTGGTTGGGGACCTAAGCCTTGCTTCGGACCTTTGTGTCCACTCTCCAATAGACGTTGCGGACCTGGTAGATGGTGTTCTCCAATTCCATTTGCAGACTTTGACGATGATGGCAATCCAAACTGGATGAGACACTTGGTTCAAAACATGCTGGTTAATGAGATGACGTTTAGACGAAGTCGGTATAGGAATCATAATCTGTAAGTTGCAATTATAAAAGGCTGTAAATCAACTCCAAAAAGTTAGATTTACAGCCTCACCCCTAATAATCCTCATTAAGCACTGGTGTCGCCAGACAAAGCTCTGTTTTGTCTTCCTCTTCATTGTATGTGACTACCACATTAATATTAATTCGCTTTCCATCTGCCTTAATATAATCCTTTACCAGCCCAGTATATGCATACACTGAATAGAAATTATCTGACCTAACTGAGTCTACCTTCCTCGCCTGCAGATTCTTAAGCAGTCCACCAACATGACCATCAATGTCTTTCTGAGCCAATTGCCCTTGGTAACTTCCAGAAAACTTTACGATACATTGATACTCCTTGGCACCCCATTTTGAGACATATTTTTCAGCAGCCTTTTTTATTTCAATTACCTTATCAAACTCCCTGCTAAGTTTCATTTCCAACAAAACGAAATGATGATAAGATGTCTTTTTCCCTTGTTCTTTTGATAGAGTAATAAATTCAATGGATGTATCTTTCTTCTTCGTTTTCTCGTGAAGCTTTATGTTTACAGTATCTTTAGTAGTTTCTGTCTTCATCTTATATTCTTTTATTCCTGCTGTATCTGCAAGCCTTCTAAGTACTTCTTCTTTTTGATCCTTTAACAAGTATCCATTACCATAATCTGCAACGATATTCAACTTACTTTCTTCTATGTTCGTATCCGTATCCACAAATGCATCCATAATTCTAGCATCACTTGTAAATATTTGATTCACTAACAACTGAGACATCACTGCAACCCACAAAACACCTACTATATAGATTGTAGCCTTTACTTTCTTGCTCACAAAAAAACCTCCAATCACTGGTTTACTCGTCTAGAGTATTTCCAGTAATCAGAGGCTTATTCAATCTATTACATGTTGCTTCTGTCACCTAACTCGATACGAATTAGGGCTCTTCGAAGCGCCATTTCAGCTCTAGCGTAATTGATATCACCTTCACCGCCAGTCAATCTTCTTTCTGCACGAATCTTTGCTTCATTAGCACGATTTATGTCAATTTCATCCGGCCATTCACATGCTTCTGCTAAAACAGTAACACGATCCTGTAGAATCTCAACAAACCCTTCTAATAAAGATGCTTCTTTTACTTCACCGTCCTTAGTAATTCTTAAAATACCAGGTGCGATAACTGCAGTTAAAGGAATGTGACCAGCTAGGATACCAATATCACCTTCGCTCGTTTTTAGTTCAAGCAAGTCTGCTTCTCCCTCAAAAAATACACGATCAGGAGAGATAACTTTTACCTTAAAATATTTACTATCCGCCATGGACTCCCTCCGTTCCTACTTTACTCTTGCAAGAACGTCGTCAATATTACCAGCATTTAAGAAATAACTTTCTGGAATATCGTCGTGCTTACCTTCCAAGATTTCTTTAAATCCTTGAATTGTTTCTGCGATAGGCACATATTTACCTTCCAGACCAGTAAACTGTTCTGCAACGTTAAATGGCTGAGATAAGAATCTCTGTACCTTTCTTGCACGAGCAACTAAAAGTTTATCACTTTCAGAAAGTTCGTCCATACCAAGAATTGCAATGATATCTTGTAATTCTTTATATTTCTGAAGAATTTCCTGTACTCCACGAGCTACTTGGTAATGTTCTTCACCTACAACGTGTGGGTCAAGAATACGGGATGTAGACTCTAATGGATCTACCGCAGGGTAAATACCTAACTCAACGATAGAACGGGAAAGTACTGTTGTTGCATCCAAGTGAGCAAATGTTGTCGCTGGAGCAGGGTCAGTTAAGTCATCGGCAGGTACATACACAGCCTGTACGGATGTGATAGAACCACTCTTTGTAGAAGTGATACGTTCCTGTAGGGCACCCATCTCTGTCTGTAATGTTGGCTGATAACCAACGGCACTAGGCATACGTCCTAAAAGGGCAGATACCTCAGAACCAGCCTGTGTAAAACGGAAAATGTTATCAATGAATAAAAGAACGTCTTTTCCACCTTTATCACGGAAATGTTCAGCCATTGTAAGACCTGTTAAACCTACACGCATTCTGGCACCAGGTGGCTCGTTCATCTGTCCGAACACCATGGTTGTTTTATCAATAACGCCAGATTCAATCATTTCATAATATAAATCGTTACCTTCACGAGTTCTTTCACCTACACCTGTGAATACAGAATATCCACCATGCTCAGTAGCAATGTTTGTGATTAACTCCTGAATTAATACAGTTTTACCTACACCGGCACCACCGAAAAGACCGATTTTACCACCCTTCTGGTAAGGGCAAAGTAAATCAACGACTTTAATACCTGTTTCTAACATTTCAGTCTCACTAGACTGCTGATCGAAACTTGGTGCCTTTCTATGAATTGGATCATGAGCCTTAACTGCTGGAGCTGGTTTGTTATCAATAGGGTTACCAAGAACATTGAACATACGTCCTAATGTTTCTTCCCCTACTGGCACGGAGATAGGAGCACCTGTTGAAACTGCTTCCATTCCACGAACCAGACCGTCAGTAGGTCCCATGGCAATACAACGTACTGTATCATCACCAAGATGCTGTGCTACTTCGACTACAAGAGTGTCGCCTTTTTTTGTTTTGATGTCAATGGCATCATAAATTTCAGGAAGGTTACCTTCTGTAAATTTAATGTCTAGTACCGCACCGATAATCTGAGTGATTTTACCTACATTAGATTTAGCCATACTTGCTTTTTCACTCCTTCTTTATTCGATTGCAGATGCACCTGCAATAATTTCTGTAAGTTCTTGCGTAATCGCACCCTGACGTGCACGATTATACTTAAGTGATAAATCAGAAATCATGTCTTCTGCATTATTTGTAGCAGAATCCATAGCCTGCATTCTAGCACCATTTTCACTTGCTACCGATTCCACTAATGCACCATAGATAAGACTATTGATGTATTTTGGAATAATTGTATTTAAAGCTTCCTCTGCTTCAGGTTCATAGTTCATTAATGTTAAGTCATCCATAGATTTCTTATCAGAACCATTACTTTCATTATCCTTCTCTAAATCGTCTTTGGATATAGGTAGAAGTTTGATGCAAGTAGGAATCTGTGAAACTGTGTTTTTAAATACAGTATAAACTAAATAGATTTCTCCAAGCTCATTATTCGTGAATGCATCCAGTACTGCTCTTCCGATTTCCTGGGCATCTTTGTATAATGGCTCATTTATCACTTCTGAGTAATCCGCTTTAATTTCATACCCTAGACGTTCCAAAGTTTCGCGACCCTTACGTCCAACTGCATAAATGACACAGTCTTCCTTTTTAAAGTCTCCCTTGGTAATCATCTTAACAAGGTTTGAATTATAACCGCCAGCAAGACCACGGTTAGAAGTGATTACAATGAATCCCTTCTTTGTGGATTCTCCTGCTTGCAGATACGGATGAGATATATTGCCTGACTTCTCTAACATAGAAGTTACAGTATCGTACATATAATTAAAGTATGGTTTTGATTCTTCGGCTCTTGACTTTGCTTTCTGTAACTTTACAGTTGCAACAAGTTTCATAGCCTTTGTAATCTGACCAGTACTCTGTATACTATCTTTTCGCCTTTTTATATCTCTCATGGAGGCCATAATCTCTACCTCCTCTATTTAAACTCTTTTTTAAATTCAGTGATAGCTTGAATCAGGTTCTTTTCAGTCTCTTCTGTGATTTCTTTTGTTTCACGAATACTTGCTGGAATATCTGTGTACTTTGTATCAATATATTCAAAAAGACCTTTTTCAAAATCTAGAATTCTATCTACTTCGATATCAAGAAGATATTTCTTAGTAGNNCTCTCATTGAGGCCATTTTTCAATCACCTCACCTTTCACGCTTGAAGAAACTGTTTTTTATACTCTTCAATTGCCTGAATCAGCTTTTGTTCCATTTCCTCACTGAGCACTTTGGTATCACGGATCGAAGCCGGAATTTACGGATATTTGGTATCAATAAAGGCAAACAGTCCTTTTTCGAAATCCAATACATCTTCTACCGGAATATCAAGCAGATATTTCTTCGTTGCCGCATAAATAATGATAACCTGATACTCAACTGGCATTGGGTTATATTGAGGCTGTTTTAAAATCTCTTTGATTCTTTCACCTTGTGCTAACTTTTCTTTTGTATCAGCATCTAAGTCTGAACCAAACTGAGAGAATGCTGCAAGTTCTCTATACTGAGCTAACTCGATACGAATAGGACCTGCAATCTTCTTCATCGCCTTAATCTGAGCAGAACCACCTACACGAGATACGGATAAACCGGCATTAACAGCTGGTCTGAAACCAGAGTTAAACATCTCTGTCTCAAGGTAAATCTGACCATCAGTGATGGAGATAACGTTTGTTGGGATATACGCAGAAACGTCTCCCGCCTGTGTTTCGATAATAGGTAGAGCTGTTAAAGAACCGCCGCCTAACTCATCTGATAATCTTGCTGCTCTTTCCAATAATCTGGAGTGTAAGTAGAATACATCACCAGGGTAAGCTTCACGTCCAGGTGGTCT
>DBKX01000331.1:0-4186 GCA_002297865.1 Lachnoclostridium sp. UBA739
CGAAGATTTTGACCCGCTATTCTTTAATATTGCACCAATAGAAGCCGAGACAATGGACCCACATCATAGGATTTTTTTACAGGAGGCATATCGGGCATTTGAAGATGCGGGATATAATCCAAAAGCATTAGGAGATACAAAATGTGGTGTGTATTTAGGAGTAATGGGCAATGAATATGTTACCATGCTGTCAAATCATAATATCAAAACACCTGATATTACAGGTGACAGCATGGCAATTGCCTCTGCTAGAATCAGTTATTTCCTTAATTTGAAAGGACCGGCAATTTCTATCGATACCGCATGTTCCTCTTCTTTAGTTTGTACAGATATGGCATTTCAGGCATTGGCTCGACATGATGTCGATATGGCATTAGTTGGAGGAGTAACGCTGTATCTGACTCCAGATGCCTTTATCAAAATGAGTTCTACGGGTATGTTGGCGAAAGATGGAAAGTGTAAGACATTTGACAACGCAGCAGATGGATTTGTTCCAGGAGAGGGAGCAGCAGCGTTAGTGTTAAAACGTCTGGAGGATGCAGAAGCAGATGGAGATCCTATATACGGTGTTCTTATTGGTTCAGGAGTGAATCAGGATGGAAAGACCAATGGAATTACTGCTCCAAGTGTCAAAAGACAAAAAGAGTTAATCCATGAAGTCTATAATAAATATGGGATTAATCCAGAAACCATTTCTTTTGCAGAAATGCATGGAACAGGAACGAAATTAGGTGACCCAATTGAACTAAAGGCAATCACAAGGGCTTTTAGGGAAAAGGGAAATAGAGAAAATTATTGTGCAATTGGTTCTGTAAAATCCAATTTGGGACATACCTCCGCAGCGGCAGGAGTGGCAGGAATTGAAAAAGTATTGTTATGCATGAAACATCGGACTTTGGTTCCTACGCTTCATTATCAACAGCCAAATGAGCATTTTGATTATGACCATTCACCATTCTATGTGAATACAAAATTGAAGGAATGGAAGGATGACTATCCAAGAAGAGCCTGTGTGAGTGCATTTGGCTTTAGTGGAACAAACAGCCATGTAGTGATTGAAGAATATGTGAAGGAAGAAAAACAAGAAAGAAGTAGAGAGAGGGCAGTGAATCAAATCTGTGTTCTCTCAGCAAAAAATAGAGAGTGCTTACAGGAAAAAGCACGAGAGTTATGTGAATATATTAGAAAGAACAAAGACTTATTGTTGGAAGATATTTTGTTCACTCTACAAGTTGGACGTGAAGAGATGGAAGCAAGAGCTTCTTTTGTGTTAAAAACAAAGGAAGAACTATGTGACAAATTAGAACAGATTTCTTTGGGAAAAACAGAGGGAGAAGTATTTTATCATGTTTGCAAAACAGGATTTGAAGGTGAGCCAATCGAACAAGAAATGTATCAGTCAGTATGGAAAAAACCAGATCGTGAAAACATCGAACGAGTACTAGAAAAGTGGGAAAATGGTGCTATTGTAGACTGGATAAAATTATGTCGCAACAGACACGGCAAACGAATTCACTTGCCGGTTTATCCATTTAGGAAAGATAAGTATTGGTTAGTTTCGGATGAAAAAGATATGAAGGGGCAAGACAAGGAGAACTGTGTTGCCTGGCTTCATCCATTGGTTCAGAAAAACTGCTCTTCTCTATCAGGGGTAAGATTCGAAACAGAACTGACAGGAACAGAACGATTATTGTTAGACCATAAAGTTGCTGGAAAGAGACTATTCCCCGCATCTGCATATATTGAAATGTTTTGGTTTGGTACGTTAGAAGTGATTGACAAAGAAATAAAAGATGAAATTATGGAGCAGAAGAAAAAGGTTGTTCTGAAGAAACTTTTATTTCAAGCACCGTTATGGGTAGAGAATGGAACGAAAAGAATATACCTCTGTTTTCGAAATAGGGATTCGTTGCTGCGGGCTGAAATTTATGAAATAGATGGAGATAGAAAGAATACACTTTGTGAATGTATTGTTGATATAGAAAAGGCTGGTGAACGAGAGAAAATCGATCGGGATGAAGAAAAACAGGCAAGAGCAAAGCAAGATTTGATTACAGGGGAAGAGTGTTATAAACAATTTGAAATCATGGATTTACAATATGGAAAAACGCATCAGGGAATTCAAAAAATATATCGTTTTAAGAATAAAGCCTATATTGATTTAGGGAAGGATAACCTAAACGAGGAAGAGTACTGTTTTGATATTGGTCTGTTAGATTCTGCGTTTCAGTCAGCGTATGGCTTGTATCAGGAATTAGATAACAGCAGGGCATATATACCTTATATGATTGAATCATGTGAATTGTTTAAAGGATGTAAGGAAAGAGCTACAGGAAAAATAGAAAGAATAGTAAGCAGCAGGGAGAGCAGAGTTGTGAATGTATCTTTATTTGACCAGACAGGTGAACTATGCCTGAAAATTAACGGCTTTCTAATGCAGCTTCAGAAAAGTCCTAAGGTTCATGTAATGAAGAATGTGAAAGAGGTAATTGATGAGGTAAGAAGGGGGCAGATGACGAGAGATGAATTCGAAACAGTGTTTGGAGAGTAAAAAGGATGAATTATTTGAAAAAATACAAAAGCAGAGTATAAGTAGCAAGGATGCAGAAAAAGAAATTGAAATAATCAGAAAACTTGGGGAGAAGTATATCGACTTCCTACAGGAGACAAAAAGAATTTTAGCAGAAATTTTGAGCATTAGTGTAGAAGAAATCTCAGAATATGCGTGCTTATCTGATTTAGGAGCAGATTTGGTAATAGTAAGTCAGTTAATCGAAAAAATAAGTAATCAATTCGGAACACAATTAGAACTTGGCTTATTTGAAGAAAGCATGAATTTAGTGGGAATTATTTTTGAACTTGTAAATCAGAATCAGACTATGCCAAAAGTAAATCGTAGTGAAAAAATAATTGTGCAAGAAGAGTCTCTTGCACTTGCGAAGAAGTATGTGAGGACTTTAATATCTGAAGTCATGAAAATAGATCAGAATGATATAGAAGAGGATTGCGATTTAGACGCATACGGAATAAACTCCATCTATATCATGACGTTGCAAGATAGAATTGAAAAGGATTTTAGTGGAGTACCAAAGACTCTGTTTTTTGAATATAAAAATGTACTAGAATTAGCACAGTATTTTGAAAAATACCAAAAGGAAGGACTAATGAAACTCTTTGGAGAAGAGAATTTTGTAGAGCAGGAAGAAACGGTTGTAAAAGAGAACAGTGTTTCCATAAAGAGCACACAGGATTACAGTACAGATATTGCGATTGTAGGGCTTGCAGGCTCTTATGCAAAAGCCAAAGATGTAGAAGAATTTTGGGAAAATTTAAAAAGTGGTAAAGACTGTATATCTGAAATACCGAAAGAACGTTGGGATTATCAGAAATATCAAAGCAAAGAAAACAAAAAGAGCACAGTTCCTCATTGGGGAGGATTCATAGACGATGTTGATAAGTTTGATGCTGGATTTTTCCAGATTGCACCACGAGAAGCAGAAAAAATGGATCCACAGGAACGCTTGTTTTTAGAGTGTGTATATAAAACAATAGAAGATGCAGGTTATACGAGGAAAACAATTGCGTCAGAGGAAAAGTATGGAAAAGGAGCAAAAGTTGGTGTTTTTGTGGGAGCTATGTTTGAAGAGTATCAATTCTATGGAGTTTCGGAACAGGCTCATAACAATATGCGAACATTGAATGGAAGTAAATCATCCATAGCCAATCGAATTTCGTATTACTTTAACTTTCAGGGACCATGTGTTGCAGTAGATACAATGTGTTCTTCTTCATTGACAGCACTTTATATGGCGGGTAAAAGTTTAAAGAGAGGGGATTGTGAAGCGGCTATCGTTGGTGGTGTCAATTTGTCAATCCATACTAATAAATATATAGCCCTAAGCGAAGACAATTTTTTAGCAAGTGATGGACGTTGCAGAAGTTATGGAGAAGACGGAGATGGGTATGTTCCAGGAGAAGGTGTTGGAGCAATCTTAATTAAGAGACTGGATGAAGCAAAATTGGCAGGAGACCACATTTATGCGGTTATAAAAGGAGGGGCAATTAATCATGGTGGTAAAACGAATGGTTATTCAGTCCCAAATCCAAATGCAATGTCTGATTTAATTGAGAACGTGCTACATAAGACCAAAATCGATCCTAGAACAATCGGTTATGTAGAAGGCCA
>DBKX01000331.1:4267-6861 GCA_002297865.1 Lachnoclostridium sp. UBA739
AGGTATATAACGAGTACACAAAGGATAAGCAGTATTGTGCCATTGGTTCGGTAAAATCGAATATTGGCCATTGTGAGGGTGCAGCCGGAATTGCTTCTTTGACGAAAATTCTGTTGCAGTTTAAGCATAAACAGCTGGTACCTTCCTTACACTCTGAAAAGCTGAATTCCAATATTCCATTTGAAAATTCACCATTTTATGTGCCTCAAGAACTACAAAATTGGAAGAGAATAACGCTTGAAGGTGACAAGAACATAGAATACCCTAGAAGAGCTGCACTTTCGTCATTTGGTGCAGGCGGTTCCAATGCGCATTTCATATTAGAGGAGTATATATCAGAAGAAAGTGAAGAAAGTGTAAAAAATCCACCATTTATTTTTGCACTGTCCGCAAAAAATGAATTGGCTTTAAAAAGAATGGCGCAAGAATATGTAACTTTTTTAGAAAAAAATACTTATACTAATAGTGATTTATACAGCATGGAATACACGCTTCTTTTTGGAAGAGAAGAAAAAGAAGTTCGTTTTGCGGCATACTATTCTAATACAGTAGAATTATTACAATGCTTACATAATTACCTAAATGGAATAGAGCATCCATGTTATCGTGTTGGAAAGAAACAGATGGGCAGTAAAAAGTTTAGTACAGGAAAGAAACTGACCAATGATGAAGTTGCTGTTTTATGGGAAGAAAAGAATATCGAAAGAATAATTGATATATGGACAAATGGACAAGAAATTGACTGGAATCCATTGTTCGAAGAGGGATATCCTAAGCGAATTAGCTTACCAACTTATTCATTTGAAAAAGTGTCACACTGGTTTACAAAAACAGAAAATAGAGATATTAAGCTACATCCGTTTTTAACAAGAAATGTATCGGACCTGTCAGAACAGAAATACGTGTGTCAAGTTACAGGAGAAGAATCGTATTTAAAGGGGCATGAATTGTTTGGAAAGAAGGTGCTTCCAGCATCAGCCTATCTGGAAATGATTCGTGAAGCAGTAGCTGAGGCTTGCCAAGATGATGACAAAGATAATTTGATTATTCAGAATGTAAAGTGGATGGAACCTTTTGTTTTGAATCAAAAATTGGACAATATCTATATTGGACTTATGCTTACTGGAGAAAGCAGTATTTATTGTGAGATATATAGTATAACGGATATTGCGGTTAAGATACATTGTCAGGCAACAGTTGGTTTTGAACCTAGTACACAAGCAAACATTAATTTGATGGCAATACAAGAAAAATGTACAGAGAGCGTATTTGAAAAGAAGGAAATCTATGATATTTTTGCTCAAAAAGGATTTGTGTATGCCAGTGAGCATAAGATACTGAACCAGATTTCCTGCGGAAAAGATATCTGTATGGCAAAGGTTGTTGCAGAACCATCTTCTTATCAGACATTGGATTCGAAGTATTTAGAACCAGGGGTACTAGATGCAGCAATTCAGTCTTTTATTGGATTAGTGGCACAGGAAGAAGATAGTCAGAGGATGATGCCATATCAGTTGAAGAAAATGGTATTACTTGCACCATTAGAAGAAGAACTATGGGTAGTGCTGACACGTGACAAGAAACGAAAAGAAGAACAGATTGTATCAATGCAGTTATGCACGAATTCAGGAAAAGTATGCCTTACAATGGAAGGGTTCTGTTACCGCAACATGGGTGTGGGACAAAAAGATAGTGTAACAACACTATTTACATCTCATTATAATAGAAGGTCACTGGATAGAACCGTTGATAGCAATCAGTATCAGAATAAAATAGCAGTCCTTCTTTCAGAGAAAACTAGGAATATAGCTAAGTTAGAGCTGCCAGATTATGAAATATATGAAATCATTCCACAAGGAGATCGGATTGATAATCGTTATGAGGATGCAGCAACTAAAATTTTGCGCATCGTAAAGGGGGTCATGAAAGAGCATGGATATGAGAAAACCTTAATTCAGACTCTTTGTATTGCAGAGAAATCAAGTCTGTATAGAGGAATATCCAAGCTTCTTAGAACTGCCGAAAGAGAAAATGGAAATGTAACAGGACAATATATTGAACTTTCATGTTGCGAAGAAAATGAACATATTGAGAGTTACTTTATTGAAAATGCAAAGACTAGTGATACTTGTATTTGTTACTCTGAACAAGGACGTACGGTACAGTCATGGAAGAAACTTAAGGAAGGCATTACGAATAGTAACAGCTTGTGGAAAGATGAGGGAGTTTATTTACTGACAGGTGGAATTAGTGGATTGGCTGAAATAACCATGAGACACATTGCATCTTCCGTTCAGAATGCGACTATCGTTCTAACAGGAAGAAAAGACTTAGAAGAGGTAAAAGACGTAATACAACAATACAAAGAATTACCTGCAAAGATAGCCTATTATCCAGTTGATATGACGGATTACAATAGGGTATGTGAAGTCGTCACAAGCATTTTAAATACATACAGTAAGATTGATGGTGTCTTATATGGTGCGGGAATATTAAGAGACTGTTATATTATAGAAAAAAATATTGAGGAATTTAAAATGGTCATGGCTCCTAAAATACATGGAATCGTGAATCTTGATTTGGCAACAAAGGAC
>DBKX01000331.1:6877-7461 GCA_002297865.1 Lachnoclostridium sp. UBA739
ACTTTTTCGTTGCGTATTCATCCATTGCAGGAGCAATCGGAAATGCAGGACAAGTTGACTATTCTTCCGCTAACGCATTTATGGATCAATATATGCATTATCGAAATGAACTGGTAAGTAAGAAAGAACGCTATGGACAATCTTTTGCTGTGAATTGGCCGTTATGGAAAGATGGAGGCATGAAAGTTGATGCTAAGATAGAACAGATTATCCGTAAAAACAAAGGAATTGTTCCAATGGAATCAGAAACAGGAATGAAGATTCTTGATTGTATTCTTTCTAATTCATTTGAGCAAATGTTAGTTGTAGAGAGTGAGCTTAATAGTGCTACGAAAGCAATCAAGAGCCTAGAAATCAACTTAGAAGAGACAGAAGAGATAAAATCGGAGAATTCTAAGGCAATTATAAAAGCAGTAGAAGAGACTGTTGATATAGAAGATAGAACGGTTGCGTATTTAAAGAAAATCGTAGCAGAGACGACACAGCTTCCTGTAGCAGAGATTAAGGAAAGTGTAGATTTTAATGATTTGGGTATGAATTCCATCTGGATACTTGAGATAAATGAAAAGTTAGAGAGAGACATA
>DBKX01000166.1:0-508 GCA_002297865.1 Lachnoclostridium sp. UBA739
ATTCAGCCTTTAAAATCTTGATTGCAACGAACCGGTTTAGACGATGACATTTTGCTTTATAAACATCAGCCATTCCGCCGGTTCCAACTTTTTCAATTATCTCATATCTGTCGCTAATGAGCATCCCCGGTCTAACCATAGCTTTCCTCCTTCAACTATACTACCTTAGAGAATCATATGCATTCCATATCATACCACTATACTTGTATCATAACAATAGCAATATTATCTGTCCCGCCATTTTGATTGGCCAGTTCTACTAATGTTTCTGATGCTTTCTCCACATCTTGCGTTTCTTTGACAATTCTCTCTATTTCTCTATCCTCTACCATATTGGACAATCCATCTGAACAAAGAAGAATTGTATCTGCCTTTTCTAATTTTACTTCAAAAAAATCTGCTTTTACATCCTCGTTGGTTCCCAAAGCTCTCGTAATTATGTTCTTATTTGGATGAAATCTAGCATCTTCCGGCATTAGTTCTCCCGTTCGAACCATTGTCTCCATAT
>DBKX01000166.1:513-3284 GCA_002297865.1 Lachnoclostridium sp. UBA739
CTTGTCTCCACAAGAGAATGATCTTGTGTGATCTGCTCAATTCTATCTCGTATCACGTACAAACGTGAATCACCTATGTTCCCAACGTGTAATGTATCATCCACTATTGTTGCTACGACAACAGTTGTTCCCATTCCTTCGAATTCAACATTTTTTTTCGATTCCCTAAGCACCGTTTCATTTGCTTTCTGAATCGCATGCTCCAAAATACTTACTGGTGATTTTAAAGAATCACCTTTCACTTCTTGAATCATGGATTCCACACAGCATCTTGACGCATAATCTCCGGCTTTATGCCCTCCCATACCATCTGCTACGATATAGAGGTTAGGAAGGCTTCCAATTGCATCCTTGTTACAATATACATAATCTTCATTCACTTTTCTCTGCATTCCAATATTAGTAATGGAAAATGCCTTCACTGTCAATCCCCCTTTTGCATATCATCCATATAGCTTTTTCTAAGCTGTCCACAAGCAGCATCAATATCCGCACCCATTTCCCTTCTAATGGTAACATTAATTCTATTTTTTTCAAGTATATTTTTAAATTTTTGTATAAACTGCATAGAAGAATGACGAAAATTTCGTTCTTTTATCGGATTCACTGGAATCAAATTTACATGACAGTTTAATCCCCTGATTAACTGGCATAATTCCCTTGCTTCCTTCTCTCCATCATTAGCCCCCTCTACCAGACTATACTCAAATGTAATCCTTCTCCCTGTTTTTTCATAGTAATAATGGCAAGCCTCCATAATTTCCTTAACAGAATACTTGTTCGCTACTGGCATTAAGGTTCTTCTTAACTCATCATTAGGTGCATGCAAAGAAATCGCCAATGTAATCTGTAACTGTCTGTCGGCAAGTTCTCTTATTTTGGGAACCAGCCCACAAGTGGAGACAGTGATGTTTCTCTGACTGATATTAAGTCCGTGTTCATCAGTAAGAATCTGAATAAATTTTAATAAATTATCAAAGTTATCAAGGGGTTCTCCTGTTCCCATAACTACTACATTAGATACTCTTTCACCACTTAATCTTTGAATCTCGTAAATCTGGCTTAACATTTCAGAAGCTGTCAGATTACGTTCTAGTCCACCTAACGTAGAAGCGCAAAATTTGCACCCCATACGACAGCCCACTTGTGATGAAATGCATACACTATTGCCATGATGATATTTCATCAAAACGCTTTCTATTACACGATCATCATGTAATCGGAACAGATATTTGGTTGTTTCGCCATCCTTAGAAGTTCTGCTGTCCACCATTTGAACTCCTGGTAAGACATATTGTTCTTTTAACTTCTCTCTCAAGTCCTTTGACAGGTTGCTCATCTCACAAAAATCTGAAACGAGCTTTTTATGAAGCCACTCATATATCTGCTTTCCTCGAAAGGCTTTTTCTCCTATCGATTTCATTTCCTTTGCAATTTCTTCAAAACTGCATGATTTTAAGTCTTTTTTCTCGTTCATATTCTATCTCTTTCTAAACCGTGCCATAAAGAAACCATCCGTCTTGTGTATTCCCGGAAGAAGTTTAAGGTAACCGTCTTTTGCTGTAGAACTGCTTAGCTGTTCTGGTAAATACGGAACTAAACTTTCATAATCAAAGTCGAAATTTTTCGAAAACCATTCTGCATTTTCCTGATTTTCTTCCTCCGTAACAGTACAAGTACTTAGCAGCAAAACGCCACCTGGTTTTACATACTGACAAACATTAGACAATATTTCTCGCTGTATGCTTCTTAAATTATTTATTCCTTCTTGGGAACAATTATACTTAATATCTGACTTTTTCCCAATCACACCAAGACCAGAACAAGGCACATCGGCAATCACTACATCCATTTGCTGTTTCCAACTATCATTACACTCTGTGGCATCCCATACCATTTCTTCCACATTAGTCAAACCTAGACGTTTTACATTTTCGCGAATTCTTGCTACCTTATAGTCTGATACATCACAAGATATGACCTTTCCAGTACCTTTAAGCAGACCAGCCGCAAACATGGTCTTTCCTCCAGGTGCTGCACACACATCAAGAATCTGCATATCTGGCTCTATTCCAGCACAAAGAACTGCTAACATAGAACTCTCATCCTGTACTGTAAAATACCCTTCTTCATAACCTGGAAGACTCTGTATGGTATTGTATCCACTAATTTGCAGCGCATTTTCGTAATAAGTGCCTTCAAAAACCTCTACACCTGCTTGCTCTAACTGTTTCATATAAGAAGACTTTTCTATTTTTTCAGTATTCACACGAACTGTTGTCTTGCTTTCCATTGCAAAGTAAGCAAGCATTGTTTCTAGTTCTTCCTTATTGTAATGTTTACTCCACTTTTCTAATATCCACATTGGCATGGAATACGTTACGTTCAAATACGATAGAAAGTCTTTCTTCTTATCAGGATAAATAATATTTTCCTTATTTCTACTGATGTTACGAAGAACCCCATTCACGAATCCTTTCAAAGTATGAAACCCTTTTTTCTGAGCTAGTTTTACAGACTCATTACATGCTGCACTGTCTGGCACATGGCTCATATATAAAATCTGATAGGTTCCCATTCGTAAAATGGTACGGATAACTGGTTTCATTTTCTTTGTTTTCGTCTTGGAAAACTGGTTAATTACATAATCCAGTTCTATTGCACGTTCCATGGTTCCTTCACAAAGTCTTGTGAAAAACGCTCTTTCCTGTTTCGGCAAGTATTGATATTTGTCCAGTACTCCACTTAACACTTCACTACTTGTTTTATTC
>DBKX01000166.1:3330-9223 GCA_002297865.1 Lachnoclostridium sp. UBA739
ATGCATGGCCAGTTCTCGAATATTTACTGTACTGGTTTCTTTTGACATATAATATCCTCCATGTTGTCCTTAGTCATTGTCTCTTCTTCCGAATAGAAGAAACAGCCTAAGAAGCTGTAATATTGATGCTGCGGCTGCTGCTACGTACGTAAGGGCCGCTGCTTTTAAAACTTTTCTGGAACTTCCCACTTCGTCATGTCCTAATATACCATTTTGCTCTAAAATCTTAAGGGCACGGCTTGATGCATTGAACTCAACAGGGAGTGTTACCAGTTGAAACAAAACTGCTAGGGAAAATAGTAAGATACCAAAGGTGATTAAAAACTGTCCATTTAAGAAAAATCCTATGAGGATTAATGGCCAGGAAATGTTTGCACCAAATTGTGCCACAGGTACTAACTGGGTACGGAAACGAAGTGGACTGTATCCAGTTGCATGCTGAATTACATGTCCACATTCGTGAGCAGCAACTGCCTGTGCCGCAACAGATGTTGAACCATATACAGAATCCGATAATCGTACTACTTTCGAACGAGGATCAAAATGGTCCGTTAAATTACCAGAAACATGTTCAATGCGAACATCATAAATTCCCGACTGATGAAGAATCCGTTCTGCGACTTGCGCTCCTGTTAAACCTGAACGGCTTAACACATGAGAGTATTTCGCATATGTGGACTTCACATAGCCTGATGCCAGCAATGATAGCACCATACCGATTAAAATCAAACTATACGTTGGGTCATAATAAAAACCGTAATAAGGAAACATGTTAATCCCTCCTAAACAAGTATCTCGCCTTTCTTAACTGTGTAACCACGTAAAAAGGCTTCTGTCGTCATACGCTTCTTTCCTTCTAACTGCATTTCCATAATTTCAAGAGCTTTTTCTCCTGTCATTACGGTAAAACTTTTTTTGCCTACTGCAATTACCTCGCCTGGTTTTGCATTTTCGTCGCCTTCTACTACATTGGCATCCCATATTTTAAGAGTTTTGTCGTGTAAGGATGCAAAAGCACTTGGCCATGGATTTAAACCACGAATGAGTCGTTCTATTTCAACTGCTGGTCTCTCAAAATCAATTCTACCCATATCTTTTGTCAGCATTTTGGCATATCTTGTAGGTGTTTCTCCCTGTGGAGCTGGTGTAACAGTACCAGCTTCTAACTGTTTTAACGTTTCCACACACAAATCTCCACCAATTACAGAAAGCTTATCGTGAAGACTTCCACCTGTCTCTTTTTCATCTAACTGGATAACCTCTCTAAGAAGAATATCTCCAGTATCCACACCCTCATCTAAGAGCATAGTAGTAACTCCAGATTCTGTTTCTCCGTCTAAGATAACCCATTGGATAGGTGCTGAACCACGATATTTTGGAAGCAGGGATGAATGGACATTGACACAGCCATACTTGGTAAGTTCTAATATTTCTTTTGGCAGAATCTTTCCAAATGCAACAACAACCATAACATCTGCATTTAATGCTTTCATTTCTTCATAGAATTCTTCATTTTCTTTAATACGATTTGGCTGATAAACCGGAATGTCATATTTTACAGCAAGTTCTTTTACCGGTGTGAACTGCACTGTCTTTCCTCTTCCTTTTGCCTTGTCCGGCTGTGTTACTACAGCCAAAACTTCATGCTTTGCATCAATTAATTTCTGTAAGGTCGGCACTGAAAAATCAGGCGTGCCCATAAATATAACTCTCATCCAATTCCTCCTTGCTACTGTTCATCCTCAGTTTCATCCATGATGCTGCTTGTGTCTACTAAGTCACCTTCTACTTTTTCCACATACATATGTCCATCTAAATGTTCTAATTCATGACAGAATGCTCTAGCAAGAAGCTCGGTTCCTTCTAATTCAATTTCTTCCATGTTTTCATTTAAAGCTCTAACTTTTGCATAGTTTGGTCGCGTTACGATACCAGATTTTCCCACAAGGCTTAAACAGCCTTCATATCCTGTCTGTTCACCGCTTGTTTCTACTAATACTGGATTGATTAAAATTAGAGGCTGATCCCCTTCTGGAGAACAATCAATTACGACTAATCTTTTTAACATACCAACCTGAGGTGCAGCTAAACCAACTCCACCAGCTTCATACATGGTATCTAACATATCTTCGATTAATTCCTGAATCTTAGGTGTCATTTCCTTAATTTCTTTTGCCTTTTTTGTTAAAACCGGGTCGCCCATTTGTCTAATATTACGTAATGCCATACTTTTCCTCTCTTTCCGAGGCAATATGCCTCTCTAATAACTATGAATGGGGTCAAAATCAAACTGGACGGAACATTTCTTAAAAAATTCTTCTTGTTCCATATAGTCTTCCAACATGTTTTTAATTTCTTTTAGTCTGTCATAATCTTTACATTTTAAATATATCACCCATCGATAGATATCGTTTATTTTACTAACCGAAGCCTTTACAGGTCCAATTATTTTTACCAGCTTGTCATCCTCTGGACTTAATTCACCAGATTCCTTTTGAAAATATTCTATCTTATTGAAAAGCACCTTGGATGCTATCTGTGCTTTCTCCTCTTCTTTTGAAGTAATCATTAATGCCACCATATGCTCTGCTGGCGGGTACGACATTAATGTACGGTATGCGATTTCCTGTTCATAGAACTGTTTATAGTCTTCCGTAGCTGCCGCAACGATGCTGTAATGTTCTGGCTGGTACGTCTGTATCACAACTTCACCATCTAAAGTTCCTCTTCCCGCTCTTCCTGCTGCTTGTGCAAGGAGCTGGAATGTTCTCTCTCCCGAACGGTAATCCGACGAGAATAGGGATAAATCTGCTGCCAGTACGCCAACAAGTGTTACATTAGGAAAATCATGCCCTTTTACAATCATCTGTGTACCAATTAAGATATCTGCTTCCCGATTCTTAAAAGCAGACAATATTTCTTCGTGTCCACCTTTTTTAGACGTAGTGTCTGTATCCATTCGAAGTACTCTGGCATAGGGAAACTCTTTCCTTACCATTTCTTCTACCTTCTGTGTTCCCGTTCCGAATGCAGCTATAAATCTAGAACCACAAACCGGACAGGCTTTTGGCATTGTCTCTTCGTGTCCACAGTAATGACATACTAAACTTCCAGTATTGTGAGACGTTAAAGACACATCACAGTGAGGGCATTTCATAACATGTCCACAGCTTCTACAGGAAACAAATCCTGCATAGCCACGACGGTTGAGAAACAGCATAATCTGTTGTTTCTTCTTAAGCCGATCTTCCATAAGGCCTTTTAACTTCATACTGAAAATGGATTTATTCTTATTTTTCAGTTCTTCCCGTAAATCCACAATCCATACCTTTGGAAGCCTTGCATGTCCTGCACGCTTATCCATTGTAAATAATTTATACTCACCAGAAAGTGCTTTCTGATAACTCTCTACGGAAGGTGTAGCAGAACCAAGTAAAACACTGCTATCGGTAAGTCTTGCCCGTTCAAGGGCAACTTCTCTTGCATGATATTTCGGCGGATTTTCGCTTTTGTAACTTCCTTCGTGTTCCTCATCTATAATGATAAAGCCCAGATTCTGAAATGGAGTAAACAGAGCAGACCTTGGCCCTATCATAATGTCGATTTCTCCATTTTTTGCACGAAGATACTGATCATATCGTTCTCCCCCCGATAATTTGGAATGAAGGAAGGATACTCGTTCTCCAAAACGGCTGTAAAATCTCATAACAGTCTGGTAAGTCAGGGAAATTTCAGGAATTAGCATAATAACCTGTTTTCCTTCCGAAACAATGTTTGCAATAATCTCCATATACACTTCGGTCTTCCCACTGCCTGTTATTCCATGCACATAGTAAGTCTTACGAATTCCATTCATATAATCTGTAATCACTTCATCCGCAATGGCTTGCTGTACTTCATTTAACTGAATCCGGGATGACTGTTTTATAAGATTCTTCACTGGATTTCGGTAAAGCTGTTCTGTTACAACTTGAATCAGGCCATCTCGTTCTAGACTTTTCACTGTTTCCCTTCCTACAGAAAGTTTATTCTGCACAATTTCCTGATCAAGTACTCCATATTCTATTAATGCTTCTAACAATCTGACTTTTCCTGTATAATGTTTCCTTCGGTATTCACCAAGGTACTGACTTGCTACTGCATGTCCTACAATCAGTTTCACATGCCTTTTTTCTTTTGCTTTCACCCTTTTTTTAACAGGAATAACCGTTTTTAAGGCATCGTTCATAGTTGATCCATAATTATCTTTAATCCAGTAAGCCAGCTGAATCAGCTGAGACTCAATAATTAATCCATTTTCCTCTACCTCTGCAATAGGTTTTATGCGAGCAGGGTCCCAATTGGGAATCTCAGATAATCCAACAACATACCCCTTTATGAAACGGTTTCCTCTTCCAAATGGAACCTTTACCAAAGCTCCAACTTTTACTTGTTCCGCTAACGAATCAGGTATAGCATATTGATATGTTTTATCTAGATTTTCATGGGATATGTCAACTATGATGTCCGCATACATATACACTATACCTCCTGCAAATTTTATCTTCCATTTAAGATATCCGCGATTAAATCACGTTCATCCATTTTATATTTTACACCTTTGATTTCTTGATAATCTTCATGTCCTTTACCTGCTAACACGATGATATCACCCTCTTGACCATTGTCAATGCAATAGCGAATGGCTTCTTTTCGATCTGGAATTGTCACATACTCTCCATCCGCCTTATGAACACCAATTAAAATATCATTGATAATATCCATTGGTTCTTCATCTCTTGGATTATCAGACGTAACGACTGTTACATCTGCAAGCTTGGAAGATACTTCACCCATTTCGTAACGACGAAGCTTGGAACGGTTACCACCACAGCCGAACATGCATACTAAACGTTTTGGATTATATTCCCTAAGTGTTGTCAATAAACTTTCCAATGACATTGCATTATGAGCATAATCAATCATCAAAGTGAATTTATCCGATACTTTGACTAACTCTACTCTTCCCTTTACACGGATATTCTGAAGTGCTTTTGCAATATTCTCATCTGTTACACCAAAGTGACGACAAATTGCAATGGCAGCCATAGAATTGTATACACTAAACTTGCCAGGAATATCAATGGAAATATCCATATTTAATAACCCTTGTAATTTGTAAGCAATTCCCAGACTTCCCTGCTCTCTCCATAAATGCAAACCTGTTGCACGCAAATCTGCTTTTTCAGACATACCAAATGTCTCCACCTGACAAGTATGGTTTCTAAGGATCTGCTCTAAATGACTGTCATCCGCATTTAAGATGCCCACTTTGCACTGAGAAAATAACTTGCTTTTGCAAGCAATGTAATCATCCATGTCTTTATGCTCGTTTGGACCAATATGATCTGGTTCTAAGTTGGTGAAAATACCGTAATCAAATGTAAAACCACTTACACGGTGTAACATAAGTCCTTGTGAAGATACTTCCATTACCACACACTGACATCCTGCATCCACCATTTTGCGGAATGATTCCTGCACCACATAAGACTCTGGTGTCGTATTGCAAGCTGGAATACATTCATCTCCAATAATTGTCTCAATGGTTCCAATTAAACCAGTTTTGAAACCAGCATTTTCAAGAATTGATTTGATCATATAAGTTGTTGTTGTTTTTCCCTTGGTACCTGTAATACCAATTACCTTAAGTTCATTGGCTGGATGCCCAAAATAAGCTGCTGCCATATGAGCCAATGCTTCTCTTGTATCCTCTACCTTAACAATAGTTACATCCTTATTATTACCAAGTTCTAAGGAATCAAGTTCCTTTTCCACAATAATTGCTTTGGCTCCCTTTTCTATTACCTGCGGAATAAAGCTGTGTCCGTCGCAAACAGCTCCACTTACACAA
>DBKX01000166.1:9290-9506 GCA_002297865.1 Lachnoclostridium sp. UBA739
ACAACAGTGTCTGTATTAAATTCCTTAAAAGCATAATCTTAACCTCACTTTTTCCCATTACCCTGATTATCTGATGTGTGTAATATCAACTTCACCATCAAATACAGTTGTCGCTGGTCCTGTCATAAAAACTTTGTTTTGTTTCTGGTCGTATTTAACCAGTAAATCTCCACCTAACAAATGAACAAATACTTCATTATCTGTTAAGCCATTTAG
>DBKX01000361.1 GCA_002297865.1 Lachnoclostridium sp. UBA739
CTTGGTCACCATTGTACCTTTGCTGGCAGGTTACGTATTATCCAGACCCAGAAGTAATGAAAGAAGTCCCCAATCTATCCAACTGGTCCTTTAACGGAATTGACGGTTCTTACACTGGAGAAGCACTTCAGACAGGAAAAAGCATTACGTATAGAGGTCGAAGCATCATTACTCCTCATGCAAAGGACATGATATCAGAATCCATAAAAGAGTTATTACCGGATACCTGGTCAGGTGAGGAAAAACTTGATGTCATGTCCCAGCGACTGGATGGATTCCACGATTATCTTCTTATGAAGGATTGTGGTCTTCGTTTTCCTGTCATGGATTACCAAGATGCCAGAGCAAAAAAGGCAGCAGCTCTGATTGCACCAGAACTTACAGATTATCAAGGGAAAAATCCATTATTTAACCAGTTCTTTTCTCCTATCAGGGCAGGGTATATGATGGTAAATGACTTAAAAATTGTGGATGAGTTTGGGCAGGTATTGGAACTAAAACCGGATGGGGTTGCTTGTGCAGAAAGTCTTCGGGATAATGATACTGTGTATCAGCAAAGAATTATGTTGCCGCCAAGAATTCTTCAGCCTGCGTCTCTAAAGTTTGACTGGGTGCTCTACGGCAACTCCCCTATCGTTGGATGGCTACTTCCAAATCGTATTGAAGGAAGCCTTATGTTTTATGAACCATCAGGCAAACATTATGGTAGTCTTAGGCGGGTATGGGTAGGAGATAGCCCAGTTGTCTGGAAATGTCCACCTTCTTTGGGTGGTGGTACTAGTGAACTTCCTGAGGATATGAACGAAACAATGCGAAAGATTGCGGAATCCATTCTTAATCCAAGCAAAGAAAAGGGAGAGGATCGATTAACGGAGTATCTTTCTTGTCTGGATGATGCACTTTGGAATATCAATCCTGCACCATCCCAAAGCAGTCATTGTTTGGCACAAATGGTTGGGCGTCCTATTCTTGTTGCTAATGCAACCATGTTATTAGAGGTATTGGGACCAATGAATAAGCCAAAGATNNATGCTAGATAACAGCAAAGGAAAACCAAAAGAGTTTGTATATCCACATTTACAAGATGCAACATTTTCTTTTCAAGTGGGACATGTGGAGCATCATCAGGATGGAGCTATTGGCTATTATGAGGGAGATTCCTTTGAACAGTTGCATCTGTGTAACGATGCAACAAGAGTTAAAAATGATTATTTTTCGCTGGATCATGAGATTGAATTAAAAGTGAACCAAGGAAAGAAAGCGACCATTTTGCTGGATAGTAGTGGATTATTACATATTCTAAGCACTATTCTGCCTGTAAAGGAATTACAGATTGATCCCCAATTGATTGAACAAGGATTGAAAAATATCTATCTATCCATATTTTTTGCTCCGATTCTTACAGATGCGTATGATCTCACCATACCTTTTAGCGAAGTGGACGGAATGGAATGGAGTTTACTATATCATAAGGAATCGGAATTTGAAGAAACAAAAGCCATACATTCCATTCAGGAGCAAGGTTATTTTCCAGAACATCCTTTTGTAGCGCTGGAAGGTTATATGAAGTTAAAGAAGAAAGAAGAGGGGGAGGAATAGATGGCAATATTAGATGCAACATCGCCAATCATCTGCCAATGTAATAAGGATATGATAATTGTGAATCAGAAGACGGAACTTGAGAATTATAACCCAGTATTAGATGAACTTAAAGTGTATCTGATGAACATTCAGGATGATACAGTGACGTTTCAAAATCCAAATCGTCTAACAGCCAATCAAGTGAATGAACTATCTGTACAAGGAAAAGTCACAAGTGATGTATCGTATATACAGTTAGAGATTCCATATGGAGAGAAACCAGATAGTTTTCTAAGTCAGGCAACAAACAGAATCACCTGTTCGGTCACTGGCTGGAAGGCAAGTGAATGGAAAGATACGAGACGCGGAACGTTATGCTGTACGATTGTAAGTGAATCATCGTCTGTTGTTTTGGAGCAATACAACAGTATCCGTATTCATATTACTGATATCGAGTCGTATTGTGTACCAGGAATGACTTATATGATTGTCTCATTTCAAAACATCAATGGTTTAACCAATATGAAAAAGCGTATTGCGTTAGAAAAGAGAATGGCATCCCTTCAGATTAATGAGTTTTTTCCAGATAAATGTGTAATAGCCAGAGGAGAAGAAATCGGAGTTCATTGGAGAACCTGTGCGAATACGTATGGAAAGATTCATCCAAATGAATTTCAAATCACAAAAGGGGTAAAAGAACTTAAGGATGCCCCTTCCCAGACGACTCATTATACATTAGAGGCAGGTGATGAACTCCATCACATATCCAGTCAATGTTCTGTGTATGTCATGTGGCCAGTGATTGAGAGATTTGAACTAGATGAAAACAAAATTTACTGGAATGTTCTTTATAGTGAAAAAGTTTGGCTAAACGGTTCCAACCAGGAAGCGAATGGACAAATAGAACGAGATGAGACAGGAGAATCAAAGTATGTACTTCGATGTGAAGGCTATCTGTTCCAGATAGAGAAGTCTCTCTATGCTGGTTATGGGCAGTGGTTTACAAAGTTAGAAAAGACCGTTCGAGAGTTTTTGGAATATACTGTAACGAAACTGTCTTGGGAGTCCTCTAGTCAGGTGCCGAGTATTGTGCTTGGTATCAGT
>DBKX01000319.1:0-5898 GCA_002297865.1 Lachnoclostridium sp. UBA739
GAAAGCATTAAACAAAGTGATTGGGACATTGCAAAAGAGAGGATACTCCTTTGTGAAGGTATCCAATCTAATTATAAAGTCCGATTACTATATAGACAAAACAGGAAGACAAAGAAAAATTGAAACAAAAAAAACTATGCAAGCATGTTGAATTATGGTATTATTAGTCGACGACAAATGAAGAAGGAAGGTAAATTATATGAAAAAGCAAAAAAGCTTTAAAATTGAGCTAATTGTTAGCGTCTTAATCATTTTACTTGCAATTGGAGGCGTATTTTTAGCTCGAGGTGGTTTTTCAAATAATAAGAATACTACACAAGCTGGACAGAACAATGTAGAAGTAAACGTTGTAAACGAAAAAGAGGATTACGATAAGACATATTCTTTTGAAACAGAAGAAAAAACATTAGGTGATTTATTAGATAAAGAAAAACTCGTCGAATATCAAGACAGTGATTATGGAAGATATATCACAGGCGTTGATGGAATGAAAGCAGACGATTCCAAACAATTGTGGTGGAGTGTAGAAGTAAATGGTGAATCATCACAGACTGGTGTTGATGGTATTGAAATCAAAGATGGTGATAAATACACTTTGAGAATGATGGAAGGTTATTAATAATATGCTAAGTTTTGGGCACACTAATCCTATATAAGATAGGAGAGATGTCATATGGCAAATGAAGATACCATTCATTTATTGAAAGAATGTAATGCAGGCGTTAAAATGGCGACAAAAAGTTTTGACGAGGTAATTGACAGGGTGAAAAATATAAAAATGCGTGAACAGCTAGAAGAATCCCGAAAAAAACATCAGGAAATCGAGAAAAAGACAGAAAGCCGTTTACAGGAATATGGCGAGGAAGATAAAGAGCCAAATAAAATGGCAACTGCAATGGCATGGATGAAAATCAATGTAAAATATGCAACAGAGCCTACTGACAGTGAGATTGCAAGTCTGATGATTGATGGATGCAACATGGGAATCCAATCTATTAGCCGTTATTTTAACAAATATCCTGCAGCAGATGAAGAAGTAAAAAAGATGGTTGATGATATCGTGAAGCTGGAACAGAAACTTATGGATGAGCTTCGTTTTTACTTGAATTAGGAAAAAGTCGTTATCTTACGAAGAAATGTAGGATAACGACTTTTTATTTACGCAAAAATCTGTTAAGATAAAAAAGTTGAAAAAACAAAAAAATTTCATCAAATAAACGTATAATCAAAGGGTAAAAATATGAATCAGAATTTATTTTCAAGGTACGGACTAAGTAGAGAAATACTTGAAGCATTAACAATGTTAAGATATAATGCGCCAACCAAGGTACAGGAACTGGTGATTCCGCTTATTTTAGATGGAAAAGATATTGTAGTAAAATCTAAGACAGGCAGTGGAAAGACGGCTGCATTTGGAGTGCCTCTTTGTGAATTGGTTAATTGGGATGAAAATCACCCACAGGCGATTGTTCTTGAACCAACAAGGGAACTTGCAGTACAAGTAAGTAATGAACTATTTCACATTGGCCGCAGAAAACGCTTGAAAGTACCGGCTGTTTTCGGCGGTTTTCCGATTGATAAGCAGATTAGAACTGTAAAGCAGAAGTCTCACATTGTAGTGGGAACACCAGGAAGAACCTTAGATCTGATTGAAAGAGATGCCTTGAAGCTAGATAGAGTGAAATATCTAGTGATTGATGAAGCGGATCTGATGTTAGACATGGGATTTTTAGAAGATGTAAAGAAAGTTCTTGAATTACTTCCAAAGCAGCGGGTTACGATGCTATTTTCTGCTACAATTGATGAAAATGTAGAACAGTTAAGCCATAACTACATGAAAGATGCAAAGGAAATATTTCTTGAAAGCAAAACCCTAACAGTAGATCAAATTGTTCAGACAGGCTATTTTGTCGAAAATGAAGAAAAGTTTGCTTGCCTTATGGATGTCCTCATTGAAGAAAATCCGAAAAGCTGTATGATTTTCTGTGCAACAAGAGATATGGTAAATGTACTTTACCGTCAGTTAAGAAAGGCAAAAGTACGCTGCTGTATGCTCCATGGACTAGTTGATCAGAAAGAAAGACTGAAAACAATAGAAGATTTTCGTGAGGGAAGATTTTATTATCTCATTGCAACAGAAGTAGCAGCAAGAGGAATTGACTTTGAAGAAATTACCCATGTGATTAATTACGATTTTCCAACAAGCAAAGAGTCCTATGTTCATCGAATCGGAAGAACAGGAAGAAATGGAAAATCAGGTAAAGCAATCAGCTTTGTTAGTCAAGAAGATGTAAAAATGCTTCATTCGGTTGAGCGATATATCAATGTGGAAATTCAGATGCAAAACTTGGAGTCATTAGAGCCTAAAGATGCAGAATGGGAAGTAAAAGAAAAAGAATTTAGGAAACGCCAACAGCAGAAAATGAAGCCCAAAGCGGGTAAAGGGGCAGTATTTCAAAAGGATATTACCAAGCTTTGCATCGGTGGCGGTAGAAAGTCCAAACTTCGTGCAGGCGATGTAGTTGGAACCATTTGCAGCATTGAAGGCGTAACAGCAGAGGATATAGGTATCATTGATGTGCGTGAAAGTATTACTTATGTTGAGATTCTGAATAAGAAAGGTAAGATGGTCTGTGACCAGTTACAAGAAAAAACAATAAAAGGAAAGGTAAGAAAGGTGAAGATTCGATGAGGAAGAAAATGTTATTAAAGAAAGCAGTTACATTAGGCTGTGTTTTATCTTTATCCGCAGCGTTAATTGGATGTGGTTCAAACAACAAATCCAATGCAGGAACAAGTGATCAGGATGGTACAGCACAAGTGGAACCATCAAAAGCAGTAGACGATACTACAGAGATTAATGGCCAAGATGCATCTAGTGCAGAAGTCGATCAGTTAGCTGAACCTCAAAAGGGAGAAACAGTAGCTACCCTTCACATCAAAGATTATGGAGACATTAAGGTACACTTTTTTAAAGATGCAGCACCAAAAGCAGTAGAAAACTTTCTAACATTAGCGAAGAAAGGATATTATAATGGCGTAACATTCCACCGTGTAATAAAGGATTTCATGATTCAAGGTGGTGATCCACAAGGTACTGGTATGGGTGGAGAAAGTGCTTTCGGAGGTAATTTTGAAGATGAAATTAACAAGTACTTAATTCCTTTACGTGGTTCCTTATGTATGGCAAATGCAGGTGGTGGAAACACCAATGGCAGCCAGTTCTTTATTGTACAACAGGATGCAAAAGATTCTGCTGATAAGGAGCAGATAAAACAAGGCTTAGACCAGTATATTCAGATGTATAAACAATCTACAGGCTTAACATTAGATGCATATGACGATAGTGTAATTGATAATTACTTAAAAGTTGGCGGAGCCTTATATTTGAGTGGTGGTTACACAGTATTCGGACAGGTTTACGAAGGATTGGATGTTGTAGATGAAATTGCAGCAACCAAAACAGATGCCAATGACAAGCCAGAAAAAGACGTTGTGATTGAATCGATTGATGTTACAACTTTCTAAGTAATAGAAGAACAAAGTGTGAGTTCCTCACGCTTTGCCGCGCCGAGCGGGTGTCGCTGTACTTTAGCAAAAAAAGGACGTGTGGAAGAACTCACACGTCCTAATATTTTATTTTATTCTAACAAAATCATAAACCGTATAGTTGCTTAAATTAATTCCACGATAATCTGCATCACTGGAAGATTCTTTGGAAATAGCAAGGTCAATCTTATAAGTTCCCATATCCTTTTCTTCCCCATTTACGAAATACTTGGTTGGAAACAGTGCTAAATAATATCCTTTTTTGCCTTCAGTTACGTTCATAGCTTTGATTTTATTATCGCACGCATAAGTTCCATAGTGAACATTGTCCACAGCTTTTGATGAATTGCTGTACCAATAATAAGTACCATCATTCTTTAATTCTAAGTAACCGTATTTTCCAGCATCAAGTTCACCAATCAGTTCTTTCTTAGCCTCTTTTTCGCCAGGGTTCTCTGGAACATTCATAATGCAGCTGTCTAATATAGTCATAGCGTTAGATTTATAAGCTTCATAATCATCTTTCAAACCAGTATAGGTTACGGTATAAGCATAATAATTCTTTGCATAAGTACGCTGTAGAGAATATTGAGTCTTGTCCCCTTTGCCTGTCTTGTAGACGCATTCGTACCAGGTGTCGCCATTCACCTTAATTTTTTTCATATCCTGTATCATCTTTAGTTCTTTGTCGTTCTGCTTGGCAACGTCCAAGGATTTTGCCATCATATCCTGTGGCAGCTGGTATGTAGACTCTTGTGTACACATAACGCCAATCAATGTACTGCCTCTTGTAAATGCAAGACTTGCATCTTCACTTTGTTCACTGTCATAAGTCCAGTTTTTGTTATAGTATAGTTTTAAATCCCCTAATCCAGCTTCAATCTTATTAATAGAAGTATTTACCTTAGGAGAAGCAGTAACGGTATCCTCGGTTATATCAGGTGTGGCTTCTGTACTTTCTGCAGTTTCTGGAGTAGGTGTTTCTGTATTCTTAGTGTTTGTGGAAGTATTGTTACATGAAGTTGTACTTAAAATCATGAAACAAGATAATAATAAAGTTGAAATTCTTTTTGCCGAAAAATTTTTCATCGTAATATTCCTCCCAATATAGTGTAAACCATATACTTGTTAGTATAGTACAAAAAGTCCTTTTCTACAATACTTTGATTTATAAAAATTATACAAAATGCAGGAAAGGGTTGGTATCAGCAGATGGAATCCGTTATAATGGAAAGTAAGAAGAAAGTAGAAATGAGCAGAACAGGAGAAATTATGAACCAGTACGCAATATTTTTTGATATTGATGGAACAATTGTTCCAGAAGATAAGGGTGGAATACCTGATTCGACCATAGAAGCAATCCGTCTGGCGAAAAAGAATGGACATTATACTTTTATTAATACTGGAAGAACATATATAGCGATCGACCAGTTTATAAAAGACATATCCTTTGATGGATTTGTATGCGGATGTGGAACGAATATTTATCTCCACGGACAGGAGATAATGAAGCAGGAATTAGGGCATCAAAAGTCCATACAGATTGTAGAGGATTTGTTAGCTTATAACATTGATGGTATTTTGGAAGGAAACGACTGCATTTATTACAGGAATGAATGCTTGCATCCTGAAGTAGATATGATTAAGCATTATAGAGACGCATTTAACAATCAAGCAGAGTTTCAAAAACTGTGGGATGATCCGGATATTACATTTGATAAAATGGCGCTTTGGATTGTGGAAGGATCAGATTTTGATTCGTTTCGAAAGAAATATGAGTTGGAATTTGAAGTGATTGAACGAAAAAGTGACTTCTTTGAGCTAATTCCAGCAGGTTTTTCAAAAGCAACTGGTATGGACGTTATAGCTGAGTATCTTCATATTCCGAAAGAACATACCATAGCAATTGGCGATAGTACCAATGATTTATCTATGCTAGCCAATGCAGGAATTAGTATCGCAATGGGCAATAGCAATCCATATCTTTTTGATAAAGTAGATTATGTAACCGCAGATATACATGAAGATGGAATATACAAAGCGTTAGAGCACTATAATATTATATAAGGTTTCGCAATAAACTTTATATGGTGTTGGAATTGACAAAGAAGATGTTTCTTGTTAATATTAAAAGAAATTGGGCAAGGTGGTCTAACATAGACTTACCTTGCCTTTTTACATATGTAAGAATATTTAATAGGTGATTAAGGATATTGCTTTGTGGAAAGGGTGCGATTACTGTGAGTAAATATACAAAACAAGATATAATGGATTTAGTAGAAGAAGAGGATGTAGAATTTATTCGTCTTCAGTTTGTTGATATTTTTGGCACGTTAAAAAACATGGCGG
>DBKX01000319.1:5931-7659 GCA_002297865.1 Lachnoclostridium sp. UBA739
GAAAAGGTGCTGAATAACAAATGCAGATTTGATGGTGCGGCAATTGAAGGTATGGATGGCCATGTGGGACATTTATTCTTAGTGCCAGATTTAGATACGTTTGCAATATTTCCTTGGAGACCACAACAGGGAAAAGTAGCAAGACTGCTATGCGATGTCAGAAAAGAGAATGGAGAACCTTTTGAGGCAGATTCCAGAAATGTTTTAAAAGAGGTAATTAAGAAGGCTAGTAATTTAGGATACACATTAGATGTTGGTTCAGAATGCGAATTCTTTTTATTTGATACAGATGAAAATGGTGAGCCAACCACATCTACTAGAGAAACAGGTGCTTATTTTGATATTGGACCTTTGGATTCAGGTCAAAATGCAAGACGTGAAATGGTTATATTCTTAGAAGAGATGGGATTTGAAGTAGAGAGTTCTTATCATTCAAGAGCGGTGGCACAGCACGAAATAGATTTCAAAAGTGATGATGCATTACGTTCTGCCGATAACATTGCTACTTTCAAAATGGTTGTTCGAACAACGGCGAGAAGACATGGATGTCATGCAACGTTTATGCCAAAACCATTATGTGGTGTAAATGGTTCAGGAATGCATCTTACGTTTAAATTGTATGATGAGATGGGTAAGAATGTATTTACAGATACCGAAAAAGAAAATCGAATCAGTGATACTGCTTACTACTTCACTGCAGGAGTTCTTGAACATATCAAAGGGATGACGTTACTGAATAATCCAATTATTAATTCTTATAAGCGACTTGTAAAAGGATACAATGCACCAGTGGATATTAACTGGTCAGAGACCTTACGCGATACATTGGTTTGTATTGAAGCAGGTTCTCATGAAGGGACCCAGTTAATTCTTACAAGTCCAGACGCAGCATCTAATCCATATTTAGTAATTGCCGCATGTCTGGCAGCTGGGTTAGATGGAATAGAGAAAAAAAGAATGCCTTATTCAAATGGGAAAGTTACCAATGCAGAAACATTGCCTGCGAATCTAGAGGAAGCGATTTATGAATTCAAAAAGGATGCATTTGTACAGAATGTAGTAGGAGAACAAATTTCCACAAAACTGACTGAGAGTAAGAAAAAGGAATGGGATGAGTATTGCAAACAGGTCTCTGATTGGGAAATCAAGCAGTACTTATATCGTATCTAGCAGTGAATCACCAACCGTAAAAAAGAATGTGGAGGTGATCAGATGTGTTAAGTTTTATAGTAGTATTTCCAAAGACACAGGATGGTAAGACTATAAAAAATGTACTGATTCGCTGTGGATTTGAAGTGCAGGCAGTTTGTACTTCTGGTGCACAAGCAATCAGTCTTGCCAATGAACTAGACGAAGGAATTATAATCTGCGGGTACCGATATCAGGATATGCATTATTTAGAACTATATAATTATCTACCTAGGTCATTTCAAATGCTTTTAATTGCCTCTCCAGCGAAGCTTGCGGAATGTCTCAATAATGAAATTATTTGCCTTGGTACACCTTTGAAGACCAAAGAGCTTTTGAATACGTTGGATATGATGACGTACAAATATACAAGGCAAAAGAAGAAAAAAAATGGAAAACAACGTACACAAGCTGAAAAGGATACGATACAAAAAGCAAAGATTGTTTTGATGGATCGGAATAACATTTCTGAGGAAGAGGCCCATAGATACATACAAAAAACAAGTATGGATAGAGGCACCAATATGGTAGAAACTGCAG
>DBKX01000103.1:0-1377 GCA_002297865.1 Lachnoclostridium sp. UBA739
TTTTCAAACATTTCTCCCATACTATTGGTTTCAATCAGCTTTACCCTTGGATATACTACATTTAAATAAAACGCTAGCATATTTGCAAGGGGGGCACTGCTCCTGACACCAACAATGTAAATCGTCTGTGCATGAAGGATTGTATCAACCGCACGCTCAAATGCATCTGGATCAATACTTTCCATAGTAAGACGAATCTTTTCTGCATCACTTTGCAACACAGTCTTTAACACGTCTTTTTGATGGATTCGATCGTTGGTTAATTCCAACTTCTGAACCGTATTTAATTTATTCTTTACAACTTCTTCTAAAGCCTTATGAAATTGCGGATAGCCCTCATATCCTAGAACAACCGCAAAACGAAATACAGTGGATTCACTGACACCCACTGTTTCCCCTAATTTAGCAGCGGACAGAAACACTGCCTTTTCATAATTATTTAAAATGAACTCAGCTAAGCGTTTCTGTCCTTTGCTAAACTTTTGATAATTTGTATTTATTTTTGTAATAATATCACATTCCACTGAAAACACCTTATGCTTACTTCCAGCTATATGCCTCGTTAAGTTTAAACGAAATATGACTGGACTTATAAGCATCTCCTTCTATTTGAAAAATAACTGCTTTACTTGAATCCAAATCATCTAAAATGCTTTGAGATATGCAGTCCAAAATCAGATACTCTACATCCTCTCCAACCCCGTATTCAGGTGCAGTATTCTTTTTGAAGCTTACTACAACATTGCCTTTATCATCTTCATCGACCTTATCAATACCTATTTTTAAAGCATGGTTTGAAAACTCTTCTACCACTTTTTCCACTACAAAGGATGAACTTAGTTCTGTCTTTTGATCAATAAATATCTCAACTGTCTCAATTTCACCTGTATCGTCATTGATACAATAAATTGGCAGTTTTGTTGTATTCGCTAAAGCTTCTTTATAATCCTTGTCTTGCTTAAAATCTGTATCTGTTGAGACCTCCGGTTCCTTATTCTGCTTATCTTCATAACCTGTTGTATCTGGATTCTGAGAGCTTTGTGACAGAATCTGTACATCTTCGTCTGTATTCTTATTACATGCTGTCCCAACTGTACCGCTGACTGCTATAATTGCTATAATAATTAGGATTTTCCCATACTTTTTCACAACATATTCACCTCTTTTATTATGTTTTACCATAAAGAATACATATGTCAAATGTATGGCATTTCCTATTTTCTATTCATAGTTTTCTATTAGGCAGCGACGCAATAAATCCAATGCATGAATAACAGACTGCTCTCTTATCATTGTTCTTGTTCCATGAAAGTGATATTCTTTCACGACTGTTTTTCCCTTTACATAGCATGAAATATATACAAGTCCAACTGGCTT
>DBKX01000103.1:1434-7113 GCA_002297865.1 Lachnoclostridium sp. UBA739
CTGTAACGGCAACGGAAACATCACTGTCGTTCACTAATGCGGCTCCTCTAGCCATTTCCTTAGCACATTTTTCACTATACTCTGTATATTTTTTCAAAGTGCTTTTGCTAACATCTAAATATTTTCGTTTTGCCTTATTCGAATAGGTAACAAAACTTTCCTTTAATACTTCTGATGCTCCAGGAACATTGACAATGGCAGATGCAATTAAGCCTCCTGTACAAGATTCTGCTGTAACCATTGTAAGCTCATGTTTGGTTAAGAGCTTAACGACACAATCCTCAAGATTAATCGCTTCATCCGTTGTATATATATGATCACCAAAACGGCTTTTCAATTCTTTTACAACTGGTTTCACTAATTTCTTAGCTTGTGATTCGTCCTCTCCGCTTGCAGTGACTCGAATATGAACTTCACCTGTCTTAGCATAAGTTGCAATCGTAGGGTTATTCTGCTTTTCAATTAGATCTTTGATTTCTTCGGCTACTCTGCTTTCACCTACTCCACAGATTTTCACCATTTTTGACACAAAAACCGAGTCTTGTTTGGAACGCAAATACGGAACCACTTTATCTGCAAACATTGGACACAATTCTCTTGGTGGTCCTGGAAGCAAAATAACTATATTTTTTCCTTCCTCTACAATAAGACCTGGCGCAGTCCCATTACCATTATGAAGAATCTTTGCGCCCTCTGGAACAAATGCCTGTTTCCAATTATTCTTTGGAATCTCTTTTGCGCCTTTTCGCTCAAATAATTCGCGGATTTCATTTTTTACTGTTTCATCCTCTATCAGATTCTTCTGAAATACTTTTGCCACAGTTTCTTTGGTCATATCATCTTCTGTAGGGCCTAATCCACCTGTCAAGATAATCAATTCAGTTCTGGTTTTTGCAGTTTCAATTGCTTCTGCTAACCGTTTTTCATTATCTCCTACTACCGTCTGATAGTAAATGCCAATCCCTAATTTTGTACATTCTTTTGCAAGATATGCTGCATTGGTATTCACCACATTACCCATTAAAAGTTCTGTACCTACATTAATAATCTCCGCCTGCATGAATTATTTGCTCCCTTCTGATAATACATTCTTGTTCTTTGCAATGTAGTCTACTAATGATACAATCGTTAAGATAACCGATATGTATATGAAAATCTGTTCAGCTACATGAAATCCTTTGTTATCAAAATGTAATATAAGAAGAATAGACATAATCATCTGAGATACGGTTTTAAACTTACCCCAATAACTTGCTGCTATTACAACACCATTATCGGAAGCAATTAAACGGAAACCACTAATGATAAATTCACGACTGATAATCACAATTACAATCCACGCTGGTAATTTAATAGAATCCATAGCGGTAAAACAAATCAATGCAGATGAAACAAGTAATTTATCTGCCAGCGGATCCATAAACTTTCCAAAATTGGTTACTAAATTGTGCTTTCTGGCAAGATAGCCGTCAAACCAGTCCGTCATGCTGGCTGCGACAAAAATTGCACAGGCAATATAGTTTCCATTGGGAATGGACGTATTCAGAAGAAAAAAAATAAAGAATGGAATCATACACACTCTTAACATGGTAAGCTTATTTGGTAAATTCATATGCATCCTCTTTTCTAAATTTTTCATTATATATTTATTCCAGCAGCCCTATTTCTATCATCAAGAAATAAAACTGCTGGACATATTCATAGGATTATTCCCAGACAACTTCACCAATCAGATCATACTCTTTTGCATCTGTTACAAAAACATCTACAAACTGACCTGAAATAAGTTCAGAAGAAGAATTTACAAAGATATAACCATCTACACTTGGTGCATCTTTATAAGTTCTGCCGATAAATACATTATCTTCTGGTAGTTTACCCTCTATCAAAACTTTTAATTTAGTAGATATTGCATCTTGCGCATGCTCAAAGGCAATTTCCTGTTGTACTTCCATTAATTCATCTCGACGACGTTCTTTTACTTCTTCGTCAATATGGTCTTTTAATAGAGCGGCAGGCGTATTTTCCTCTGGAGAATATGTGAATACACCTAAACGGTCAAATCTCATATCTTCCACGAACTGCATTAATTCTTCATGTTCTTCCTCTGTTTCACCAGGGAAACCTGTGATTAATGTTGTTCTTAGCGTAATATCAGGAATATTTTCTCTAAGCTTTTCTACAATATCCACAATTTCCTGCTTATTGGTACGGCGGCCCATACGTTTTAAGATGCGGTCGCAACCATGCTGAATTGGAATATCAAGATAGTTGCATACTTTCTCTTCTGTTTTCATTACTTCGATTAACTCATCTGTAATTTCTTCTGGGTAACAGTATAAAATACGGATCCACTGTAATCCATCGATTTTACATAATTCTTTTAAAAGTTCTGGAAGCATTTTTTTGCCATAGATATCAACTCCGTAAAGGGTTGTTTCCTGGGCAACTAACATAAGCTCTACAACTCCATTGTCTGCAAGCTGTTTTGCTTCTTCAATTAAATCTTCCATTGGAACACTTCTGTAGTTTCCACGGATTTTTGGAATAATACAATAAGTACAATTCTTATCGCATCCTTCTGCAATTTTTAGGTAAGAATAATATCCACCTGTTGTATTCACACGTTTTTTGTGTTTTGTATCTGGTAAATAGGATAAATCCTTAAAGAATTCTGATTTTGTACCACCTAGTGCATTGTCAATGGCAGTAACAATATCTTCGTATCCTGTTGTACCAATAATGGCATCTACTTCTGGAATTTCTTTTTCGATATCTTCGCGGTAACGCTGTGCAAGACATCCTGTTGCAATTAACGCTTTCAATTTTCCAGTTTTCTTAAGTTCAGCCATTTCTAAAATTGTGTTGATGCTTTCTTCTTTTGCATCATTTACAAAGCAGCATGTATTGACAACAATGACATCAGCTTCCTGCTCGTCATCGGTTAACTCAAACGCTCTTTCCCTAACAAGGCCTATCATAACTTCGCTGTCTACCAAATTCTTGTCACAGCCTAACGAAATAAATAAAATCTTCACTTTAAACCTCTCCATGTTTCTTTTTAGTCGCTAAGCTTTATTCTAACAGTTTTTAGCGAAAAAATAAATAGTTAATTTTTAGCGTAAAATTTCAGTTACTTCATACCCTTCATTTTCAATTGTTTCCTTAATAACAGAATCACTAAGTTCTTCTGTAGCGTGAATGATAACGTTTTCCTTTTCATGACTTGCTTCTGCACTTTCTACGTTTTCAAGTGCTTCTACTACCTTCTTTACTCTTGCTTCACAATGTCCACACATCATACCTTTTACTTTTACTTCGATTGTCATATTGTTTTCCTCCTCTAATAGCGGTCCCATTTTGCAAGAACCTTTTTGAATTTTATCTTTTTTATTTTCATGCATTTTGAATAAATTCAAACGCAATGCATTTGTAATAACACAGAAACTAGAAAGACTCATTGCCGCTGCCCCAAACATCGGGCTTAAACTCCAGCCAAATAGTGGTACCCATACACCTGCTGCAAGTGGTATTCCAATTATATTATAAAAGAATGCCCAAAACAGATTCTCATGAATGTTTCTAAGTGTTGCACGACTCAACCTGATTGCTGCTGGTACATCTGATAAACTGCTTTTCATAAGTACAACATCTGCCGCATCAATTGCGATATCCGTTCCAGCGCCAATTGCAATTCCAATATCTGCTCTGGTTAATGCCGGTGCGTCGTTAATTCCATCTCCCACCATAGCAACTTTTCCTTTTTTCATTAACTGCTTGATAACTGCTTCTTTTCCATCTGGAAGCACACCTGCAGCCACTTCATCCACTCCTGCTTGTTCTGCGATTGCTTTTGCTGTCTTTTTGTTATCACCTGTAAGCATGACAACGTGTATTCCCAGATTTTTAAGTTCTTTAATCGCCTGTGGACTATCTTCTTTTATCACATCTGCTACCGCAATCATTCCAACAAGCTGTTCCCCTTTACTAAAGAATAAAGGTGTCTTTCCTTGAGAAGCAAACTTTGATGCCATTTCTTTTGCCTTTTTACTTATGCTTGCATGGTTCTCGATATATTCCAGCTTTCCGCCTGCCAATTGAACATCACTCGCCTTGCCCATTAAACCATTACCTGCAACCGCTTTAAAATCTTCCAGCAGAACGCTTGGAATGTCTCGATTCCTTGCTTCTGCAACAATTGCTTTTGCCAATGGATGTTCACTTTTCTGTTCTAATGCATATGCGGTCTTAAGCAGTTCTTCTTCTTGGAATCCTTCTTCCACATAATAATCGGTAACTTTTGGTTCCCCTTTTGTAATGGTTCCTGTCTTGTCTAATGCAACAATTTGTATTTTACCTGTTTCTTCTAAGGATACTGCTGTTTTGAACATAATCCCACTTTTCGCACCCATTCCATTCCCAACCATAATGGCAACTGGTGTTGCAAGTCCTAACGCACATGGACAGCTAATGACTAAAACGGAAATTGCTCTGGCAAGTGCGTAGCCAAATGTCTGTCCTGCTACCATCCATGCAGCAAATGTAATGACGGCAATTCCAATCACTACAGGAACAAAAACCCCTGACACACGATCTGCTATTTTGGCAATCGGCGCCTTGGTGGCTGCTGCATCACTTACCATCTGAATAATTTGAGATAATGTGGTATCTTCTCCAACTCTTGTTGCTTCACATGTCATAAATCCAGACTGATTCATTGTTGCAGCGCTTACACTGTCTCCTGGTACTTTATCAACAGGAATACTTTCTCCAGTCAAAGCCGACTCATCTACAGCACTGGTTCCTTCTATTACAATACCGTCTACCGGTATGTTTTCTCCTGGTCTGACTACGAATCTGTCACCAATCTTCACTTGTTCAATTGGCACCTGAATTTCTTGTCCATCTTTCACAACTACTGCAGTTTTAGCTGCTAATTTCATAAGCCCTTTTAGCGCATCCGTTGATTTTCCTTTTGACCTTGCTTCCAGCATTTTTCCAACGGTAATTAATGTTACGATCATCGCTGCTGATTCAAAGTAAAATTCATGCATATAATGAGCCATAGCATCAGCATTTTCAACGACATTAACATCAGTCATAGCAAATAATGCATAGACACTATATACAAAGGATGCGCTGGAACCTAGGGCTACTAGTGTATCCATATTGGGTGCTCCCTTTACTGCTCCTTTGAACCCATTGATGAAAAAGTGCTGATTGATAACCATAATAGCTACAGTGAATAAAAGTTCAAGTAAACCTATTGCAATATAATTCTTATCAAAAAATTGCGGAAGTTTCCATCCAAACATGGTATGTCCCATGGACACATACATAAGGGGAAGCAGCAAACACATAGAAGCAATTAACCTCTTTCGCATCTTTGGTGTCTCCGTATCTTTTAGCATATCACTATAATCTGGTCCTGTTTGTTTTGACCTATCATGTCCTCTATCTTTCAAAGTTGCCCCATAACCTGCTTCTTTCACAGCATCCATAATGCTTTGTGGTGTCGCTGTTCCCTCTACTCCCATTGAATTAGTAAGCAGACTCACAGAGCAGCTCGTTACACCTGGTACTTTTAATACTGCTTTTTCCACTCTGGCACTGCAGGCTGCACAGCTCATACCTGTTACATTGTATTGTTCCATCTCTATTTCCTGCCTTCCATCTTAC
>DBKX01000103.1:7118-9647 GCA_002297865.1 Lachnoclostridium sp. UBA739
TTCATCAATTATTTCATCGTTGCCATTTCGTATATTCTCAGCCACACAAGTTCTTACATGGTTTGCAAGCAGAACTTTGTTAAAACTGTTTAAAGCTGCACTAACCGCTGATACTTGAGTCAGTATATCGGTACAATATGCATCTTTCTCAACCATTTTCTCGATTCCTCTTACCTGACCTTCTATTCTCTTAAGGCGATTCATTAAATCACGCATTTCCTTTTCATCTCGTTCCTTATGTTTTGCCGAACAACAGCAAATGTCCTCTTCAGCCGAAACGTGTTCATCTTTTATCATTCCATTCTAACCTCCTTTAAGTCTAGATTTGCTTACAGTATATACCCCATAGGGGTATTCGTCAAGAGAACGTATATATAAATTTGACATTTTCTTCGCATTTATATATGATAGGCTTATTGAAATAAAGGAGGCGTCTTAATGAAAAAGTCTATAAAACTAAAGATTACGCTAATCTCTATCGCCGTTACGTTAGTGCTTGGTGGAATCTATTATTATGTAGCATTGCCTGCCATCAACATTCATTCTGAAGGTTTTTGGGGATTTATCATTTTACTTTTTATCATATTAACGGTTTCTGCTGCAATTCTGCAACGCAAAAAATTTAAAGTGGTACAGCAAGTTGATAAAAAATTACATTTAATTAAGCTTTTAAAACAAAGCAAATTAACTTACAGCTTGACTATTGCAACTGGACTACTTATTGTAATTTTCATTGTGGGGTCAGTTCTATCTTCTCCTATTGTAAATGCAAAGAAATATCAAAAGCTTATCAATATCACAGATGGTAACTTCCAAGAAGATATTCAACAGATTTCTTACAATGAGATTCCTCTACTGGATCGTGACAGTGCATCTTTACTTGGTTCTAGAAAAATGGGCAGCATGGTAGAATATGTTTCTCAGTTTGAGGTCAGCGAACATTATACACAGATTAACTACAAGAACCGCCCTGTACGTGTTACCCCTTTGCGTTATGGTAACCTTTTTAAATGGTTCAGCAATCGTGGTTCTGGCATTCCTGCCTACATGAAAATAGACATGGCAACACAGCAAGTGGAATGCGTTAAATTAAGCCAAGGCATGAAATACACAGATGCGGAGCATTTTAACCGTAATATTTACCGTTATATACGTTTCCGTTTTCCAACTTATATTTTTGACCAAATCAATTTCGAAATTGACGATGAAGGAACTCCTTACTGGATCTGTCCTGCTGCTGACTACAAAATCGGTTTATTTGGTGGACGCGCTATCAAAAATGTAGTGCTTGTCAATGCTGTTACAGGCGAATACAAAAACTATAAAATTGATGAGGTTCCTACTTGGGTAGACCGCGTTTACTCTTCTGAGTTACTTGTTGGCTATTATGATTACTATGGTACATTAAAGCATGGATATTTAAATACATTATTTAGCCAGAAGGATTGTCTTCAGACAACCGAAGGTTATAACTATATTGCCTTAAATGATGATGTATGGATGTACACTGGTGTTACAAGTGTTGGTGGCGATGAATCTTTAGTTGGATTTATCTTATGTAACCAGAGAACAGCGGAAACAAAATACTACTCTGTTTCTGGCGCGAAAGAGTATTCGGCTATGCAATCAGCGGAAGGTAAAGTACAGAACCTTGGTTACCGTGCTACTTTCCCTCTTCTTTTAAACGTGGCAAATGAGCCTACTTACATCTTGACTTTGAAAGACAGTGCTGGTCTTGTGAAGAAATATGCAATGATTAATATTGAACAGTATACAATTGTTGCTACCGGTGATACGATAACGGAATGTGAAAATAATTATATTACACAACTAAAAAACTCCAACTTAGTGAATAAGGATTCCGAAGTATCTGGAACGGCATCGGGTGTGATTAAGAAAATAGCACAAGTTGTTATTGAAGGGAATACACACTATTATGTGATGTTAGAAGGCTATAAAGAAATCTTTGATTTCAATGTGTCAGAACAGATTGGAATTATTCGACATGATATTGGTGATTCCATTTCATTTAACTATCTGCAAGGTGGAGATGTTTGCAAGGTTACGGAGTTGTCCTAACATTTAGTGGTACATTTTCTAAGAGTTATCATGATATCTTAACTAGAAATGCTCAGCCACATGTTACACTTCCTTTAAACCAAACTACGCTTGCTAAACTATAACTGGTTTACACAGTTGGTTTTTTTGTAACATGTGGCTTTATTTTTATCTTTTTCTAATTGTTATATTTCGGGCATAGCCTGTTAACATTGTTATACCAGATAATTCGCAAAACTGAGTCATAAATGTTTTTTCATTTTCATTATAATCCCTCCAAAAATTGTATCATCACTGCTTAGATCAAAAGAAGGGGCACTGTATACCGCACCCCTACTATTATAAGAAATTCTTATATTTCATTGCTGGATTACTCAATTAGAATATAATTGTCTTCTTTCTTCTCAATTGCCTCTTTTTTCGGAACTTTCAAGGACAACACGCCATTATCGAATTTTGCTTCTATATCTT
>DBKX01000267.1:0-2435 GCA_002297865.1 Lachnoclostridium sp. UBA739
TTCGTACTGATAAAAAAATATATGAAATAGCGGAAGAAGTCGGATATCATGACTTAGATTACTTTGTAAACAGGTTCATTGATATCAAGGGTTGTACGCCAGCCAAGTTTCGAAAACAGGCAATGAGCGGGGGAAAATAATTCTATACTTTCCCCCCTTTTTTCATATAGTCAATCAGTTGTAGTCCGGCGTTGGTTTTTATAGAATAAATACATAAGATGTAACGAAAAAAGGGAGGAATGCAGCATGAAATTTAAGAGACTTTCAGCAATGGTACTAAGTGCCATGATGGTAATGTCTGTTGCAGCTACAGGTTGTGGAAAGGATAAGAGCAATTCCGTTTCAACAGACAAAAATGGAATAAAAGAGTTTACCGCTTTCTTCGCCGTTCCTGGTTCAGAAATCAATGATGACAATGAGATACAGGCAGAGATTGCAAAAAAGACAGGAGCAAAAGTAAAAGAAACATGGTTAACAGGACAAACTGCAGAGGAGGCCGTTGGTACTTTAATTGCAGGTGGAGAATATCCTGATTTCATCGATGGTGGTGACGGAATGAAACAGCTTTATGATGCTGGAGCATTAGTAGCACTCGATGATTACATTGATAAATATCCAAATATTAAAAACTTCTATTCAGAACAGGAATGGGATAAGTTACGTCAAGATGACGGACATATTTATTGGATTCAACAGTTTGGTAATATTAAAGGGGAAGAAAAAGCAACCACTCATAACGACGAAGCATTCTGGATTCAGACAAGAGTATTAGAGTGGGCGAATTATCCTAAGATTAAAACAATGGATGAATATTTCGATTTAATCGAATCTTATTATAAAGCCAATCCAACAATGGAAGATGGAACAAAGAATATTCCGTATACAATTTTATGTGACGACTGGCGTTACTTCTGTTTGGAAAATGCACCTGAATTCTTAGATGGTTATCCAATCGATGGTTCTTGTATCGTAGATCCGGATACAAAGAAAATTGTTGATTACAATACAACAGATACAGCAAAAGCTTATTTCAAGAAATTAAATGATGAATATCAAAAAGGAATTGTAGACCCAGAATCCTTTACTCAGACATATGATGAATACATAGCAAAACTTTCAACAGGTCGTGTTCTTGGTATGATTGACCAGTGGTGGGATTTTGCATACACAGCTAGAGATTCCTTGAAACAACAGGGACTTGACAAAAAAGGCTGTGACTATGTACCACTGCCAATTACAATTAATGAAAATGTTGAAAGTAAATGGCACTGTTCAGGTGGTGTATTAAACGTAGCAAGTGGTCTTGGTATTACAACAAGCTGTAAAGATGTAGATGGTGCACTTCAGTTTATCAATGACTTATTAGGTGAAGAAATTCATAACCTTCGTTTCTGGGGGATTAAAGACACAGATTACATTGTAGATGATAATGGTGAATTTTATCGTACGGAAGACATGAGAATGCAAGCATCTGATACAGCTTACAAAGCATCTCATACTTGCACATATTCATACTTTCCACAATACAACGGAACAAATGATGATGGCATTAACGCTACAAAACCAGAAGGCCAGCCAAAAGAATTCTACGATGCTTTAAGTCCTAATGTACAGAAAACATTTGATGCTTATGGTGCTGAGACATATGTTGATATGATCGGTACTTGCGATGCTCCTGGACCTTGGTATCCAATGTATTCATACTCTAACAACATGACAACAAGTACAGAAGGTGGTACAGCTTGGACTAAGATGGGTGAAATCAAACATGAGTACCTTCCAAAAGTTGTAATGGCGAAAGATTTTGAAAAAGGCTGGGAGGATTACATGAAAGCTTATAACAAATGTAATCCACAGGCATTTGTTGACGAAATGCAGACAGAACTTGACAGAAGAATAAATGAAGCAGCTAAATATGAAAAATAATCTACAGTATGTAGTTATATAGTGAAAAGCAATAGTCCACCAAGATGAGTCGGCGATTGTAACAAAAGTCAGGCAGCTGAATCAAACGTCGGCTGCCTGTTTTAAAGGGAGTGAAGGTATGGCTTCGGTAGCAAAACGTAAAAAGCAAGTAGTGAAAGAGAAAAGAACAAAGATAACCTGGAAAGAGGTTAAAAAGCAGAAAGTCCTTTTAATAGGTGCGGCACTTATTGTTATATATGGCCTTATATTCTGCTATATTCCACTGTTTGGCTGGCTTATGGCATTTCAGGATTATAAGCCTAAGACAGGGATTATTCATTCAGCATTTGTAGGAATGGCAAAGTTTCAAAGATTATTTTCCGATGATACATTTATTCGAGTAATTCGAAATACTTTAGCAATGGGATGTCTTAATTTAGTTGCAACATTTGTAACTGCAATTGGATTTGCAATTCTGTTAAACGAAATCCAAAATAAGGCTGGTAAGAAAACAGTCCAGACGATTTGAT
>DBKX01000267.1:2461-14286 GCA_002297865.1 Lachnoclostridium sp. UBA739
GTTACAGGTATCTTACATGATGCATTATCCAGTAATGGCATTATAAATGAATTACTGCTTAATTTTGGTATCTTGAAACAGCCCCTAAATTTCTTTGCACATCCAAAATATTTCTGGTGGATTGTAGCATTTGCAAATGTATGGAAAGAAACAGGCTGGAATGCAATTATTTACTTAGCCGCAATTACAGCAATTGACCCATCTCTCTATGAGGCAGCAGCAATTGATGGTGGTGGAAGATGGGCAAAGATTCGATACATAACACTTCCTGGCATTAAGTCAACCATTATTATTCTATTATTAATGAATGTTGGTAACGTATTAAATGCAGGATTTGAAATTCAGTATTTATTAGGAAATGGACTAGTTCAGAGAGTATCCCAGACAATTGATATTTACGTTCTGAAATGGGGTATTAGTCAAGGCGATTATGCAATTGGTACCGCAGCTGGTATCTTCAAGAGCTTAGTAAGTATTGTCTTGATCGTAGTGGCAAATCAGATTGCAAAACGAAATGGCGAAGAGAGATTGTTCTAAGGAGGCAGTAACATGAGAAAAAAATCAAAAGCAGATATAGCATTTATTATCTGCAACACAATATTTATGATTGCATTCGTTGTAGTCACACTGTATCCGGTACTAAATACTCTAGCAATTTCATTTAACGATGGTACCGATGCATTAAGAGGCGGTATTTATCTATGGCCTCGTAAATGGACGTTAAAGAATTACCATACGGTGCTTCAGAAACAGAATCTGATAACAGGTGCTTATATCACAGTGGCAAGAACTGTAATTGGTACACTGCTAGCGCTTGTAACAAATGCCTGGCTTGCATTTACAATCAGTCGGAAGCGTTTCTTATTTAAAAAAGAACTTTCTTTGTTCTGGGTAATTACGATGTATGTGAACGGCGGATTGATTCCAAATTTCTTAGTTTTAAAATCACTTGGTATGACGAACAGTTTCGCAGTATATATCATTCCTGGTATGATTAGTGCGTTCAATATGTTAGTGCTTCGTACTTACATGAACGGACTGCCAGACAGTTTGGAAGAATCTGCACAGTTAGATGGTGCTGGCTACATTACCGTATTTACAAAAATCATTTCTCCTTTGTGTAAACCAGTATACGCTACAGTAGCTTTGTTCGTAGCCGTAGGACAGTGGAACTCCTGGTTTGATGCAATGCTGTATAACAGAATGAGTCCAGAATATACAACATTACAGTACGAACTAATGAAACTGTTAAGTTCCGTTACCAATCAGTCAAGTTCTGTAGAATCTATGAAAAATGCAGCGGGTTCTGTAACACCAACATCCGTTCGTGCTGCTGCGACAATCATTACTATGTTACCAATTATCTGTATCTATCCATTCTTACAAAGATATTTCGTAACAGGTTTAACACTTGGTGGCGTAAAAGAATAATACATAAAAGTGCTGGTGTATCCATTACTTTTAATTGAAGCTCCCGTTTAGGTGGCAAGTGAAGTAAAACTTGTCACCTAAACGGGAGTTATTTGGATTCTGCTACAGTTCTTTTTTATCGGATTGACAGATACATATTACGAAATTCAGTTGGTGTACACTGTTTAATCAGTTTAAACATACGAATAAAAGCCGACAGGCTGGAAAATCCAGAACGAAAGGCAACCTCTGTAATGGAATTGGAAGAGTCGGCTAACAAAATTTCCGCATAAGAGATTCGTTTCTGGTTTAGGTATTTATAAAAAGTAACATTGCTAAACTGTTTAAATAACCTTGAAAAATGATATTTACTAAAACCAGCAATAGCGGCAATCTCGTCTAATGTCAAATCTTCTGTACAATGTTCATTTATGTAATTACAGATCTGGATAAATTTTTCTGTATATTCTTTTTGCTTCTGATTCCCAGTATCAAACCGTTTTACATTTTCGGTATAGTTTCTTCCAGTTAGAACGAACATCTCAAGTACCTTGGAATAAATCGCAGCGCTAGATAATGAATTATTGCTATGGTATTCCTTGTTAATAGCAAGAATAATGTTGTAAATCTGTTCATAAATCATAGGTGCAGTATCTTTAGATAGCAGGATTGCAGGTGCTATTAGGCTTAATGTTGACTCCACTTCTGGAATTTCCCTGAGGATGCCGATTTCTGCTTGAAAGATGATTCGTTCACCAGTTTCAGGAGAGCGTAGAGCATGAATTACACCAGGACAGATTAATAAGATATCACCTGCATTTAGTTCGATGGTTTCTTTGCCAAGCAAAGCAGTGTAGTTATTCTTAGTAGGCATCACGATTTCGATTGGAGTGTGCCAGTGAGCTGGGTAATCCTCATATTCTGCATTATTATAAAGTCTGATTTGGGAAACACGATTATATTCAACGGTTTCGTGTATTCCTGTTAAATGTTCAATCATAAGAATCCTCCATGTTTTTCTCTGATACAATCTTATCGCGTTTTGGCTTGGATGGCAAGAATTGATAGTGATTAAACAAGAATTAAGAAGATAGCAGTCAGGTAGTATTATATGATAGAATCATGGATAAAGATTGGTAAGAATAGGAGCGAGTAGATATGAGTGAACAGACAATACAGTATGCAAAACAATTAGTAAGTCAGATGACATTAGAAGAAAAAATGGGGCAGATGCTATATCAGTCACCAGCCATTGAGAGATTAAATATTCCGGCCTATAACTGGTGGAACGAAGCGTTACATGGAGTTGCAAGAGCGGGGGTTGCTACGATGTTTCCACAGGCGATTGCAATGGCAGCAACATTTGATAAAGAACTATTACATACAGTAGGAGATGTGGTTTCTACAGAGGGACGTGCAAAATTCAATGCGTTTTCCAAGAAGGGTGACCATGATATATATAAAGGCCTTACATTCTGGGCGCCAAATATCAACATTTTCAGAGACCCAAGATGGGGAAGGGGACATGAAACGTTTGGAGAAGATCCATATTTGACAGCAGAGCTAGGAAAGGCCTATATACGAGGAATTCAAGGAGATGATAGAGAACATCTAAAAGCTGCTGCTTGTGCAAAACATTTTGCAGTACACAGTGGTCCAGAAGCAATCCGACATTCCTTTGATGCTAAGGTTTCCATTCGTGATATGTACGACACCTATCTATATGCATTTAAGAGATGTGTATCCGATGCAAAAGTGGAAGCGGTTATGGGTGCTTATAACCGTGTCAATGGAGAACCAGCATGTGGAAGTAAAACATTGTTAAAAGATATTCTCCGCGAACAGTGGGGATTTGAAGGTCATGTTGTATCCGACTGTTGGGCTATCTTAGATTTCCATGAACATCATGGGGTAACGAATTCGGTAGAAGAATCTGCTGCCATGGCAGTAAAAAATGGCTGTGATTTAAACTGTGGAAGTGCATTTTTACATTTATATTCCGCATATAAGCAGGGATTAATTGACGAAGATTCTATTACAGCAGCAGTAGAACGTTTGATGGAGGTACGTATTCGTCTTGGTATGATGAAAGATTATCCATCTCCATATGAAGATGTTCCATATAGCTTAGTAGAATGTAAAGAACACGTAGCGTTATCTTTGGATGCAGCAAGAAGAAGCATGGTAATGCTTAAAAATAATGGATTGCTTCCATTACAAAAAGATAAGCTAAAGACAATTGCTGTCATTGGACCAAACGCAAACAGCAGAGATGGTCTGGTTGGTAATTATATTGGAACTTCTTCCGAATATATCACACCGCTTGAGGGAATTAAACAGTATGTAGGAGAAGATACCAGAGTATTATATGCAGAAGGATGTCATTTATATAAAGAAAAAGTAGAAAATCTTGCGCTTGCAAAAGACCGTATGGTAGAAGCAGTCCTTGCAGCGGAACAAGCAGACGTAGTTGTGATGTGTCTTGGACTTGATGCATTCCTAGAAGGAGAAGAAGGGGATGCCGGTAACGAATACGCAAGTGGTGATAAAAAGGATCTTCGTTTACCAGGTTTACAGCAGGAATTATTAGAAAAAGTAACAGCAGTTGGAAAACCAGTTGCATTATTGCTTTTAGCAGGAAGTGCGATGGACTTAAGCTGGGCAAATGAAAATGTGGATGCCATTATTGACCTTTGGTATCCAGGAGCAAGAGGCGGAAAAGTTGCAGCAGAAGCATTATTTGGTGATATTAGCCCATGTGGTAAGTTGCCAGTTACTTTCTACGCATCTACAGATGATTTACCACCTTTTGAGGATTACAGCATGGAAAATCGTACCTATCGTTATACGGACAGCAAAATCCTGTACCCATTTGGTTATGGTTTAACCTATTCCAATGTAGAGTATTCCAATGCAAAAGCAGATAAAACAGAAACAGCAATTGGAGATAGCATTATGATTTCTACAGAAGTAAAGAATACAGGAAACTATCCAGTATATGAAGCAGTTCAAGTGTATGTAAAAGATGTGGAAGCAAGCGTAACCGTTCCCAAACGTGCATTAAAGGGAATACAAGTAGTAAAATTAGAGCCAAAGGAAAGCAAACAGGTGGACATTACCTTACAGCCAAGAGATTTCGCATTGATTACAGAAGAAGGAAACTGTGTCATTGAACCAGGTGAATTTGTCATCACAATTGGTGGACAGCAGCCAGATGCCAGAAGCACGGAACTCACAGGTAAGACAGTGGAATCTTTTGATATTACATTAACAGGAGAAACTACGGAAGTAGAATTCTAGATTAGAGGAGTCGTATGGAGAAAAAAGAATATAGAAATGTATTTGCAGAGTGTGGATACAGTGAAGAGAAAATCAGGAAACGAGTAGAAGACACGTTTCAAGAGATGTTCTACGGTGAAAATAAGTTTTATTATGAAGGGGAAAATGAAACAGGTTACCTTGTAGATACAGGGAACATTGATGTTCGAACAGAGGGCATGTCCTATGGAATGATGATGTGTGTTCAACTGAATCATAAAGAGGAATTTGACCGAATCTGGAAATGGGCGAAAACGTACATGTATATGACAGAAGGTGAAAATAAGGGTTACTTTGCCTGGTCCGTTCAGCCAGATGGTACCAAAAACAGTGATGGTCCAGCACCAGATGGTGAGGAATTTTTTGCGATGGCATTATTCTTCGCATCACACCGATGGGGAGATGGAGAAGGAATCTTTTGTTATTCCAAGGAAGCCAGAGAGCTGTTACATACCTGTGTGCATAAAGGAGAAAAAGAAACAGGCAATCCAATGTGGGAGCCGGAAAACAAGCTGATTCGCTTTGTTCCAGGACTTAAATTTACTGACCCTTCCTATCATTTTCCACACTTTTACGATTTGTTCGCTCTGTGGGCCAATGAAGAGGATCGTGTTTTCTGGAAAGAAGCAGCAGAAGCTAGTCGAGCATATCTTTTGAAAGCATGCCATCCTGTGACGGGATTATGTCCAGAGTACAGCTATTACGACGGAAGGCCATACGAGAAAATGCAGCACATTTTTGGAAGACATGACTGGTATTATAGCGATGCTTACCGTACGATAGCGAATATCGCGCTTGATTATGAATGGTCTGGTAAACAAGAAGGAGACTGGCATTGCACCATAGCAAACAATCTGCAGAAGTTTTTCTGTGAAACGGTAAAAGAAAATAATCGTGCAGTTTACACAATAGAAGGAGAAGTGCTTAACGAAAAGGCATTACATCCAGTTGCAATTACTGCAACCAACGCTCAGGCGTCTTTAGCAGCAAACGGTGAATATGCCAAACAGTGTGTAATTGAATTCTGGAATACGCCGCTCAGAACGGGTGAACGTAGGTATTATGATAATTGTTTGTATATGTTTTCAATGTTAGCGTTAAGTGGAAATTATAGGATTTGGTAGTTTGATAAGAAAGTGAGCAGTGTATGAAAATATGCTGCTCACTTTTTTGCTAGAATTCGATTTTTCAGTATGCTATAATGATTCTAATTGTAATTTCTTATAATAGAAGAAACACAATCAATCATTTGACAACACAAGAAACGGAGAAATAAAAATGAAAAAGTTACTCATTATCATGGTATTGTTCTCTCTAGTCGTTACAGGTTGTGGAAAAAACAGCAAACCTCAAGTTGAGAACAAAGAGCCACAACAGTCTGCCGAAGCAACAGCTACTCCAGAAGTAATGGACGAGCCTCAAGTAACAGGTGAAGAAGGAACTGTATTTACAGACAGCAATCAGATTACAGGTTTAGCAAAGGCCATTCTTTCCAATATGACCATAGAAGAAAAGGTTGGACAGATGTTCCTTGTAAATCTGGAGTCACTAGACGATACGAAAGGTACTTTTTTCGAACATCGAAAGATAACAAAAAGAATGAAAGAAAACCTAGAGCAGTATTCTGTTGGTGGCGTGATTTTATTTTCTAGAAATATTGAAACAAGAGAACAGACGATAAAGCTAAACAGTGATTTGCAAGCAAACACTAACATTCCCCTTTGGATTGCGGTAGATGAAGAAGGCGGAGATATTGCACGAATTGGCAATAACCCAAATATGAAGACAACCCAGTTCCCTTCAATGGAAGTAGTAGGATCTACGGAAGGAAGCAAATTCTGTTATAACATGGGAAAAACCATTGGAACGGAGATCAAAGAATTAGGTTTCAATCTGGATTTTGCACCAGTTGCAGATGTTCGTACCAATGAAAGAAACACCGAAATAGGCAATCGTTCTTTTGGTTCGGATGCCGATTTAGTTGCAAAACTTTCATCTGCTGTAGTGAAAGGGCTGCAAAGCACAGGAGTAAGTTCTACGCTAAAACATTTTCCAGGCCATGGAGATGCAGAGGGGGATACCCATAAGTCAAGTGTGAATATCGGAAGTGATATTAACCGTCTGAGAACTGTGGATTTTGTTCCTTTCAAGAAAGGAATTAAAGCAGGTGCTGATTTTATTATGATTTCTCATATTTCCATCAGCCGTGTTGCAGGTAATACGTTGCCAGCTTCCCTTAGTCCATTGGTTATGAAGGATATCGTTCGTACAGAACTAGGATTTAATGGGGTTGTCATTACCGATGCAATGGATATGAAGGCGATTACCAATAACTATTCTGCAGGAGATGCAGCTTTAAAGGCCATAAATGCAGGCGCAGACGTAGTTCTTGCGCCAGCTGATTTTGTAGAAGCATATAACAAAGTTGTCAATGCTGTAATCCGTGGTGACATGAAAGAAAGCCGAATTGATGAGTCCGTTCAGCGTATACTAGAGACGAAAATCAAGAGAGGTTTAATCCTTTCCAACAACGATCTGATTTATAAGAAATCAAAATAACATTTAAAACTACCACTAATGTTTGGCGAAAATTCTCTGAAAAATTTGCTTTTTTGGATGAATTTCTCGAAAAAACTATTGTTTATTTAAAATGTTCTATTATAATTGTTCGTAGAGTATGCGTTCGCATACAAATTACATGGAACACTTTCAAGAAAAGGATAGGTGGCAGGATATGAAAAAATTGGATATGCTATATGAAGGAAAAGCAAAGAAAGTTTTTAAGACTGATGTAGAAGACGTACTTATCGTTGATTACAAAGATGACGCTACTGCATTCAATGGTGAAAAAAAAGGCACTATTACTGGAAAAGGTGTTATCAACAATAAGATGACAAATTATCTTTTTAAGAAACTTGAAGAAAAAGGGATTCCAACTCATTTAGTAGAAGAGTTAAGTGACAGAGAAACAGCAGTAAAGAAAGTGGAAATTGTTCCATTAGAAGTAATTGTTCGTAATGTTGCTGCAGGAAGTTTTTCCAAGAAACTCGGTATCGAAGAAGGTAAGAAACTGCTTTGCCCTACATTAGAGTTTAGTTATAAAGACGATGCACTCGGCGATCCAATGATTAATGATTATTATGCAATTGCTATCGGAGCTGCAACAAAAGAGGAAATCGACACAATCACAGACTTAGTATTTAAAATTAACGACTTTTTAGTAGAATTCTTTAGTGAATGCGGAATCGATTTAATTGATTTCAAAGTAGAATTTGGCAGATATAAAGGACAGATTATTTTAGCAGATGAGATTTCACCAGATACTTGCCGTTTCTGGGATAAGAAAACCCATGAAAAACTTGACAAAGATCGTTTCAGAAGAGATCTTGGCAATGTAGAAGATGCTTACAACGAAGTAGCTAAGAGAATTGGTCTTATTAAATAAAACAGACGCTGTCACGCTTCGTGAAACAGGTTATGAAATATTAAGAACTGACGCCACAATTTCGGTGACGTCAATTCTTTTTACGTTATAGGAATAACTAAAAAAGTGAGGATATGTCATGAGTAATTTAGTAAGTGAATTTAGAGCAGACGAGCTTCATGAAGAATGCGGTGTTTTTGGAATATATGATTTAGATGGTGGAGATATTGCATCTTCCATTTATTATGGGTTGTTCGCCCTGCAGCACAGAGGACAGGAAAGCTGTGGTATTGCGGTTAGTGATACAAAAGGTCCAAAAGGACGGGTACAATCTGTAAAAGGGATGGGACTTGTCAATGAAGTATTCCATCATGAAAATTTAAGTGGATTAAAGGGAGACATTGGAGTTGGCCATGTTCGTTATTCAACTGCTGGTGCCAGCTGTAATGAGAATACACAGCCTTTAGTTTTGAACTACGTAAAAGGTACATTAGCTTTAGCACATAATGGTAACTTAACCAATGCGCCGGAATTACGTCATGAACTTGAGTATACAGGAGCAATTTTTCAGACTACGATTGACTCAGAGGTAATTGCATATCATATAGCAAGAGAGCGTTTGAATACACCAGATGTTGAATCTGCTGTAAAAAATGCGATGTTAAAAATCAAAGGAGCCTATTCCTTAATTGTAATGAGTCCTAGAAAATTAATTGGAGCAAGAGATCCGTTTGGTTTCCGTCCCTTAGTAATTGGAAAACGTGATAATTCATACATTTTAGCATCAGAAACATGTGCATTAGATGCGATTAGTGCAGAATTTGTTCGTGACGTAGAACCAGGAGAAATTGTAACAATCAGCAAGGATGGAATAAAATCAGATAAAAGTCTACAGATTAAGAAGACAGCAAAATGTATTTTTGAGTACATTTACTTTGCAAGACCAGACAGCTATGTAGATGGTGTCAGCGTATACAATTCCAGAATCATGGCGGGTAAGATTTTAGCACAGACTCATCCATGTGAAGCGGATATTGTTCTTGGAGTGCCTGACTCCGGTAATGCGGCTGCTATGGGGTTTGCTCTTGAAAGTGGAATACCATATGGCATGGGATTTATTAAAAACAGTTATGTCGGCAGAACATTCATCAAGCCTAAACAATCTGTTCGTGAATCTGCCGTTAAGATTAAATTAAATGTTTTAAAAGAAGTAGTAAAAGGAAAACGAGTTGTTATGGTAGATGATTCCATCGTAAGAGGAACAACCAGTGAAAGAATTGTGCGGATGCTGAAAAATGCAGGTGCAACAAAAGTACATGTAAGAATCAGTTCCCCACCATTCTTATTCCCTTGTTACTTTGGTACTGATGTACCATCTAGCGAACAATTAATCGCACATAAATTATCAATTGACGAAATATGTAAAATGCTTGGGGCAGATTCTCTTGGATATTTGGATGTGAACCGTTTGGCAGAATTAATTGATGGAGACAATGGTTACTGTGATGCCTGCTTTACAGGCAATTATCCAGTAGAACCACCAAGAGAAGATATCCGTGGAGAATATGACAAGTAGGAGGAAATTATGAGTACAGATAGATATGTAAGCCCATTATCAGAACGTTATGCAAGTAAGGAAATGCAGTATATTTTTTCACCAGACAAGAAATTCAGAACCTGGAGAAAGTTATGGATTGCATTAGCAGAAGCGGAACATGAATTAGGGTTAAATATAACCGAAGAACAAATTAATGAATTAAAGGCACATGCAGATGATATTAACTTTGACGTAGCAAAAGAAAGAGAAAAAGCTGTTCGTCATGACGTTATGTCACACGTATATGCATATGGTGTTCAGTGTCCAAATGCAAAAGGTATTATTCACCTTGGTGCAACTTCCTGTTACGTAGGTGATAACACGGATATTATCATCATGACAGAAGCACTTCAGTTAGTAAAGAAAAAACTTGTGAACGTGATGAACGAATTAAGCAAGTTTGCGATGGAATACAAAGCACTTCCAACATTGGCATTTACGCATTTTCAGCCAGCACAGCCAACAACAGTTGGAAAACGAGCTTCTTTATGGTTACAGGAATTAGTATTAGATATGGAAGATTTAGATCACTGTCTTGATAACATGAAACTTCTTGGTTCTAAAGGTACAACAGGTACACAGGCTAGTTTCTTAGAATTATTTGATGGTGACCATGAAAAAATCAAAACATTAGATAAGAAAATTGCAGAGAAAATGGGATTCAAAGCATGCTTCCCAGTATCCGGCCAGACTTATTCCCGTAAGGTTGATACAAGAGTTGCCAACGTATTAGCCGGAATCGCTGCAAGTGCTCATAAATTCTCAAACGACATTCGTTTATTACAACACTTAAAAGAAATTGAAGAGCCATTTGAAAAAACACAGATCGGTTCCTCTGCTATGGCTTATAAGAGAAATCCGATGAGAAGTGAAAGAATTGCGTCTTTATCTCGTTATGTAATGGTAGACGCATTAAATCCTGCAATTACATCCGCAACACAGTGGTTTGAACGAACATTAGATGATTCTGCCAACAAACGTTTAAGCATTCCAGAAGCATTCTTGGCAATCGACGGAATTCTTGATTTATACTTAAATGTTGTAGATGGCTTAGTTGTTTATCCTAAAGTAATTGAAAAACGTTTAATGTCTGAATTACCATTTATGGCAACAGAGAACATTATGATGGATGCTGTAAAAGCTGGTGGCGACCGTCAGGAATTACATGAAAGAATCCGTACACTTTCTATGGAAGCGGGACGCAATGTCAAAGAAAAGGGATTAGACAACAATTTACTTGAATTAATTGCTGCTGACCCTGCATTTAACATGAGTTTAGATGAACTTAAGAAAACAATGGATCCATCTAAATATACTGGTCGTTCTGAACAGCAGGTAGAAGAATTTGTTGCAGAAGTGATCAAGCCTATCTTAGATGAGAACAAAGAATTCCTTGGTTTAAAAGCTGAGATTAATGTATAATATGATGTAAAAAAACCGGCATGGAGAAAATGCCGGTTTTTCTAATTGATTGATAGAAAATTCCGCTACACGCTATTTCCTATCAATTAAAAAGCCCCCTAAAGAACAGGGGGCAGGATGCACACGAGCGGGTGTCGCTGTCTTTTAGCGACACCCGCTCGGCGCGGCAAATAAGAGGAGTTTATGAAAAAAATAAAGAGTTTTTGTTCTTCTTTATGTATAATACTATAAGAAAAAATCGTGTTTAAATTTTGGCGAAAGTATGAACAAACTGTGAAATAGAAAAGGGAGAAGAAAGATGCTTTTTAATCTAGAATATTATAAGAATTTTTATTATGTGGGGAAATGTCAAAGTTTTAGTGCAGCAGCAGAAGAATTGTGTATCTCCCAGCCTGCTATGAGCCAGTCGATCAGGCAGTTAGAAGCAAAGTTAAATTGTGAATTGTTTGTAAGAACCTCGAAGGGAGCAAAACTGACGAAAGAGGGAGAAAGATTATATCTCCATGTAGAAAGAGGAATGGAAGAGTTTGAAAAGGGAGAACGGGAAATCAAGCAGATTATGCAGCTTCAGGCAGGGGAAATCAGGATTGGTGCATCTGATATGACATTACAGTTTTTCCTTCTTCCCTATTTGGAAAAGTTCCATGAATTGCA
>DBKX01000267.1:14348-23433 GCA_002297865.1 Lachnoclostridium sp. UBA739
AATATAAAGAAATTATTGATTTTGGCATCGTTAGTTCTCCATTTGATATCAAAGATGAAGTAGAAGCGTTAGATGTAAAAATCATAGAGGATTGTTTTGTAGTTGGAAAACAGTTAAAGGGTCTGGCAGATGAGGAACTGGAACTGGAAGAATTATTGAAGCATCCGATTATCTGTTTAGAGGAAAATAGCAGTACTAGAAAGTATTTAGATGAATTCCTGCAAAAGAATGATATCATTATTACACCAGAATTTGAACTTGCAACTAGTGATATGATTGTACAGTTTGCTTATCGAAATTTGGGAATTGGTTGTGTGATGAAGGAGTTTGCAAGAAAAGAATTAGAGAATGGTAATTTGTGGGAATTAAAATTCAAGAAAAAGATTCCAAAGAGAAAGTTCAGTATTATTTATAGTAAGCACACAGCAATTTCCTATGCTGCTAAGGAATTGTTAGAATTAATTAAAGCAGAAAGGATGTATTGAGTTTAAGAAAAGGGAGATAGCAAGGTTTATCTCCCTTTTAGATATATCGTCCAGTTGAATCATAAAAACCAGTTGTACTTCCTTCGTCCTTCTGATCATCTTTGTTAGCGTTTATGGATGGATAATATGTACCCTTTTTACATGCCTCTTTTCTAGTAGCGGGAAGTTTCTTGTATTGATTTGTCGCTTTAAAAGTTTTAACCTCATCCTTTAGTCCTGCAACAACATATTCATAGTCAGGATCCATTTTGGAGACTAAACCTAATGCCTGACCGACTACCTCGTTCACTTCTTCTTTGGATTTAGCATGTTTTAACTGTTCTTTTAGCGCATTACGTTGTAATTCAACTCGTTTGGCAGTCTGGTACAATGCAGGTGAATGTCTAAGAAGAAAGCTTTTCTCTTCTGCAGTAAGCCGTTTCCCTGCTTTTAACTTAGCAGTAATCTTATTTAATTTTCTTGTTACCGCCTCATCATCCTTTTCTTCTGGCTGAAAGATTTTTAAAGGTTTGATTGTATTATTCTTAATAGGTTTTATAGCACTTATTTTGATATCCATAGTGTTTCCTGCCTTTCACACACTTTCCTTATATATCGGATTTTCAGGATATGAAGTTTACAAACTGGCGTAAAATATATATTTAGGTAGTTTCTAAGAATGTCAATAGCAAGATAAAGCATAAATAGGTACATGCTAAGCAAGAATTCTTGCGAATATGGAAATTTCTGCTATACTAAAACTGCAATAGATAACTATTGGTACAAATTATTATTTACACAGGAGGGATTAGATGCATAGTAAGTGGTTAAAAAGAGGTTTTGCAGGTATCTTGGCTTGTACCATGGTACTCACACCAATACCAGCAAAAACAATTGTAAGTGCTGCTATTGAGGAAAATGAGAGCACTTTCAATTATGCACAGGCATTCCAGAAATCATTGTATTTCTACGATGCTAATATGTGTGGAAAACAGGATGGCAGATTAAGTTACAGAGGTGACTGCCATATGGAAGATGCAAAAGTACCTTTGATTCCAAAGAGTGAAGCAGGAGTCGGCACGAATATGTCACAAAGTTTCATTGATGCACATAGTGATGTACTTGACCCAGACGGAGATGGAACAATGGATCTGCAAGGTGGATTCCATGACGCTGGTGACCATGTTAAATTTGGTCTTCCACAAAGTTATTCTGCATCTACATTAGGATGGAGTTACTATGAGTTCAAAGATTCTTTCGTTGAAGCAGGGGAACAAGAACATATAGAATCCATATTAAGACACTTTACCGATTACTTTTTACGTAGTACATTCCGTGACGAAAATGGTGATGTAGTTGCGTTCTGTTATCAGGTCGGTGATGGTTCTACAGACCATAACTACTGGGGAGCACCTGAATTACAGACAACTCCAAGACCAGTCTGGCTTGCAACAAGCGAAGAACCAGCAAGTGATCAATGTGCCGCAGCCGCAGCCGCATTGGCAACCAGTTATTTAAACTTTAAGGAAACAGATCCAGAGTATGCTGCAAAATGTTTGGATACAGCAAAAGCATTATATGAATTTGCCGTAGCAAACAGGGGATGTGGTTTCTCTGGCGGTTTCTATAATTCAAGTTATGATGATGATGAAATGTCCTGGGCAGCTGTTTGGTTAAACATTTGTACAGGAAAGGAAAGTTACATAGATGATATCTGTCATATTGATTCACAAGGTAATTACACAGGTTATATGAAACAGATTATTAAGACAACATCAAGCACATGGCAAAATATCTGGGTTCATTCCTGGGATACTGTTTGGGGAGGTGTATTTGCAAAATTAGCACCAATTACAGACGACCCATTACACTGGTACATTTTCAGATGGAATCTAGAATACTGGTCAGGTGTACAGCATGAAAATTCAGCAGACAGCACTTATCTTGAGAAAACACCAGCAGGATTTAGTGTTATTTCCACATGGGGTTCTGCTCGTTACAATGCAGCAGCTCAGATGTGTGCATTAGTATACAATAAATATGACAAAGAACAGCGTTTCGTAGAGTGGGCTAAGAGCCAGATGGATTACATCTTAGGTGATAACCCAATGCACCGCTGTTATGAAGTAGGCTATGATGAAACTTCGGCAGTGGAACCGCATCATAGAGCATCTCATGGTTCTTTGACAAACAGCATGGAAGACCCAGTAGATGCAAAACATGTATTATACGGTGCTTTAGTAGGTGGACCAGACTTTGATGATTATCATGAAGATGACAGAACCAATTATGTATACAACGAAGTTGCAATTGACTACAACGCAGGTTTTGTTGGAGCATTAGCAGGTATTTATGAACAGTACGGAAAAGGTCAGGAAACCTTAAAAGAACTTCCACAAGATAACGATGAACATGCTTTCTTCGTAGAAGGAAAGATGGAGCAGGAAAATGCAGAAAGAACGCAATTAACCGTTCGTGTTACCAATGACACTGCCTGCTATCCACGTAGAGTAGGTAATTTATCAGCTAGATATTTCTTTGACATTTCCGAAATGGCAGCAAAGAAACAAAGTATCAAAGACTTAAACTTAGCCGTTATGTACGATGAAGCTCTTACAGTAGATGGAAAAGGAACTAAGGTAAACGGACCATATGCATGGGACGAAGAAAACAACATTTATTATGTAGAATTAAACTGGACAGGAGATTTCTTCCATGGTGATCGTGAAATTCACTTCGCATTAGTGCCACAACTTGATTCTGAGTGGAAACCAAACTGGGACCCAACTAACGACTATAGCCGCGAAGGTCTTACAGACGATTTTGCACGTACAGACAAGATCACTTTATATGAAGGGGATAAATTAGTCTGGGGTGAAGAGCCAGGCCGTGGCGAAGTAAAACCGGCTGTTTCTGCAAGTGTTGCAAATACAAAAGCAGGTGACGAGTTAGACTTTACAGAAGGCGTTACACCAATTACGTTAAATGCAGATGTTAAAAACAATGAAAATGTTGACAAAGTTGAATTCTATGTAAATGACGAGAAAGTTGGAGTTGCAACAAAAGCTCCATATTCCGTAGAATACACTCCAGTTCAAGAGGGAGACGAAGAAACCAAGGACTTAGTAATTACCGCAAAAGCCATTACAAGCAGCGGTATAGAAGTAACAAGTAAAGCATATCAGATAACAGCACGTTTTGAAAAAGCCCAGGCATCAGTTATTACAATTACAAGTCCAAAAGAAGGCACTGTACTTGACACAGCAGCAGGCGACAAGAGCGCAACTATCGTAGTAGAACCTACTGGAGCTGGAAGCATTTCTTCTATTAGTGTATATGCAAATGGAACACTAATCGGTAAGGGGGATGCAGACGGAGCAAAGGTTATTTATAATGCACCAACAGGATTTGCTGAAAGTGGAAATGGTATCTCCAAAGTTGTGATTACAGCAGCAGCGACCTTAACGTCAGGCAAAGTTGTTTTCTGTGACCCAGTTATTATTACCGTAAAACAGCCAGTAAACCCATCCACGAAGGCAGCTCTTTCCGTAGATGTTTTAGGATTAGGCGGAGCAACCGAAACAACCATTCAGAGAAAATATACTTTAACGAATAATGGAGACAAGGATGTTGATTTGTCCAAAGTGAAGATTCGTTATTACTACACAAAGGATGCCAATGTTGAACAGGTTCTTTACGTTGATGCAGCAGGAATGCAGCTTGACTGTGCACCTTGGTATGTAAATGCAACCAAGAATGTAACAAGCACATTTGGCATAATCAGCGGAAATGACTGTTACTGTGACATTTCCTTTGCAGACTTGGAAACAGCACTTCCAGCAGGCAAATCGATTTCAATTGATACTAGATTAGCAAACAATAACTGGAGTGCATTTGATCAGACAAATGATTATTCTTATAAAGGTGGCGAGACAATCTGCGTTTACTATGACGATGTTTTAGTAAGTGGGATTGAGCCATAAAAAGCAGGATGAATAAAAGAAAATAGGTATGGAAGGACATCCAACAGTGGCAGTGGCTATTGTTGGGTGTTTTTTTTCTGAATCTATGATATAATCGAAAACGGCAAAGGAGGAAGACAGATGAGAATTCAAACAGTAGGAATCGTAGGAATGGGCGTTCTTGGGCTAATGTATGGTGACCATATCCAAAGCAAAATAGGAAAAGAATATGTCAGTTTCATAATGGACACAGCCCGATATGAAAAATACAAAGATGCTGCATATACCGTAAATGGTATTCCAACAGAATTTCAAATGATAGATGCCAAAGACAGTAAGCCGTTAGACTTTATCATTGTGGCAACAAAATACAACGGATTAGCAGATGCACTTGATATGATGAAACCAGCAGTTGGGGAACATACGATTATTATTTCAGTTCTTAATGGCATTTCAAGTGAAGAAATGATTGCAGAAAAATATGGAGACAAGAACCTTGTTTACTGTGTAGCCTTGGGAATGGATGCTATGCGTGAAGGTACAGACCTTATTTTTTCAGGTAAGGGTAAAGTGCAAATCGGTGTTTTAAAAAAGGAACAGAAACCTGCTTTGGAGGCTGTGAAAGAATTTTTAGACTCAGTTTCACTTATATATGAAGAAAAAGAGGATATTCGTCATGCACTTTGGGGCAAGCTGATTATGAATGTTGGAATTAATCAGACCTGTACCGTATACGAAGCATGTTATCGTGAAGTGCTGGAATCAAAGGAAAGATTTCAGAAACTTTCAGACGCCATGCATGAGGTAATGGCTGTTGCAGAAAAAGAAGGAATTCATTTTACAGAAGATGAATTCAAGGAATATATCCGATTAATGGGTACTTTGCAGCCAGAAGGATATCCTTCTATGAGACAGGATGCAGTGGCAAAAAGAAAATCGGAAGTGGAGTTATTCGCAGGAACGATTATTCGCGAAGCAGCAAAATTCGGTGTTCCAGTTCCAGTCAATCAATTCTATTATGATAAGATTATGGAGATGGAAGCCAAGTATTAAGTGATAATTTGAGGTAGTTTCATGATATTGGGTGTGAGCAGGAGGACAGATATACCAAATTATTATTCGGACTGTTTTTTTAATCGGTTAAAAGAAGGATTTTTATGTGTTCGTAATCCCATGAACCTTCATCAAGACAGTAAAATAAGCATGCAATCAAGAAACAAGCCAAGATGTACAAAAGAAAATGCAATTCTTGCGCAATTTATGCTTTACATTTCTGCGTCAAAATTATATAGTAAATACTGGATGGTATTTCGAACAGAAAACTGTACCAAAACGTTCAATTATATAAAATCATCCACTTTTTCCAAATGGAAAGTAAAGAGACATTATTGATGCTTTTATACAAAGAAATGGAGGAGTGAAAGTTGAAGCAGACCGTTACAACAATTCAAAAAATGAAAGATAATCATCAGAAAATATCTATGTTGACAGCATATGATTATACGACAGCCAAACTTATTGATGAAGCTGGTGTACATATGATTTTAGTTGGAGATTCTCTTGGTATGACAATGCTCGGTTATGAGAATACCTTAGAAGTTACCATGGAAGATATGATTCACCATGGAAAGGCAGTAGCAAGAGGTGCCAAAGAAACTATGATTGTCGTAGATATGCCGTTCATGTCCTATCAAACATCCGTTTATGATGCAGTAGTGAATGCAGGGCGACTTATAAAAGAAGGCGGTGCCCAAGCAATCAAATTAGAAGGTGGAGAAAAAGTCTGCCCACATATTAAAGCAATAACAGAAGCGTCTATTCCAGTAATGGCGCATTTAGGATTAACGCCACAATCAGTCAATGAATTTGGTGGATTTAAAGTGCAAGGAAAGAGTTTTGATGCTGCCAGAACATTAATTGAAGATGCGAAAAAAGTGGAGGCAGCAGGTGCATTTGCTATTGTATTAGAGTGTGTTCCAGATAAATTAGCGAAAATGATAACAGAAGCAGTTTCCATACCAACCATTGGTATCGGTGCGGGTCCAGATTGTGATGGACAGGTTTTAGTATATCAGGATATGCTTGGTATGTATGGTGATATGCAGCCCAAATTTGCAAAGAGATTTGTGAATGCAGGAGAAATCATGAAACAGGCATTTGCCCAATACTGCAAGGAAGTAGCAGAAGGAGTGTTTCCAGCCAAAGAACACTGTTTTCATATAGATGAAGAAATTTTAAGATGTGTTGGTGAAAATTAATACATGATATACATTTAAGTTGGAGGAAATCATGAAAGTAGTTAAGACAATTAGTGAAGTAAAAGAAGCAGTAGCAGCGTGGAGAAAAGAAGGACAGGAGATTGCACTTGTTCCAACTATGGGATTTTTACACAATGGACATAAAAGTTTAATGGATAGAGCTAGACAGGAAAATGGAAAAGTAGTAGTCAGCATTTTTGTCAATCCAATTCAGTTTGGACCAAATGAAGATTTTGCAACGTATCCAAGAGATTTGGAACATGATAAAGCTGTTTGTGAATCTGCAGGTGTAGATTTGATTTTTGCACCGGAGAAAGGGGAGATGTATACAGACGGATTCTGTTCTTTCGTTGGAATGAACGTATTAACAGAAGAATTATGCGGAAAAAGCAGACCAGTTCATTTTCAAGGTGTGTGTACTGTAGTTAGTAAATTAATGAATATTGTAACACCAGATAGAGCATATTTTGGAGAAAAGGATGCGCAGCAGCTGGCAATTATTAAACGTATGGTAATTGACTTAAATATGAACGTAAAAGTAATTGGCTGCCCTATCGTTAGGGAAGAGGACGGACTTGCATTGAGCTCAAGAAATACCTACTTATCTAAAGAGGAGCGAAAAGCTGCGTTAATTCTTAGCCGTACGTTAAATCTTGCGGAAGATATGGTAAAACAGGGTGGCTGTGATGCAAAAACGCTATTAGAAGCCATGAAGAAGAACATTGAGACAGAACCACTAGCTAAAATTGATTATGTGGAAGCAGTGGATGTTCTTACTATGCAGCCCGTCGAAAAATTAACAGAATCTACTTTAGTAGCAATGGCAGTTTACATTGGAAAAACTAGATTAATTGACAACCGAATGATTTTGGGAGGAGAACAGTAATGCGTGTAACAATGTTAAAAGGAAAATTGCATCGTGCAACGGTTACCGAAGCAGATTTAAATTATGTAGGAAGTATTACGGTGGATCGTGATTTGTTAGAAGCAGCAGGCATATACGAATACGAAAAAGTTCACATTGTAGATATTAATAATGGAAATCGTTTTGAGACTTACACAATTGCAGGAGAACCTGGCAGTGGAATCATTTGTTTAAATGGTGCTGCTGCAAGATGTGTGCAGAAGGGTGATAAAATCATCATCATGGCATATGCAGAATTAGAGGACGAAGAAGTGGCAGATCACAAGCCAAAGGTTGTATTTTTAGAAGATGACAACAAAATCGGTCAGGTAACAACTTATGAAAAACACGGCGCATATGGTGCTGTCCTGGAGGTTTAGAGGATGAAAGGAAAGACAGTCGTTCTTGGAATCACAGGAAGTATTGCAGCCTATAAGATGGCAAATGTAGCAAGCGCTTTAATCAAACGTGGAGCAGACGTACATGTCATTATGACTGAAAATGCAACGAAATTTATCCATCCAATTACATTTGAAACATTAACCAATCATAAATGTCTTGTGGAAACCTTCGACCGTAACTTTCAGTTTCACGTTGCCCATGTTTCCTTAGCAAAACAGGCAGATGTTATGCTTGTGGCACCAGCTAGTGCTAACGTAATAGGCAAAATGGCTCACGGTATTGCAGATGATATGCTTACCACTACGGTATTAGCATGTAAAGCACCGATTCTGGTGGCACCTGCAATGAATACAAATATGCTGGAAAATGCCATTGTGCAGGAAAATATAGAGTATTTAAGACAGCATGGAATGACTATCATTCAGCCAGATGCAGGGAGATTAGCTTGTGGAGATACTGGAAGTGGAAAACTTGCAAAGGAAGAAACTTTAATGGAATACATTGAGTATGCCTTAGTAAAGGAAAAAGACTTCGCAGGAAAGAAGGTTTTAGTTACGGCAGGACCGACGCAGGAAGCGATGGATCCAGTTCGTTATATTACAAACCACTCTTCTGGAAAAATGGGTTATGCCATAGCAAAAGCTGCGCGAAGCAGAGGTGCAGAGGTAACACTAGTCTCTGGTAAAACCAATCTAGAGACACCATTAGGAGTCAATCGAATTGATGTTGTCAGTGCGAAAGAAATGTTTGATGCTGTAACATCTTTTGCGCCAGAACAGGATATTATAGTAAAAGCGGCCGCAGTGGCTGACTATCGTCCAGCTAAAGTGGAAAAGCAGAAAATGAAGAAGTCGGATGGTTCTATGACTATTGAATTAGAGCGGACAGATGATATTTTACAATATATTGGTGAACGCAAACAGGACAATCAGATAATTTGTGGTTTTGCAATGGAGACCGAACATCTATTGGAACGAGCAGAGGAAAAGCGAAAAAGAAAGAACTTGGATATGATTGTAGCCAATAGTATTAGTGAAGAGGGTGCAGGCTTCCAAGGGAATACTAATATAGTAACAATCATTACAGAAAATGGAA
>DBKX01000267.1:23465-23603 GCA_002297865.1 Lachnoclostridium sp. UBA739
GTAAAGATGCAATTGCTCATGTGATTTTAGATGAGTTGGTAAATTACCGAAAATAAAGATAAATGTGTAAAAAGCCCCTAAAAAACCAGGGGCTGGATGCACGCAAGCGGGTAAGGAAAATAGTCGTTAAAGTACAGC
>DBKX01000418.1:0-5332 GCA_002297865.1 Lachnoclostridium sp. UBA739
TCAATTGGCTGCTTTTTTAGTGTCCAGCCATTTCGGTTACATACTTCCTGTGCCAAGTCTAAATCAAATCCAACATATTCACCATTGTCATCCTTATAACCGTAAGGTGGGAATTCTGCATCAAAACCCACGACAAATGTTTTACCCGCTTTTGTCTCAGATGCATTCATTTTCCATGATGGTATCATGGCAACTAGAATACACATGATTAATAGAAGAAAACCAGTATTTTTAGCTGCCCACTTGCCTTTCATTTTTTTCATTATATGTACTCCTTTATGTATTTTCTGTAATCTATCCCATTATAGCATTGTTCCATACCCCACACAATGTAATTACAATCCTATCCCTAAAGGCCATTTACAATATTCTTTGGTTTTTTCCCTGACTCAACATCATAACATGCCTGCCAGATAGATCGATGCCCACGCTTAAAGGTACTAGTTGAAACACCCCCAATATGCGGAGAATATACCACCCGCTTTGCTGCCTCTTTTGGTAAATCAATCAGTGGATTGTCTTTCAGTGTTGGTTCTGGTGCAATGGTATCAAAACCTGCTCCCGCAATCTTTCCCTCTATAAGAGCTTCTCGTAAATCCTCGTTGTTGACAATTTCACCTCTTGCTGTATTAATCAGATATGCCGTTTGCTTCATTTTATTCAAAAATGCCTTATCAATCATTCCTGTTGTTTCTTCTGTTACGGGTACATGAATGCTGATAATATCACATTCCTTAGCCATTGTGTTCAAATCCATGTAGGACACATGATACTCTTCTTCTAGTTCCTCTGACTTTCTTGTTCTGGTGTAATAATACATCTCGGATTCGAATCCATACAGTCTTTTGGCAGTTGCCTTCGCGATATCACCAAATCCAATAAAACCGACCTTCATATCTGACAATTCCTTCATTCCTCGAACCATAACCTGCTCCTTAAACTGAATCTGTTTTCCTTCTAGCAAAGCCTTCTGTCCCTCTGGAAAATATCGTATCAGAGCAAGCATTAACAAAATAGCCTGTTCTGCCACGGAGCCTGCATTAATGCCCTTACAATTACATACATAGACACCCTTTTCTTTGGCTGTCTCTATATCAATGCCATTATAAGCAACTCCTTCAGAATGAATTAATTTCAAATCAGGCATTCCTTCTATGAGCTCTCTGTCGATTTTCGCAATCGCATCTGCTGCAATTATTTCTGCATCCTTCCCATTCTTTAATATATCCGTATTGGAAGTCCCCAGTGCATGAAATACAACTTCGAAATGCTTAAGTACATTCAGATCTTGTGGCATAAATTTCTTGTAACGTTCTTCATTTCCTATCACTAGTACCTTCAAGTTCTTTCCTCCTTAACATTATGTTAAAAATATTTTAACATAGCCTCAACTAAAAATAAACTAATACGTTATCAAATCACAGTGATAAAACACCATATTATTTTAATTCCTACTATCAAACTAGACTTTTATATGATAAAATAGCATAGAGAATTTGCAAGGAGATGAAAATATGAAAACGAACTATGCGGATAAATTTCGTGAAGATCTAGAAGAATTTCGCGAGGCGACAAAAAAATTCTATAACAAAGAACTGACTGTAAACGAGTATAAAGGAATCTCTGGAGGTTTTGGAAGTTATGCACAGCGTGGTGCAAAAAGCAGTATGATTCGTCTTAGACGATGTGGCGGAAGACTCACACAAGACTATGTGAAATTTCTTGTAGAAAGTGTAGAAAAATACAACATCGATTTAATCCATCTAACTACTTGTCAGTCTGTTCAGCTACATAATCTTAGTGGAGATACCATTTGTTCATTAGTGGAGGAAGCTTGGGATCATGGTTTTATCACTCGTGGCTATGGCGGTGATAATCCTCGTAACGTAATGGTTACACCTCTTACTGGTGTTGAAAAAGATGAATATATGAATATGACACCATATGCAGAAATTGCTTCTGATTACTTATTAGGTTTCATTAAAGAAGTAAAATTACCTCGTAAATTAAAAGTCTGCTTCTCAAGCACTCCTACGAACTGGCCTCATGCTACATTCCGTGATCTTGGTTTTGTAGCAAAGGAAAATGGCAAGTTTGATGTTTACTGTGCTGGTGGGTTAGGACCAAATCCTAAACTTGGTGTCTGTGTTGCAGAAAATGCAGAACCAACGAAAATCCTTTACTATATCAAAGCTATGGTGAATACTTTTATTGCACATGGTAATTATGAGAACCGTGCAAAATCCAGAACTCGTTACCTCCAAGATACACTTGGCGTAGACGGTCTTAAAAAGGCTTACCAGGAAAAATTGCAGGAAGTTATGGCCAATGAGGATTTAGATATTACCGTACCTGCATTAGAGTACCAAAAAACTGGTTCTGATGTAAACTTTACAGATGCTCGTGCCATTGCTCAAAAGCAGCCTGGATTATATGCAGTGTCCTATCATCCAATCGGCGGTAAGCTGCTTCCTAAGAAACTTCGTGAAATTTATGATGCAATAAGCCAAATGGATCAGGTTGAAATTCGACTTGCTCCAACTGAAGGCCTATTCTTCATTAACTGTACTGCAGATGAAGCGAAAACACTCATAGCTCTTACAGACGATGGTGCGAAAACGCAGTTTGAAAAATCCGTTGCATGTATCGGTGCCTCTATCTGTCAAGCAGGACTTCGTGACTCACAGGCCTTATTAGAAAGCTGTATCAATGCAGTTAGACCTTATCAGTTTGCAGATGGTGTGTTACCTGCCATTCGGATTTCCGGATGTCCTTCCTCTTGCAGCTCCCATCAGATTGGGGCACTTTCCTTCCGTGGTGCTGGAAAGAAAACAGAAGAAGGTCTGGCTTCTGCATTTGCCGTATTTGAAGGTGGTTCTGATTACCAGGGACAGGAACACTTTGCATCTGAAGTTGGTGTTATGCTAACCGATGATATTCCAAAGTTTTTAATTGAACTTGGAAAGGCTATCACAGATGCTGGTTCTACTTATGAAAAATGGATTAACGAACATCATGATGCATTTTTACAGATTGCAAAAAAATATTGTTAATGAATATAAAAATATAGGAGTGTGGCTAAAATCCACCTCCTATATTTTTTTCATTATTTGGATACGGTAAATAGTGAATAAATTATCCTTTCTTGCATTGCTTTTAAAAGCACCCAGACGTAATTTTTCTTACACTTGATATTCAAACCACTTGAACTTTGCTCCTTCCTTACATTTAGCCCCGTTGCCTGTAGCATAAAGTCCAATATAGTTACCTGTAAATCGTCCCCCTACTTCCGTTGTCAGATAATCCGTTTCTCCTTTTCCAAGAAACTTAAGTTCCTCTTTCGACACTCCGTACCAGAAGGTATAACTTTCCTTGGAACAATGAAGTTCAAATACCACTTGATCCTTTTCATACGGAATCTGTCGTTCAATCTTCCATAGGCTTCCTATCTGCCGTCTAAATATGATATAACCTTGATCATCAATACGAGTCAATGCAGCTTCATAATGATGTCGATTATTCATGTATATCGTAATCCCTGCCTCTTCTCCATCCTGCTTTCTATCAAATGTAACCTGCGTTCTTGCAATACAATCATAATGTTCTTGTCTTCTTCCAATCCATGCAATGGAATCTGCTTCCGATAAACTTGTTTCATTGCCGTATAAAACTAAACCATCACCATTGACTTCCCATAACTCTGAAACTGGATTATAGATAAAATTCCAGCTGTTATCTAATTCCTGACTAGAAAATTCATCAACGTATAATCCCTTTTTCTCAATCTGTACACATTCAAGACAATCTGTTTCCACTTCAGCTTCCAAAGTTCCATCCTTACCAAACTTCGGCCACTGTCCTTCTTCCCAAATTACTGGTAACAGCATGGTTTCTCTGCCAAGATTGTGTCGGAATGGATATCCAAGTGGACGAATTCCTAGACATACTGCCCACCAGTTTCCAGCTCCATCTTCCACTATATCTGCATGACCAACTGCCTTGATTGGCGTGTCTAAGCTTCTATTTGTTAAAACTGGGTTCTTATCATAAGCTTCATAAGGACCTGTTATGGATTTACTTCTTGCCATGGTAATCATATGACAGTACTCTGTTCCTCCTTCTGAAATTAAAAGATAATACCAGCCGTCTTTCTTATAAATGTGTGGGCCTTCTGGACAGCATCCGCCAGTTCCTTCCCATATGTACTGTTTTTCACTAAATAGTTCTCCCGTCTTAGGATCTAGCTGACATAGATAAATTCCTTGGTGACTTCCTGTATAATACACCTTTCCATCCTCATCGAAAAACAGGGACGGGTCAATTCCAGGCGTATCTATGTAAATTGGCTGTGACCATTCGCCTCTCGGGTTTTCAGTCCAAACAATAAAATTTCCACCATATGTATTGTCATCCGATACATTCGTACAGATAACATAGAAAATTCCATCTGCGTATCGAATGGTTGGAGCAAATAATCCTGTACAGTTTGGTTGTCCCTTACTTAGTTTCATCTGTTTGTCTCTCGTAATACAATGCCCTATTTGGGTCCAATTTACAAGATCCTTACTATGAAACACTGCAATCCCTGGAAAATACTCAAATGTACTATTTACTAAATAAAAATCTTCTCCTACTCTACAAATGCTTGGATCAGGATGAAATCCTGAAATAACTGGATTTTTGTACTTCATATTACACTTCTCCTTTATTCCTTATTCTGTCACTACATCTTTTGTATATTACAGTTCTATTTATCTACCCTGCATTTTACGATTATTTTTTATTGTATATAACCGTTTATCTGCCATAGAAATCAGTTGATCCTGATTTACTATCCCAGCTTCCCCATACTCAGCGTATCCAATGCTGAGCCATACATCATATTTCATATCACCTGCTTCATTGGAAAAGGTAACAATAGACGCAATTTCCTGGACTAGATTCTCTACTTCCTGGCAGTCATCTCGTTCGCATACAATAGCGAACTCATCTCCACCGTACCTGGCTAAGAAATCATTGCTTCCACAACATACTTCCTTTAGTATTCCTGCAATACGAATGATTGCTACATCACCTTCTATATGACCATAGGTGTCATTAATTTCTTTGAACGAATCAATGTCCATAAGAATGAAAAAAAGTTTCTTCTTACGACGCTTGTTATTTAACCTTGTATCAAGATAGCAATTTAGATAACGCCGATTGTTTATCCCTGTTAAGCCATCTTTTGTTATCTGCTGATTTTGAGTATTCACAAATACAATCAGAATGGAAATGGCCGTTCCTACCCAAATTAAAGGAAAACCGTGTATCTTTCCCTGCACAATACCAC
>DBKX01000418.1:5360-11615 GCA_002297865.1 Lachnoclostridium sp. UBA739
TAATATAATAAAACTTGCTAATGTAAGATATTCACTTCGCAAATACCGTTTTTCAGTCCTTTTTACTGCTACCAAAGCAAGAATTGCCGCCCAAAATAAATATACAAATGCAATGAGCATCTGCATGGCATGGCATCTTCCTCCGTGATAAATATTATCTCTGCTTAATGAGAAAATCCACCCAGTCCAGGGACTTGATAAGATTAAAACCAGCAAAACGCCGAATGGTAACGCATACCATTTGAGTCGTCTTTTTAACCTATCTTCATCTTGGTTGATTTTATAGTCCGTATAAATAAGCCATAACAAACCAATGGTACCTGTCAACGTAAAGTAGATTAAATTTAAGCAATTATGAATTGCTTTTGCCCCGATAAAATTTAAGCCTTCTATAAGAATCCAGGCACCATCTGATATAAATAATCCCGTTGCCGTCCATAAAATACTAAGAAAGAGTCTATCCGCAAACATGATTGTAAATTTCTTTTTCACATTACTTATTAAGAGAACCATAATAAGTATACAAATAATACAGATTTCAACATAAAGACACTTAACCAAACTTACCACCTCAATTGATCGAATCGCGTCTGTATTATACTTATTATATGCACTCTATTCCTATTCGTGAAACTTAATCCATAAATTGCGAAAATACTGCTTTTGCACTTTCTAACCTTTTATAAAACTGGGAATAGAAATCATGCGCTTTATCATACGGTGTAACGTAGAAAGCATTTAACAAATACATATTCACTTGCTTTTGCACAGCATCATCCGTCTGTTTCATTAACATTTCTTCCATACCTTTGAGGAAATAATGCCAGTCAATAATATACTGCTGATTTTGTTTGATATCTGGTGTATCAATCCATTTGCTAACCTTAACCTTCGTGCGATTCTGCTTGGAACATTCATTGGTCTGTAAAAAGTATCGGAAAGAATGTTCTTCGTAGCAGCGCCCCAAAGGAAAAAGCCTGCATATGCCTGGACGATAGGAATGAATATTACAGCGCCCTTCTTGATTCAAAAAATAACACTGTTCACTCTCACCAACCATTTTAAGATTTGGCAAAATAATTCCGTCCACCACATTTAATTCAACTGCACTAACTAATAATTCCTCAAATGTATGCTCCCCATTCAGAGTCATCCGAAAAATGTCAAGTGGATCTAACAGGATAGAATTCCCCATTCCACGGCAACAGTCTGAACAGCCTTGACAATCTTGACAGCCTGCACGAACCATGCCGTTTAATTCATAAATTCTGCCATCTGATATCTCATTGAGATTCTCAACCTTCCTCATATCCTATCCCCATTTCAACATTAAAAGTGGCACTGTATAACCTTTAAAAACATCTGTACCAGTTTTCGGTACCATGGTCTTACTGCCCATTCTTCATAAGTTATCTCACGAGAACTCTTAAGGGTTTCCATAAAGTCCTTTTCCACCTTATCTCGTGTAGCCTTATGATAAACCATTGTACCACATTCGTAGTGTAAATAAAAACTACGAAAATCCATATTTACTGTACCAATTTTACAAGAATGATCGTTAAGGCAAAGCTTTGCATAAATGAATCCAGGTTCGTATTCATAGATGCGAACGCCTGCTTTCAGAAGGTTCCCATAATTCCATTCTGTCATCAGCTTTCGCACTCGTTTTTTTGTTTTGCCTGGAGTAATAATTCTGACATCAACACCCGCTTTCGCAGTTAAACTTAATGCCTCTGTCATCTCATCATCCAAGATAAGAAATGGCGTCATAATATAGAGAATCTTACGGCTGTCGGCTGCCATTAAGAAGTATACATCTTTCGCCACATTATTTTCATTGTTAGCTGGTCCGTCTGCATATGGCTGGCACAAACCGCCTTCTACGGAAATGGTTGGATAGTATCTCTCATACTCTTCCCTATCATCTCCCCACATACCAAGGAAAATCAGGCATAGACTCCATACCCCTTTTCCCGCCATGCGGACAGAACTTGCCTTCCAATGCCAAGCAGCATCAGATTGATTTACGTAGGTATCACTAATACCAATGGCACCTGTATAGCCAATATTTCCATCCACAATGACGATTTTCTGGTGATTACGGTAAGTAAAATATTGGCGTACCAGGTTCTTTTGTAAAGTGTTAAAACGTTTCATTTTCACATTTGGATATGCAAGTAATTCATCTAAACTATTATCTGCAAGTTTTAAAATAGTTCCTGCATCATCATAAATCAGACGAATTTCAACTCCATGCTTTGCACGGTCGATCAAAACACTTTTCAGTTCTTCTAATACTGCCCCATCGGCTAGCAAAAAGAAGCTGACAAAGATAAACTTCTGCGCTGACCTGCAGTCCTCTTTAATTCTTGCAAAGGTATCTTCTCCCGTACTTATATACTCGGATGTAGTATCCCTATAAACTGGATATCCTTGATGGTTCAAATAACGCGAAACTGCTCGTGGTTCCACTTTCTGTTGTGCTGTTTCATCTACTTCTTGGCGCAGATTGGCAGCGTGAATCTTTCTTCTTATTTTTTCATGGTGTTTATGATGAATACCTTCTTCACCCCACAATGCATAGATAATATGACCACCTATTGGAATAAGTAAAATGACTAATATCCAATAAATCTTATATGCACTATTTCGATTGTCGGATAACAAAGGTATCATAGATAAAATCCCAATTGCTTCAATCAGGATATACGTATAGACAGTATTGGAATGAACCCATACTGAAAGTCCTGAAATAAGAATTAACTGAATAAATAATACAAGTATAAGGGCTAAACAACGTGTAATGGCATTGAAGTGTCTTTTAATAAACATCTAGTCCTCCTGTTTTCTAATATGTTTTATTATATGGGAGCTCGTACCATTATGTCAACTATTAGAAGACACTTCCTACCTGTTAGTCCTCCTTAATACGACCTTTCTTCACATTAGGTTCAAGGAACTTTTCCATAGCATACTTCCAAAGTGTTTCGGAGCCTTCTGCGGTACGTTCATTTCGCTTTAGAATCTGGCTTAAATGAACTCCATGTTCCGTCCATGCCTTACCGTCTGTTTCAGCATTTAACATCATCGGCTGCAGATTGTCCATAGTTCTTGCAAACTTTGCTTCTTTGGTTTCTCTTGCTTCAAACTCATCCCATAGCTCTCTGAATTTCTTTGCCTGATCTTCTGGAAGCATCCCAAAGATACGTTCTGCTGCTTTTACTTCACGTTCTCTTTGTGTCTGTTTTCCTACTTCGTCATAGGCATAGGTATCTCCGGCGTCTATTTCCACAATATCATGAATCAAGAGCATTGTGATTGTTTTCAAAACATCAATTTCTTCATTGGCATATTCGCTTAATAACACGGTCATGATTGCCATATGCCATGCATGTTCTGCATCGTTTTCTTTTCTTTTGGCATCTGAGATATAGGTCTGTCGTCCAATCATTTTTTCCTTATCAATTTCTTTAATAAACTGAAACTGCTGCTCTAATCTATCCATTTTAAACTTCCTCCTTTTTGCTCTTTCTGTTTTATTGTAATTCTTTTTCGCGTTACGATCAATCTAGTGAAGTAATTCTCCCATTCCTATGTTATAATAAGTTGAAATGAAAATCTATTACATTACAGGAGGATTATTATGAAAACAATTGCAAGTTTTACAATCGACCATCAGAAGCTGCTTCCTGGTGTTTACGTTTCCAGAAAAGACAGCGTTGGAAATGATATTGTTACAACGTTTGATATTCGTATGACGAGACCGAATCATGAACCTGTTATGAATACAGCTGAGATGCATACTATAGAACATTTGGCGGCAACATTTTTAAGAAACCACCAAGAATTCGGGTCTAAAATCGTATACTTTGGACCGATGGGATGTAGAACCGGATTCTATCTGATATTAGCTGGTGACTACGAATCAAAGGATATCGTTGGGCTGATGAAAGAACTTTATACCTTTATGGCTGAATTTACTGGGGATGTTCCTGGTGCTTCTGCTGTAGAATGTGGTAACTATCTTGATATGAATTTGCCAATGGCAAAATATCTGGCTAAGAAGTTCTTAACGGAAGTGCTTGATAGAATTGATGAAAGCAGACTTGTTTACCCTGAATAAAAACCTTTCTATTAAGAAAAAAGACTGATGCACTCATTTTAAGTGCATCAGTCTTTTTTATCCACTTACAAATCCGTTTTAACCTTTGGAAGATTCCAACGATACTTCGTTGCCAGCATTCGTAACAAGACCACAATTATAATCGTTATCACAACTGCTAAGTTTACTGATACTTTACATTTTCCCATAATATAATACGCAATTCCCCCTGCAATAGATGCAACTGCATAAATATGTTTCTTCAGTACAAACGGAATTTCACTTACCATTAAATCGCGGATTAATCCTCCTCCAGTTCCTGTAACCACGCCAAAAAACACTAAAATTACCATGTCCTGAATTCCTGTTCCTGCCGCTACATCCATTCCCGTAACCGTAAACAGTCCTAGTCCAAGTGCATCAAAAATATTATTGATACGATCTACTGTCTGTTGATTCTTCTGATAGATATCATGACTGAAAAACGCAAGCAAAAACACAATCAGCGAAGATACGAACGCGATTGCCAACATTGGCAATGCCTCAAAAATACGTGGCGGTGTATAACCTAACATAACATCACGAGTCATTCCACCACCAACTGCTGTCGTCATTCCTAATAGAATGACACCAAATAAATCGACTTGTTTTCGTACTGCTACCATTGCTCCTGAAATTGCGAATGCAATCGTTCCCAGAATTTCAATGCTACTCAGCACATTCATAGTTATTGTGTTCATACCATATCTTATGCGAACTATGAAAACTAGTGTATAGTCCGTTATGCCTTTCTAACTTCCCTATTTATATATATCTTCCCTAAACTCTCTGATTACCATTACCATACCGACTACGGCTGCCATAAAGTCTGCAACTGGTCCCGCGTACATAATCCCATCAATTCCGACAATCAGTGGGAAAACGACCATTAACGGTAACAAAAAGATAATCTGTCTTGTCAAAGATAAAAAGATACCTCTTCTTGGTTTTCCAATTGCCGTAAAGAAGTTTGACGTAATTGGCTGAACAAAGTTTAAAAAGGTAAAAAACAAGAAGATTTTAAAATAATTAATTGCAAAAGTAAAATACACTTCTGAACCATTTCCGAAAACAGAAATGATGGCTCTTGGATATATCTGGAACATAGCAAATGCTAGAATAGAAATAACAAAACCATAGATAACTGCTATTCGATAAGCTTCCCGCACTCGCTTGTATTTTCCAGCGCCGTAATTGAAACTTACGATCGGCTGAAGTCCTTGAGAAATACCTATGATAAAGGAGAAGAATACCATATTCACCTTTGAGATAATTCCTACACATGCAATTGGAATTGACTCTCCGTACACAGATCGGGAACCGTAATATTTTAGAGAATTGTTCATTACAATCTGCACAACCATCATGGCAACTTGATTACTAAATGGTGCCGCCCCAAGAGAAGCTATTTTTGCAATGTATTTTCCTTGTATCCGAAAATGTTTTCTTTCCAATTTCACCGTTTTGTAACGTCTTAGATAAAAGATTACCATGGCACAAGAAACAATTTGCCCAATTATTGTGGCAAATGCAGCTCCTGCCATTCCCCAATGAAGTCCGAATACAAACACAGCATCTAAAATCGTATTAATAACGGCACCTGCCATGTTGGAAAGCATCGTAAATCGTGGACTGCCATCTGCTCTTATAAGATGTCCACCACCTGTTGCCAATATTAAAAATGGGAAACCGATTGCTGTGATTTCTGTATATGTCTTTGCATATTCAAGGACATTGGCTGGTGAACCAAAAAAATGAAGTAAAGGTGTTAAGAACAGTTCTGTAAAGACTGCTAATACAACCCCTAGCCCAAATAGCATAACTGCAGAGTTGGCGATAAAGTAAGGCGCTTTCTCCTTGTCACCCGCTCCTATTGTTAAGTTGTATGCACTTGCTCCACCAATCCCAAACATAAGAGCAATTGCAACACAGGAAATAGATAAAGGAAATGCAATATTCGTTGCAGCATTTCCTAAATCTCCAACGCTATTTCCGATAAAAAACTGGTCTACAATATTATACAATGCACTTACTAACATTGCGATAATACTCGGAATTGCAAATTGACCTAATAATTTCTTTACTGGTACCGTACCCAGTGGATTATTTTTTAT
>DBKX01000042.1:0-343 GCA_002297865.1 Lachnoclostridium sp. UBA739
TTCTACAGGGATTTTTTTGGTAAAAGAAAAATGCGTCTGATAGGAATCGAACCTACGCACGCGGCTCCGGAGGCCACTGCTCTATCCACTGAGCTACAGATGCATAATAGGGTTGTGTCAAAGCACATAACCCTATTATATAGGGAACAATCCAAAATGTAAAGATACAATTTGTTATAATTTGCAAAGATACATAATTGTCAACCTGAATTATATTGCATTTCAACGTCTTTTTTGTTAAGATTAAAAAGGTAAAGTGGCAGATTAGATTGTTACTTAAACATAGGAAAAAGGTGATAGGATTGAAATTAAAGTATAAAAAATTAGTATTAGCAATATCCGT
>DBKX01000042.1:348-16516 GCA_002297865.1 Lachnoclostridium sp. UBA739
GTATTGGAGGAGTTGCTTATACAATAGTGAATCATAATTCTGAAAGCCAAAAGAATAAACCAGAACAGAATGTTTCGGTAACGGATGACAGCTTTTCATCAGGAACTAATAGTACGAAAAATGGAGATATGACATTAGAAAAGAATGCCTATCCAGAGATAAATGAACTAATAAAACAGTATTTCGCAGCAAGAGTCAGCTGCGATATGAATAAACTAGGAACATTAGTAAGTGACGTGAAAAACATTAATGCAGAGGAGTTAAAAACGCTAGGTACTTATGTGGAAGAATATCAGAATATTGACACTTACACCGTAGCTGGAGAAGAAAAAGACAGTTATGTGGTGTTTGCTTATACAGATATCAAGCTGAAAGATATTAAGACACCAGCACCGGGTCTTACAGGTCTATATGTGAACAAAGATAAAAACGGTAATTTTGTCATTTTTAATGGTATGATGACAGATGAACAGAATGCATACAAAGAAAGTGTATATGAAAGCGATAGTGTGAAAGAACTAATTGCTTCTGTGCAGGATAAGTATAAAAAAGCACTTGAAAGTGATAAGGATTTAAATAAGTTCTACGCAGATGCGCAGAAAGAGGAAGAGGAAAAACAAAAAAATCCTATCCCTAGTGGAGAAGGAACAACAGAAGCAGAATAATGGTATGGGTGTTACAGTTTAAACTCGGATTTGTTTGAATTGCAGCGCCCATTTCATAACTAATCTGATTGGATTAAAATAGGTAAGAGACAGAAAAGAGGATTGAAACAATGACGCAGAACGAACCAATGCGATTGAATAAATATTTAAGTGATTCAGGTTTTTGTTCCAGACGTGAAGCAGATCGACTTGTGGAACAAGGTAAAGTAGTAATAGATGGTGAAGTTGCACAGTTAGGACAAAAGGTAAAACCTGGACAGAACATAGTAATAAACGGAAAACCGCTAAAGAGGGAAGAAGAAAGAATCTTAATCGCATTCAATAAGCCAAGAGGAATCGTCTGTACCACAAGCAAAAAGGATAAGGATAACATTGTGGATTATCTGAATTATGGCAAGAGAATATATCCGATTGGGCGTCTGGATAAAGATTCAGAAGGTTTGATTCTGCTCACCAACAAAGGTGACATCGTAGATAAAATCCTTCGTGGAAGTAATTATCACGAAAAGGAATATGTGGTTACGGTGAATAAGAAAATGACAAAAGAATTTGTAGAAGGAATGGAAGCAGGAGTTCCAATTCTAGATACGGTAACACGTCCTTGTAAGCTGCATGTTGTAAATGATAGAACATTTCGTATCATTATTTCCCAGGGATTAAATCGTCAAATTCGTAGAATGTGTGAGTATTTTGGCTATCGCGTACAGAAACTAAAGAGAGTGCGTATTATGAACATACAACTGAATCATTTGAAAGTTGGGACTTATCGCAACATTTCGAATGAAGAATGGACGAAGCTAAACGCGTTGTTAAATAAAGATAGGAAAGGATGTTAGCATGAACACAAATATGGAGCGAATGAAAGAACTGGTTAGTCTACTAAATAAAGCGGGAAAAGCGTATTATCAGGACGCAAAAGAAATCATGTCAAACTTTGAATACGATAAGCTTTATGATGAACTGCTGGCTCTGGAAAAAGAAGAGGGTGTTGTGTTATCTAACAGCCCAAGTATAAATGTTGGTTATGAAGTATTAAGCGAGCTGCCAAAAGAACGACATGCGCAGCCAATGCTTTCTTTGGATAAAACGAAAGAAGCAGAACAGTTAAAAAACTGGTTAGGGACACAAAAAGGTCTTCTTTCTTGGAAATTAGACGGTTTGACCATAGTCTTGACTTATGAAGGCGGCAAACTGGTAAAGGCAGTAACCCGTGGAAATGGAGAAATCGGTGAAGTTATCACGAATAACGCAAAGGTATTCAAGAATGTACCGTTAGAGATATCCTATGAAGATACTTTAATTTTGCGTGGTGAGGCAATTATCAAATACTCTGATTTTGAAAAAATGAATCAGACAATCGAAGCTGTAGATGCCAAATACAAAAATCCACGTAATCTGTGTTCTGGTTCCGTACGTCAGTTAAACAATGAAATCACAGCGCAGAGAAATGTACATTTCTTCGCATTTAATCTGGTACAGGCAGATAATGTAGACTTTAAGAACAGTAGATTGGAACAGATTAACTGGTTAAGAAGTCTTGGTTTTGATGTGGTTGAAAACAAAGAAGTAACAAGCAGTACGATGGATGAAGCCGTTGCATATTTTGCCAAAGCAATTGAAACATATGATTTACCTTCCGACGGACTTGTATTAGCATTAGACGATATTGCGTATGGACGTTCCCTAGGAACAACTGCTAAGTTCCCAAGAGACTCCATTGCTTTCAAATGGAGAGATGAAATCAAAGAAACGACTTTAACTGAAATCGAATGGAGTGCGTCTAGAACGGGACTGATTAATCCAGTTGCGATTTTTGAGCCGGTGGAACTAGAAGGAACAACCGTAAGTCGTGCCAGCGTTCATAATGTAAGCATTATGGAAAACCTGAAACTTGGAATTGGAGATACCATTAAAGTATATAAAGCCAATATGATTATCCCACAGATTGAGGAAAATCTGACACAGAGCGGAACAGCAACGCCACCAGAAGAATGTCCAGTTTGTGGTCATAAGACAGAGATTAAGGATGATAATGGTGTTAAATCTTTATATTGCGTAAATCCAGAATGTTTTGCGAAGAAGATTAAGTCTTTATCTCATTTTGTTAGCCGAAATGCCATGAATATTGACGGGCTTTCGGAAGCGACGATTGAGAAATTCGTTCAAAGTGGTATTATCAAGGAACTGGCGGATTTGTATCATTTGGAAGAACACCAAGAAGAAATTGTTACGATGGAAGGGTTCGGAAAACGTTCTTATGAGAATTTAATTAAGTCTATTGAAGAGTCTAGAAATGTGGAGATGCCAAACTTTATCTATGCTCTTGGAATTGGTAACATTGGATTATCTACAGCTAAATTGATTATCAGACGTTATGGTAGTGATTGGGATGTGATTAAGTCCTTAACAGCGGATCAGCTTGTGGATGTCAATGGTATTGGTGATGTGATTGCAGATACATTTGTTGCATTTTTCCGTAATGAAGAGCGTATGGAACATGTAGAACGCCTTGTGGATGAGCTGCATTTTGTTGTAGAGGAGTCCAATGAAGAGAAGACATTAGATGGTGTAACATTTGTGATTACTGGTTCGGTTGAACATTTCGCAAATCGGAATGAAGTGAAGGATGTGATTGAAAAACGTGGCGGGAAGGTTACGGGATCTGTTACGTCGAAGACGAATTATTTGATTAACAATGACAATACGTCTAACTCTAGTAAGAATAAGAAAGCGAAGGAACTTGGAATTCCGATTATTACGGAGGAAGAGTTTATTGGGATGCTTGGTGAGGCATAGGATTGTATTGATAAATCGTTTTGTTGTGTAAGTAGTTAGAACAGAATAGGGGCTAGAGCCAGAAGAGGACTGGATTGGGTTCGAGGACGAATTCAGTCTTTTTTGGTTTTGTTAGAATCAAAGCGACATGACTAAAACTGGATTTTTCACATTCAGTTTGGTATAATAGGCTTTATGTAATTCGCTATAATTATAGAAATGATAAAATCAGAAAAAGGGTTGGTGGTAAAATGCCTATTAAAGTACAGAATAATTTACCTGCAAAGAGAATACTAGAAGAAGAAAATATTTTCATGATGGATGAACATCGTGCTATGAAACAGGATATCCGTCCTTTGAGAATAGCAATTTTGAATCTGATGCCATTAAAGGAGGCAACCGAAGTTCAACTGCTTCGCAGTTTATCTAATACACCGCTTCAGGTGGACGTAACATTTTTGACAACTGCAAGCTACATCGGGAAAAATACACCTACCAGCCATCTGGATAAATTCTATCTTACATTTGAAGATGTTAAGAATCAGAAATTCGACGGTCTCATTATCACCGGTGCTCCTGTGGAACTGATGGAATATGAGGAAGTGCAGTACTGGGATGAATTAACTCACATTATGGATTGGTCTAAGACAAATGTTACTTCTACGTTACATATTTGCTGGGGTGCACAGGCTGGCTTGTATTATCATTTTGGTATTTCAAAACATATTTTGAAAGAGAAGAAGTTCGGTATCTTTAAACACAGGGTTTATCATAGAAAATGTCCTTTGGTTCGTGGGTTTGATGATGTGTTCTATGCACCACATTCCAGAAATACAGAGGTGTTGACGGAGGATATTGAGAAAGAAGAGAAGCTTATGGTGTTAGCAAAGGGTGAGGACGCAGGGGTGTTCTTGGCAATTGCGGAGGAAGGAAAGCAGATTTTTGTACTTGGTCATCCAGAGTATGATAGGGTTACGCTGGATACGGAGTATAAGAGAGATTTGGATAAAGGGATCGATATTGCGTTGCCGGAGAATTATTATGAAGGAGACGATTGTAATGAGAGACCGCTGCTTAGGTGGAGGGCGCATAGTAATGCGCTGTATACGAATTGGGTGAATTATTATGTGTATCAGAATACGCCTTATGAGTGGTAAGCTAGAGATACATTTAGTATTTCCTTTTTTCATTTCTGTAAAACAGAACCACAGATTTCACCGCTTCTGTATTCTTCTTGATTAGAACAGAAATTCGAGATATTATAACAAAGGATAATGGATATAAAAATCTTAGTAGTCTGAGAGTTATTCAAATAGTACAGATTATACGATTTGCAAAGAACATGATGTTCAATAATATTTTTTCAGGAGAGTTACAGAACATTTTAAATATTTGCGCCAGCATTGCCTTATATTATGTCATCATTCCAGCAATTATTAAGTACGTTTCACTTTTACCTGATATTTTTAATTTGAAATGGAACAAGATGACAAACTATATTTTTTGTATCAATTTTGATAGATTTTTCTATAACTTCATTTTACATAGTTTTAAAAAATAGAAAAACACAAACAAAAAATCAGGAGGAAATATTATGAGTAAAAGTATTTTAGTAATAGGAGCAGAACAAGTAAAAAAAGCACTTGAGAAAAAAGAGAAGGAAATAATGGATATAGTTGCAAAGACATATATCTCACATAATGAAAGTTTGACATCATTACCGCATTCAATATTTTTAAGATTTCCTAATGACAATACAAATAGGATTATCGGATTACCTGCGTATATTGGCGGTGATTGTAATAAAGCAGGAATGAAATGGATTTCCTCTTTTCCGCATAATATTGAGAATGGTATTGAAAGAGCATCAGCAGTAATAATTCTTAATAATATGCAAAATGGAATGTGCGAATCAGTCATAGAAGGTTCTATTATTAGTGCGACAAGAACAGCTGCAAGTGCTGCATTAGCTGCATTGACTATTCATGGCAATAAAGAGGAAACAACTGTTGGAATTGTTGGATGCGGCAGAATAAATAAAGAGATTATTCACTTTTTAAAAGTTGCATTTCCAAACTTAAAGAAAGCAGTTCTATTTGACAAATCAGAGGAAAGAGCGAAGAGTTTTTCTGAATTAATATCATCAGATCATATTACTTCCGAAATTGTGGAAACAATTGAGGCAGTGTTTGAAAAAACGAAATTAGTTTCATTTGCAACAACTGCATCAACTCCATATATTGATGAACTTAAAAATTGTGATGAAGAAACAACAATCTTGAATATATCGTTAAGAGATTTTGGACCTACGGTTATTGAAAAATGTGACAATATCGTTGATGATATTGATCATGTTTTACGTGAAAAAACATCGGTTCATTTAACAGAACAAAAGTTGCAGAATAGGGATTTCATTCGATGCAATTTAGCAGATATCTTATCAGGCAAACAACCTTCTAGAGTTAAAAATAAAATGGCAGTATTCAGTCCATTTGGTTTGGGAGTTTTGGATTTAGCGCTCGCAAATTATGTGAAAGAGTTTGCTGACAATAATAACATTGGAGAAGTTATTAATAATTTTTTGCCATAAATAATTATTCAAAGGTGTTTATTTAAATGGATATCAAACATCTTGCTCCTTTCAAATGCTCAAGTATAGCATGTATTCTAAAAATGAGTATGGAACGGAATTCTTCTAATTTCTGGGGCCATTGGTATTTCCAGTTTTCAAGGCGTTTGTAAAGAAGTACAAATCCATCGCCTTCCCGTACTTTTCTTAGTTGACAGTAATAAATCTGCGGACGTAGTCCTTGCTCTCTATACCAATCGGAAACAATAAGCCCGCTTTGACGGTATTCTTTGATCATCTGCGTCCACTGGGTGATTTGATACTGTTTTTTGTTGATTATAATATAAACGGAAAGTGGGTGGTAGACACCTTCTCATTGGACGCTTACTATAAGTCTTGTTTTGGTAACCATTATATATATGCTTTCTATTATTTCCAACTTGGAGAGTATTAGTTTTATTAGTTTGAATAAAATTTAACAGAATGGTACGGAATCCGAAAAATGAAATGGTTTACGAATCAATTATATGTTAAAATAGTGATAAATGAAAGGTTGATAAAAGGAGACCAGCGATGAAAAGTCAAGTTTGAAAGGGCAAGAAGTTTTGATGGTGAAGAAAATCGTGTAATATCGCCGATTCCTCCTTTTTAACCTGGCTATTTCAGTAACTCAATCTGTTCAATGGACTGGATTATCTGTATAGGGTTAATGACTTGATTGAAGTAAGTACTCCTGAGCAAAGAGCTTAGGCACATCCAGCTAATAAATGGTTCAGATAAAAATGTGGCAATATACTCCTTCAAGTAGTGGGGCTACAGAAAAAAATCAAAAGTCCACAACATATGAATGTATTATAATCACAAATAAAAAAGAAAGGAAATATGATATGTAGCTTATATAAATATCATACAAGAAAGACATGGGAAGAAAATGGATTGATGAGAAAGTTTTACAAAAATATTTTGTTGATAATTTCGATGACTATTCAATTGTATTAAACGGTGTTACACGTAAAATAATTTCATGTAGGTTTAATGAACCATTTGATAGATTTCCAGATTTATATGTTGTTTTGGATGATGGATTTGAATATCCAGTAGAGGTAGAGTGGCTTTCTTCACATTATGATCATGATCAAAGGAATAAAGAAAAAACCAAAACTCAACCGTATACACATAAGATGTTTGAGGAAAATGGTGGTTTTCTAGTAGTTCTAGAAAAAGATAGTGAAATATACAGTTTCCAACAGATTATCATCGATAAAAGGAAGTTTGAAAAATGGTTTAAAAAGGAAGCATTATCTCTTATTCATGAAAGTATTCAACAATTTGAACAAGAAAGACTTAAAAAAAGAACTCATACAAAGATTTGGTTTATTTATGTATCTGAAAAGGTAGAGAAAAATTGGACTCATTCGAGACCATTGGGGATATGGGGATTTACAGAAGGAAGATTGAAGTCAAATAGTGATATTAAAGACATAAAGGCAGATGATATAGTAATCTTTTTTGGGCCAGTAGAAGTAGGAAGTAAAAAATTAAAGGGATGGCCAAGAGTAAGTGATGAGAAATTAAGAGAAGTCGCTAAAGCGAAAGACTATGTAATACATAATATAGAAGTCTTTGGAGTAACAAAAAGCTACTATTATGAAAAAAATAATGTTAAGTATGTACCAATCTGGTCAGACGAAGATAAAATAAATCAAAAATATCCAAATAGATTTGAGTTTAATACCAAAAATATAGCCAAAGTAAATAGTTTAACTTTTAACGAAATAAACTTTTACACATTAACTAAACTAAAGGAAGCCATTATGAGGTCTCCAATAGAAATTGACTATTCAAATTTTGTTGAATTATTGAGATATTTTAAGTAGTGTTTAGAAGAAAAAAGAACTTATAAATAATCTAATTAGTCAACGAAGATCTTCAGTAGTAAATATAAAATATTGCAAGAATTCAAATATGATAAGAAAGTAATTGAAGTTTATCGAGAACTAATGGGAGATGTTAATGTAATCTACAAAGATTTTTTTGAGTTAGCTCCTTGCGAGATTCCAAAATCTGATGTGCCTGCAGCATCATTGCCGATACAGCCTTTTTCTATTGCTACGAAACGATTACAAGGAAGTTACGAGTTGAATAAGTTATATTGGGACATATTTTATCAGTTAGTGAGATGCAAAATGCCAAAATGTTTCTTAATTGAGACTACGAAAGCTGCAATAAAGAACCTGAAGTTAGAAGATTACATGGTTTTATATAATTTTTTTAAGTTTCATAAGTCGACAAACGCAAACCAAAACCTTCACCTCACGCTAACCGCCAGCATACAGCTTACATTTCAACTCCCAACCCAACACCCAATTTCTCCCTCCCACCCTTTCCAAAAACTCAACAACTTTTAACACTCAACATGGCAATAATTGAATGATATCAACCAAAAAAAAATGTTACAATTATACTGTAACAAATAAATACCAGCCTCACATACGAAAGCATTCTGTTTTCATAAGTGAGCCTACGTCAGTGTTTTAAGAAAGAGAAAGGAAAGGTGTAGCATGAAAAAGAAAAAATACATACAACATGGTGGCAAACGTTTTCTTGCTATGGCAATGAGCGTTGCAATGGCTGGCAGCTTAGTCAATACAGTAATGTTTGATACGAACAAAATGAAAGCAGCAGCAGATGGAATCGAAGAAGGTTTTGAATCAGATACTCTTAAGGGAACATTTATGGGGGATGCTAACTATGAGTTTTCTGACGACGCACATTCAGGAGATCAGGCATTACTAGTTACCAATCGTGATGCAGACTGGAACTGTTATTCATATAACGTTTCCAAATACTCTGGAAAAATGATTAAGCTCAATGCATTTATGAAGGTTGCATCCGACGATCTTCTAGCAGTTGCTTGTGTAAAAGGTAAAAATGACGAAGACGGAGAGTACTACAAATGGGCTACTTGCACAGCAACAAAAGATGGGGAATGGGTTGAGTTAAATTCTGAGTATAAAGTACCAGAAGGTGCTGACTGCATTTACTTTATGTTATGGGATAGTGAAAATAGTCAGGGGACAACAGACGATTATCTTCTAGACGACGTAAGCATCCAAGAAACATATGGTTTGACAGAAAATTTTGATTCCTATGAATCAGTGGATGACATCAAAGGATACGCATTTGGTAGTCCAAGTTTTTCCTTAGTAGAAGGACAAGATGGCGGAAAGGCTCTTCAGGTAAGCGACCGTGAACAGAATTACTATGCATACGCATTAAATATTGGTGCATTTGCAGGAAATAAGATTAAATTATCTGCTGATTTATCCGCTTATGATTCCGAAGATGATGTAGAACACTCCTTTAGTGCAACGATTAAAACAACAAAAACAGGAGAAGATGACTCTTACAACATGGTTGCTTCCGGAACTTCTGTTGGAAAAGATGTTGTAACTATTGAAGGAGAATACGAAATTCCAGCAGGATGCGACAAATATGACATCTATTTTGAAACAGAGAAAGGCGTAAGCTATCTGCTTGATAACATAAACATTAGTGTTGAAGGTGAGTATACGAAAGAAGAACAAACCTATGCAGATATTTCTCAGTATGAAGTGCTGAAAGATTTATATGCAGATGATTTCAAAATGGGTGTTGCATCTGAGGCATTAAGCCATTGGGGCGGTTCGAATCCTTTAAGTGAAATTGGTAATCCATATAAGGAAGCATTAATTAAGAAGGAATTCAACAGTCTTACATTTGGTAATGAGTTAAAACCAGATTACAACATGGGTTATAAGAGCTCCGAAGCAACAGAAACTTATCTTCCATTTGTAATTGATACTTCTGCCAAGGAAATGCTTGATTGGGCGAAAGAACATGGTATTCCGGTTAGAGGTCATACCCTTGTATGGCATTCTCAGTGTCCAGATGCTGTATTCTGCAAAGGATACAACCCAGTATATACAGATGGAAACAAATCCAATTTATCAAAAGATTGTTTAGTAGACCGAGACACAATGTTAGCACGTTTGGATAGTTACATTGACAATGTAATGAAATATGTGTACGAAAATGGATATGGCGATGTGATTTACTGCTGGGATGTTGTAAATGAAGCAGTTGAACCAGGTACCAATGAATATGATTTAAGAGATAGTTATTGGTATCGTACCATTGGACCAGATTTCATGTACTATGCATTTAAGTATGCGAGAGAATACTCTCAGAAATATGCAGAAGAGTATGCCGATGTTTATGGTGTTTCCGCAACGGATGTGGAAGCTGTGAAATCAATTATGCCAAAACTCTTCTACAACGATTACAATGAGTTCCAAGAGTCCAAGAAAAATGCAATTATTAAGATTTTAACAGACAAAGTAAATGGACACAGCATTAGAGAAGATGGCTACATTGACGGAATTGGTATGCAGTCTCACCTATCTGATACGACAAATATTGATAGTTTCATCAAGGCATTACGTGATTATGATGAAGCATTCGGCGAAGTACACATTACATAGTTAGATGTTGCACAGACTTCTACAGGTGTCAATGCAGGTTACTATCAGGCAGCATTTTATAAGAATTTCTTTGAAGAACTTGTAAAAGCAAGAGAAGATGGCGTTAATTTAAGCTGTGTTACGATCTGGGGATTAACAGACGATAACTCATGGAAGAAAGAGTCTTCTCCATTATTATTTAATAGTGACCTTTCTAAAAAATTAGCATTTGACGGTATTGTATATGCAAAGACTGGAGACGAACTTCCTGAGCCTGCATATGTAGCTCCTGATTTTTCTGATGCAATGTATGATTTTGATGCAGAAGACCAGGCAGCAGAGTCAGAAGGATTTTCACCTAGAGGAGATAGCAAGCTAGTTGTTCAAAATGAGGAAACAGTAAGCGGCAATGGTGCCTTATTAGTAACAGACAGAGGAGCTGCCTGGCATGGAGCAAGCTTTGATGTATCTCGTTTTGCTGGTCAGACAATCGATATCAGTGCATGGGTTAAGAGTGATTCACCTAAGGTAAAATTATCAGCAGACATCGACAATGAATGGCCAAATATTACTTCTGTAGATACTTCAAGTGGAGAATGGGTTCAGATTAAAGGTAGATACAAAGTGCCAGCAGAATTAACAGCACTTAAACTGTATTTTGAAACTCCAGATACGGAAGATATCTATGTGGATCATTTACAGGTGAAACTAGTTGGTTTAGATGAAGGTTTCGAAGGAAAAACAAACATCTGCAGCCCAAGAGGTGTTGGCCATATGCCTCGCCTTGCTGTAACAGATACAGAAAAAATGAGCGGAGAGAACTCGTTACTTGTTACAAGAGAAGAACAGGATGCCAATATCCAATTTGATTTAAGTAAATACATCGGCAATACAGTAACAGTGAAAGCGCATGTTAAGACAACCGACAGCAAGATTCGCTTAGGAATGGATGGAGATAATCCAGTAGTATTAAAAGAAGTGGAAGCAAAAGACGGTAAGTTCACAGAAATCGAAACAACTTATACCATATCCAATCAATTGACAGCGGCTAATATGTTCCTTGAGACAGATGGCAATGCAGATTTCTATGTAGATGACATCGAAGTAAGAATCGCAGATTACGTAGATGATGTAGAAGCAGAAGATGTTAAATTTGGCCCTCGCTGGGGTGGCGCAGGTACGTTAGAGAGAGTAGAAGAAGCAGATGGCAATCATGCAGTAAGACTTACAGACAAAGATGAAACTTACTACGGTGTATGTTTTGATGTTTCTGCTTACCTTGGTATGCAAGTTGAAATCACCTGCGACGTTAAGACAGATGATTCTGTAATCGGCATCACTGGTGATATTAGCGACGTATGGCCTAACTACTTAAGAACTGCTTCCGATCCTGGCAAATATAAAACAGTTAGTACAATCGTAACGCTTCCGAAAGATTTGACAGCACTTAATTTATACATTGAATCCGATGGAACATCTGACATCTATGTAGATAACTTAAGAATTAAGAGAGTTCCTGTTGGAACAGAATATAAAGTTGAATTCTATACAGATGATTCTGCTAAAGCATCTGCGAAACAGGTTGTTACAGAAGGATGCCTAGTAAGCGCACCAGACGCAAAACGTGATGGCTATCAATTTACTGGATGGTATAAAGATGCGGGCTGTACAGAAAAATGGGATTTTGCAAGGGACAAAGTGGAAGAAAATACAAAGCTTTATGCAGGTTGGGAGAAGGAAATCGTACCAAGTGTAGAACCAACTTCAAGCACAGAGCCAAGTGTAGAACCAGGCCCTAGCGTGGAGCCAAGTCCAAGTGTGGAACCAAGTGTTGCACCATCTGTAGAACCTTCAACAGAAGTTGCAGCAGTAGTTCCAAATGTTTCAGTTAATACAACAGCTGGAAGTAATGTATCTCAGTCCTGCACAATTAAGAAAGGTTCAGAAGATTTTGATTTGAAAGATCTTATGATTCGTTTCTATTATGAGGACAGCAACAAGCAAGATATGAACCTATGGGTTGATCATGCAGCGATTAATCTAAATGAAGCACCTTGGTATGTAGTTTATACTTCAGCTGTAAATGCTAAGGTAACGGATAAGTATGTGGAGATCAGTTTCAGCGAATCTCAGATGATTGGTTCTGGTGTATTATCTATTCAGACACGTATGAATCATGCAGACTGGTCGGCTTGTACAGGATTTAAGAGTGGTAAGACAGAAGTGTATTATGGTGGAAAGTTAGTTAGTATGGTAGAATAGGATTTTGATAATTGAATAAGGGAGTGCCGGGTTAGTGAAGGGAGAATGCTAACTTGGCACTTTTTTTGATCCGCTTAACCTTTTGTAATCAATTATGTTGTATCCAGCGAACGCATCGGTATTTATCAGCTTCTTTTCTGTTACATGGAATTCCATCTTCTTTCATTTTGAAACATGTTCAAAAATGGTTGACAACAACAAGATATAATGTATTATAATAGGGGAAAGATGTTTTTATAAGCAGGGAAAGGATTTAATTTACATATGAGATATACACTTGTTAAACAACATGACCAAACGGACTGTGCAGCAGCTTGTGTAGCCATGATTTGTTTACATTATAAGAAAGAAACACGTATTTCAGAACTGCGTGATTATATGGGAACCGATAGTAAGGGGACGAATCTAATTGGGGTATCAAAGTGTTTAGATAAATTAGGATTTATATCACAAGCAGTAAAGGTGGATCGAGAAGGTTTTTTAAGTCATTATACATTGCCTGCTATTGCAAATGTAATTACAAAAACAGGCCAATCTCATTTTGTTGTCATATTTAAAATTACAAAGAAATATATCGTAGTTGGCGATCCAGCCAATGATTTAATGAAAGTAAAAGTGGATGAATTTCTTAAAACCTTTACGGGTAGGCTTTTGATATTAAAACCTGGTAGTGAATTCAGAAGTGAAAAAAATAAAAAAACTAAAATGTTCGATCGATATGTTCAGCTTTTGTTACCTCATAAGAAATTGTTTTTCTATGCGTTGTTGTCGTCTTTGTTAGTTACAATATTAGGAATCGTTAGTTCGTTATTTAACAGTATCATTTTCGATGAAATCCTTCCGTATAAGCAAATTGGAATGTTAGGAACTACACTTGCTGTTTTCTTGGTTGTATCAATTACATCAATACTGGTTAGCTTTGTCAGGCAGACAATACTTATCTTTTTATCAATTAAGATTGATATACCTTTAATGATGGGGTATTTTGAGCATATATACAAATTGCCTATGAAATTCTTCGCTATGAGAAAGACAGGGGATATCATAACAAGATTTTCAGATGCGTTCACCATTAAAAATATATTTACCAATATAGCATTGTCTTTGATAATGGATGTGTTAATGGTATTCATTACAGGTGCAATTCTGTTAACGATGAATCCGCTGTTGTTTTACTTTATTGTTCTGATGACGCTGGTCAATATCGCATTAGTGTTTATCTTTAAGCAGCCATATAAGCGAATTAATGAAGAGCAGATGAGACAGTCTTCCATCCTTAATTCAGAAATTATCGAAGGATTACGTGGAATAGAAACAATTAAGGTTAATGCTTATGAAGAGAATGAACTGGAAACAATAGAAAGAGAATACATAAAATCAGTCCGAATCAGTTATAAAGAAAATATGTTATCAAATATTCAAGGAGTTGTATCAAGTGTAATATCAAAACTTGGAAGCTTAGGAATATTGTATCTAGGAATGTCGCAAGTAATCAAAGGCTCATTAACCCTGGGAAGTTATATGGCGTTTATGACGTTATCCAATTATTTTATGAGCCCAATCAGCAGTTTGGTTAGTTTACAGTTATCCATTCAAGAAGCAAATATTTCGATGAAACGACTAGCTGAAATTATGGATTATGAAAGAGAACAAGAAGTAATGTCGGACGAGAATATAGGAAGTGGGGAAGTTAATAGGAGTGATACTTCTCACATTTACAAAGAGATAAGTCAATTAGATGGAGATATTAGTATAAGAAATGTTACTTTTCGATATGGAAATAGAAAACCAGTACTGGATGATGTTAGTTTTGATATTAAAAAAGGCCAAAAGATTGGTTTAGTTGGTGCTAGTGGAAGTGGCAAATCAACAATTGTTAAATTGCTGCTTAAGTACTATGAACCAGAGAACGGACAAATCTTATTCGATGGTGTGGATAGTAAGGAATATCTAAATAAATCCTTAAGAAAGGTAATTTCCTATGTGCCACAGAACATTGAATTATTTTCTAAGAGCATATTGGATAATATACGAATAGGCAACCCGGATGCAACGTTTGAAGAAGTAAAAGAAGCGGCAAAAAAGGCAAATGCACATGAATTTATTAGTCATCTTCCGATGCAATATGATACTTATTTAGAGGAAGCGGGGAATGGATTAAGTGGTGGAGAAAAACAGAGAATTGCGTTGGCAAGAGCTTTTTTGAAAAAGAACGAGTTCTACATATTAGATGAGAGTACAAGTAATTTAGATTTTGCAACAGAAAATGCTATTTTCGATATCATATATCATCATTTTAAAAGTAAAACCATGTTAATCATTGCTCATAGATTAGCGACGGTAAAGCATTGTGATAAAATCATTGTGATGGACCAAGGAAAAATTATAGAGGAAGGTTCTCACGAGGAATTACTTACACAGAAGGGACAATATTATAAACTTTGGGAGATGCAGCAAGGCAATTTTGTAAAGGAACCAGAAAAGTTAAATACGCATTCTACAGATGATGTAAATCTAGGTAATGATGTTATGACCTATACATAAAAGCACCGTGATGCAGCCATTACCGGACAGAGAAAAAGGAGCGATGAGGGTTATGAATAAAATAGATGTGAGCTTACATAAAACATTGAAGTTACAAAATGTATTAATAAGAAAGATAGAACCTTTCGAAGTGCAAGACATACAACCTCAATTGGAGTTAGAAAAGATGAATTCCTTTATAAGGGCAAATGGAGCAATTCAAATTGGTCCAGTCATTCAATATAATGAATGCAATATGAATGCTACAAATAAATTAGAAGTTAGTATAAGTTTTCTGCTTCAGTGTAATCAAGGAATATCAAAAATACAGGAACCTTATGAAATGAAAACTTCTATTGTAGTTCCTAACTGTATGTATTGTCATTATATAGGTCCAGAAGAAAAAATGAAACTTGCATACGATAAGATGCAGATTGTTTCTTTTGAAAATAATATAGCATTAAAAAATGAAAGTTACACGATAATTCTCGAGAGAGATATAGAGGGAGATACAATTGTAGCGGATATCTTTATGGAGTGTGAAGAATGATGAGTAAATCTGTAAAGACGATGGATGAATTAACGGATAGTCGTTTGCTATATGATAAAGCCCCACCGGCATTTGGATATATTTTGATTGGAATCGTTTCCATACTCTTAATTGCTGCAATTTATGCCAGTTTTAAAGTGCCCAAATATTATACAATACAGGCACAGGGGATGGTTACGAATCCTAATTCTAATTATGTTATGTGTGCTTACTCCGGTGAAATCAATGAGAGTACCATGTTTGAAGGTAAATTCGTTGAAAAAGGTGATGTATTATTTCAAATAAAGAATCTTGAGTATATGGCACAACAGGAACAACTAAA
>DBKX01000157.1 GCA_002297865.1 Lachnoclostridium sp. UBA739
ATAACTATGATACATTCTCAGGCATTAACTATGAGGTGAATGTATCAAAAGAACCTGGAAACAGAATTGAACATTTAACATACAAGAATGGAAAGCCTATCAAAGCTACAGATAAAATTACCATAGCAGTGAATAATTACCGAGCTAATTCACATCTTTTAACTTATGGCGCTGTATTTAAGGAAGGAGAAAAATTACCAAAACTTTTAGATAAGGACATTCATGGAGAAATCGGTGGTGTACGTGAATTAATCGGCGATTACATCAAGAATGTGAAAAAAGGTGTTATTAAACCGGAAGTATCAGGCAACTGGAAAATTGTAGGAAATAATTGGAATAAAGAATTTCATCAAAATGCAGTAGAATTAGTAGCGGACGGGATAATAACAGTTCCTGCTTCTGAAGACGGAAGAGATTCCAACGTACGTTCCATTACGAAAGCAGATATTGAACCTTACGTAAGAATAGATGAACCAGGAAAAGTTACAAGTGTAAAGGTAAAGAGCAAAAAAGCAAAATCAGCCGTTGTAACGTTTAAGAGTGTAAAAAATGCAGTTCGTTATGAAGTGAGCTATAGTACCGATAAGAACTTCAAAAAAGGGGTTAAGAAGGTGTCTACGAAAAAGACAACGATTAACATTTCCAAGTTAAGGAGTAAGAAGAGATACTATGTAAGGGTTCGAGCTGTAAAATTTAATCTAGATGACAGTATATTATATGGAAGTTACAGCAAAGTTATTTCTGTTAAGGTGAAATAAATGAGCAAAAAAATATCATGGATAACCCAGACAGCAATCTGTATCGCCTTGTTGGTTGCAGCGCAGGTAATAACAGCATCATTTGCAAATACATTCATTACAGGCACTCTGGTGAATTTAGTATTAATCATTTCTGTCATAATATGTGGAATTACATCGGGACTAATCGTCGCCATGGTTTCACCAGTATTAGCAAGGCTGCTTGGAATAGGACCACTTTGGATATTGATACCTTTCATAATGCTAGGAAATATTTCGCTTNNTGCTGGTACATTATAAGCCATAGAAAAGGAAGTCACAAGAACCAGTACATATTGGCGTGGTTACATGGAGCAATTGCCAAATTCTTAATTTTGTACATTGGAATTGTGAAATTTGCAATTCCTGTGCTGCTTCATTTGCCAGAGAAAAAAGCTGCTATGATATCAGCCGCGTTTTCACTGCCACAATTTGCGACTGCTTTAGCTGGAGGTGCGCTTGCACTAGTTATATTACCTGTTATTAAGAAAGCTGAAGTGTAACAGCTTACACAAGTTCTGGTAAAATATACATAGAAGAAGCAGTCTGTCAAGGAAACAGACTGCTTTTATCATTAACGATAAGAAGTATTCTGATGTTTTGGTGGTTGTGAAAGTGCTTGTTTCTTCTGCTCATCCAAATCATTTACAAGGTTCTGAGACTGAGTGCTAAAACTGCTCATGGAACTAGAACTCTGGCTGCCAGTAGAGCTAGACTGGTTGGAAGAACAAGAACAGTTCCCAGATACTTCCGATTTTACCTTCATTATCTCCTGTTCAGATGCCTGTTGCGCAGGAGTGTAATAGTTTAGATTTTTTGCAATCGTATAGAGTTCGTATTGTGACTTTTCAGCCTGGTCACGCATCTGTTTTAACGTGGAACGTAATTCTGTATTTTCTGTTTGTGCAATTGCACTTGCATAAGAAGTTAATGCAGAGTTGATATTGTTCAAAGCGTCATTTACCATTTCTTTTTCTATCATAATCTTGTCTCCTAACCTAAAAAGCTCATTAATGTTTGACGGTTCTGTTTTGCACCATTGGCGGCATTTTGAAAGAACTGTTTTACTTCAGGATGTTCTGCTGCATTGGCATAATCCTGATTTTTCTGTTCGTCCACTTCTCCAAATATCAACATGTGTCTTAAGTTTGATAATTCCACTTCACTTAAATTGCTCATATGATCCCTCCTATAATAGTTTTGATGTTACTTGTTTAGTATGAAAAGGGATGGAAAAAACTATGCTATAAGTATTTGGTAAAATGAACAATATGTAATTACTATTCAATTTGGAAAAAAGACAAAAAAATAATGTACCTAGGGATAAACCTAGATACACTTCAATCATCATTATATCTGATCCTTAATTAAAAGTCTATACCTTTTTTTGTATTTCTGCTAGGATAATAACAGAATCAAATGACGGTTTAAGCGATTCATAGAAAGGAATCATGTGCATGTATAGGGAAAGGAGTAAATATGAGTAAAAGCATCGACTTACCAGGTATTACAAGACCGGAAGAAGAACAGAGACTTACGGATGTTATCACCATTGCAGAACAGAATTTAGAGCGTGCGAAGCTATCGGTTACAGCGTTAAAAGGTGAACTGAATGACTTGCTGGAAACCTATAGTGAAAAAGACAAAGAAGCTTTAGTTTTCTGGAACAATGCACAAGCAAGTCTGAGTGAAGCACAAGAAAATTTATTACGCTGTGAAAAAGCCAGAAAGAAACCATACTTCGGACGAATTGATTTTATAGACGAAAAGATTAAAAAAAAGGAAGCTTATTATATTGGCAGGGTTGGAATCAGAGATACGGTTACAGACAGGGTTGTGATTGACTGGAGAGCGCCAATTGCAACCGTATACTATGAAAATTCACTGGGGCCTTGTAAGTATTCTGTCAATAATATTGGAGAGTACAATATTGAATTGACTCGAAAACGAACCTATGAAATTGCAGACGACAAGCTGGTTGACTTTTATGATTCTGAAGTAGTGGCAAATGATGATTTGCTCACTAAATATCTTGCAAAAAGCAAGAAAGCTGTGTTAGGAGAAATTATCGCTACCATTCAAAAGGAACAGAACCTGATTATTCGTAAATCACCTAGAAACAACATTCTAGTCCAAGGAGTTGCAGGATCAGGCAAAACAACGGTGGCAATGCATCGAATTTCGTATATTTTGTATAATTATGAAGGCGAATTTCAGCCAAAAGATTTTTACATTGTGGGCAGTAATCGTATTCTATTAAACTATATTACCAGTGTTTTGCCAGATTTAGATGTGTATGGGATCTCACAGATGACCATGGAACAGCTTTTTATAAGACTTTTGTATGAAGATTGGAATAATAAAAAGTATTCCATAAGAAGTCTTACAAAGGGTGATGAGGCTGCCTGTATCAAAGGAAGCTATCAGTGGTTTCATGATTTAGAAGACTTCTGTGCCCGCTATGAAATAGAAGGAATTCCACATGAAGATGTGATAATTGATAAAACAAAATGTCTCTTACTGAAGAAAGAGGAGATAGAAACCTATATTCGTGAGAATGTAGAAGTGTCTATGCAAAATAAGATTCTTCTTCTAAATGAGCGTGTTATGGCAAGGTTAGAAAATGAAATCTGTGGCAAGGACATTTCCTATACACCAGAGGAAAAACGTGAATTGAAACGATTCTTTCGATTCTATTTTGGCAAGAAACTATGGAAAGGGTCCATTTTTGAATTATATAGCCAATTTCTCAAAGAGCAGATTGCAAAGGGGAATCGTGTAGACAAGCCTGAAAATGAGTTTGATGTATATGATTTGGCAGCGTTAGCCTATCTGTACAAACGGATTAAAGAAACGGATATGATTCGTGAGGCAAGTCATGTGGTAATTGATGAAGCACAGGATTTTGGAATGATGGCTTACGCATCTTTAAAATACTGTATGCGAGGCTGTACGTATACCATTATGGGAGATGTATCACAGAATATTCATTTCGGCTACGGCTTAAATGACTGGGAAGAACTGAAAGGACTTATCCTAAAAGATAAATTTGATACGTTTGGCCTCTTGAAAAAAAGCTATCGTAATACAGTTGAAATCTCTAACTTTGCAACCAGCATTTTAAGGCATGGAACCTTTTCCATTTATCCGGTTGAGCCAATTATAAGGCATGGAAACCAAGTTCAGATTATAAAGTGCGATGGCAAACAAGGGTTGATTGATAAAACAGTTAAAACGATAAAAGACTGGCAGGTAAATGGATATGAGACAATTGCAATTGTCTGCCGTGAAGAGAAGGAAGCAAAAGAGCTGTCAGATCTATTGAAAGACAAAGTAGAGCTGGTGGACAGTAATTTGGAAACAACGGAATTTGGTAATGGAGTCATGATACTTCCTGTAGAATATACGNNGGTTTTATTATATAATCCTTCCGCCAAAATGTATCCTTACGATGATGGGCATGTAAAACTCCTTTATGTAGCAGCAACAAGAGCACTCCATGAACTAACAGTAATCCATGATGGCAACGTAACGGATTTAATTGGAAAAGAAGTGCCAAAAGAAAAGAAAATGAATGCGTTTGAAACGGAATCTGAACAGAAAGAGAAAAAAAATTTAAGAAGAAAACAACTAAAAGAAGAAGCTTTACATCATCCTAAAATGATTCGTAAAGGTGTTCCAGAAGGGAACATACTTGCTGGGGAGGAACGTCGAACTGGACCAAAAAGAATTGTGGTACAGGGTCAAAAGACACAAAAGAAAGAAGAAGCATTTACGGTGAAAACGAAAGTGGATGGCAAAGTTCTGAATCCATCACCGTATGAATTTGGTGATGTTCCAGGTAATGATAAGCTTCGTCCTGCAGGCCATGGCAAAATCGATACTTCCATTCGCTGGATAAAGAAGAACCGTGACAACGTGGAGATTGCTAGCAGTTATGGTTTACTACGAATCACTCCGATAGATGAGAGAGTAATGCGTGTAACTTTCCGAAAAGGACAGATTGGTGAATTTGATGATTCCACAGAATGGATTCCAATTAGTGATACACCAAAATGGGTTTGTAAAGAAAACAGAGACGAGATTGGAATAGCAACTGCCCAGCTTTTAATAAAGATGCAGAAAAAGACA
>DBKX01000281.1:0-1342 GCA_002297865.1 Lachnoclostridium sp. UBA739
GAAAGTCCTCTGCGAGTCCTTCACTATAAGGATTAGGGTGTCAAAACCCACTTTTAAATTTGACTATTTTTATTTTCGTACCTAGAAAATTTTATGCTGAAATGGCGATATTTTTATCTTTTTAAACGAGCACTTAATAATATCCTAAATAACAACTCTCAAAAAGCAAAAATTACCTTGCCAATCACCTCCAAAATTGGTAAAATATACAAAACAAGAAAAAGGAGAAGATATTATATGCCAAATCAATTATCAACCAACAACAGCAAAACATCCAGTTTCGCTGTCAATGCAGATGTCACGTTTTTAAACCACGATTTTACAGGCGTGTTTGAATCTAGTACAACAACAACGAAAGCAGGCGAAGAGGAAACAGACGTTTCTCGAACAAGAGTTGTGGTAATGCCTACAGATGTAACAGCAGACGAAGGTATGGCATTGACAGAAATGATTAGTGAAGTAAACAATATGTTAAGCTCATTTGGGCTTACGGATGGTGGCTTAAGTGCAGACGACATTGCGGCACAGATGAAGCAGTTTGGACTAGAGTCATTGGCAGATATTGCGATTAACTTAAGACAGGCTTTTTTATACATGGATAATGAGAGTACTTCAGTAAATAAGGTGGAGAAGCCTGAACTTAAAAAAAGCAGTATGGAATATGCAGTTAACATTACAATTGATAATGTATTACAGATTCCAGAAGCAATGCAAATTTTTAATATTAAATCCATTGGGCTTGCAGCATGGAACACGAACCGTAAAAAGGTTCTGGAACGAATGAGTATTGCAAGTATTGATGAATTATTAGCAGAATAAGGTACATATGGGGATGGTGATTTTGTGGAACAGAACAAAGACAATGCATTAAAATCGGTAGTTGCACTCTATAGCGAGTTTTACATAAAAGAAGAACCATTTGTAATCTGTTTTGGGTATGAGAGTGTAGAACAACAATCGGTTTTCGTTGCAAAAGCAATCTGGAAGAATCAAAATCACCATTCATTTTCCATTTCAGATATTACAGAATTTTTCTCTATTGAGCTGCCAAGTTATCTGGATCTTACATTTACAATTGATGAAGTGTCCTTGTCGTATCTTACAAGTAATCAGGATATTACATGTGTTATTAAAGCCAATGGATATTCTCAATTAAAGATAGGATCCAACTTGATTAAGGAGGCAGTTCGACAATTTTTTCTTGCATATACATCTACCTATATATATAAATTTTCTTCGTTGCCAATCATTAAGGATATGCTAACCAGTGATGATGGAATTGGCTTGACACAGTTTTCGCTTGGCTATATTCCAAACCAGGGCATTTCGCTTCAAGCGGAAC
>DBKX01000281.1:1368-11267 GCA_002297865.1 Lachnoclostridium sp. UBA739
GTCCTTTAAAGAAAAACAGAAAAAAATGTTACAACAGAGTTATCTATTGCAGGGACAAGAAGCCTCTAATTCGATTCATTGGATTGATATCAACAAATCCATTCGTACATTAGTTTTTAAGAGGATTGGAATTGAACTATTAGAATCGCAGGTAAAACTCTATTTAACTGCCGGATTTACAATCTCCATTCTTTCTATTGATTTTTATGAATTGTTTCTAACGATACCACTCTTACAGAGCGGTTCGATGGATTTTGGGCTTAGTGGGTTAAGTGTTACCCTTAAGAAGCCACCCATTATATTATCTGGTGGCTTATATAAGAAACCTAATGAGGTATTGTACAATGGTGAGATTATCATTAAGATTTCTAAGTTTTCTCTTACAGCACTTGGCTCGTATGGAAAAATGGATAACGGGGACAGTACATTTTTTCTTTATCTGCTTATTGATTATCCGATTGGTGGGACAAGCTATTTCTTTGTAAATGGACTGGCATTAGGATTTGGAGTAAACCGGAGACTTAGGATGCCAGCCCTAAAAGAAGTGAGAGCATTTCCGCTTGTATCGGCAGTTCTTGGGGAGAATCCAAACCTTACCACAAAGACATCGCCAGCACAGGCACTGGACCAGTTAAGTGACTGGATTTATCCATCGGCAGGAGATTATTTTGTGTCGGCAGGAATGAAAGTACTGTCGTTTGGAATTTTAGAAACATTTGTCTTACTATCTGTTGAATTTGGCAATCATTTGCGGATTAGTCTTTTAGGAACTTCTACTGCAAGTATTCCACCAAAATTAAATGGAAATGTTATGCCGATTGCATATGCCTGCCTTGCATTGGAAGCAATATTTGATCCAGAAGAAGGTGAGATTCTCATCTTGGGATGTTTAACCGAGGAATCCTTCTTACTGGATCGGAGATGTCATCTTACAGGTGGGTTTGGTTTCTGTGTCTGGTATAAAGGTCAATATGCGGGGGATTTTCTGGTGACGATTGGAGGATGTCATCATCCAAAGTTTCGTAATGTACATTATCCAGAGTTGGATGCAGTAGGAATCAATTGGCAGCTTGACTCACATTTAAAACTCAAGGGAACGGGATATTTTGCCCTGACACCTTCTTGCATTATGGCAGGGGCGGATGTTGAAATTTCTTATATTGCCGGAGATTTGAAGGCATGGTTGACTGGCACGCTAAGTATTTTTATGCAGTGGAAACCATTTCGATATGACTTTGAAGTTGGGGTATCCTTAGGAGCCTCCTATACTATGAAGGTTTTTGGCACTTCCAAGACATTTCGCTTGGAAATAGGTGCCGATTTACATGTGTGGGGACCAAACTTTTCATGTTCTGTTCATATTTCCTGGTTTATTATTTCATTTACCATTTCCTATATCGATGGGAAAAAAGTGAATAACTCCATTGAATGGAAGGAGTTTTCCGATTCCTTTCTTGCTGCACAGGATCAGAGTCAACAAGTGATGGGGTTACGAAGTGCAAATGATAGCAAAGCTCCTTCCTGTCTGGTACAGATAATAGATGGTTCATTAAGAACCTATACAAAGGATACAAAAGAATCTGTAACGGTAGCTTGTTTAGAACGATTAAACATTGAAGTCAAAGGGGCTATGCCATGTACGTCTGTATTTTATGGCAAGGATCAGTTAGCCGCTTTTCAAGGTGAACTAGGTATTGTTCCAATGAACATCCGAAACTACAAATCGAGTCTGGTGGTTCGTGTTTTCAATGAAAAAGGGGAAGAGATTCAGGCTAAAGAGACAATTACTTGTGAAATCATTACGAATTATGTGCCATCGGCTTTATATAAGTCAGGAACACCAGAGATGAACGATGATCCAATTCAGGATGTCATAGTGGGGTTACGTCTAGGATTTTGTGAGAAGGTTGGGAAAGAAGTTCTGCCAGAGAAGGGAAGTTATTCTCTTCAGACGTTATTGGAACGAGAACGGATTATTCTGCCAGATTTTTCATGGTGTAAGGAACCTGTCAAAGCTTCACCAGATTACTCCAAGGAAGATCCGATGAAAATGATTCAAGCAACATGGAAAGAGAATGGCAGGCGTAAGAAGTGCATAGATGCATTGTCTGGTTTATTTGACATAAAAAAAGAATCCAGCATTCGGGATATCGGAGAGGACCCAAGCGATTACTTTTTGGGCAATCCAATCTTACGAGCTGTGGGTGCAAAAAAACAATAAAAGGAGTTTCACAATGGAAAAGAACGTGGTATTTTCAACAAGTGCAGCCAACGGTTTGCCTAATGGAGCCTATCGTGTTACGGTACATCAGCAGCTAGATCCAAGTTGTGAAATTAAAGATTATATGGTTGAGGATGCGTCTCTCACATTTCAAGTTGCAGGTGAAACTGTGGTGATGAACGAAAATGAAGTCTATTCTGTTTACCCACCAAAGGACAGCGTGGGACAATTTAAGAATTGTATTCCTCACATTGTGCTGCATCGAAAAACATTTCCGTGGGAATATACGCTTTCATGCCAGACAGAAGAACCATTACCGTATGTAGCACTTCTTGTTATTAGTGAAGATGAGCCGGTGGTGGGAATGACCACAACATATGAACAGTCTAGACAGGTGGAACAGAATGTGTATGTGCCAAAGGTGGAATCGTCTTGTGTAAATGAGGATGCCACGTGTCGAGTGGCAGATTTTGAAAAGTCTTTTTTTATGGCAATATTGCCGACCTTAGAGGATTTACCATATATGGCACATACCAAAGGCGTAGATCTGGACGATAAAGTTACTGACCAAGAAGTAAAGGATGCCTGGTTTTCTTGTGTATTAGCCAATCGGTATCCCAAAGAGGCGACAGGTGAGGAAAATATCCGGCATACTGCTTATCTGGTATCGTTGGCAGGCTATGAGAAGTGGCTTATGTTATCACAGGAAGAACGAAAGAAGGAAAGCTCTTATGATTTCTTTCGTATGTATGTCTTATACCAGTGGAATTTTCAAGTGGAGCCACAACCATATAATTTCTATGAAATCGCAAACCATCTCCATGCATATGTGTATGCAGTAGAAGAACCAGCAGGAGACGAGGTGCAGGCCATTCTGAATCAAGGATATGTGCCGATGGATCATACATTTCGCGAGGGCTCAGAGACGGTATCCTGGTATCGCTCTCCATTTCTTCCTGGAAAGATGGAACAGGAAGAAATTGCACAAACCTATCATGTGGCAGATGAATTGTTACGGTATGATCCGGAAATGGGGATGTTTGATATCAGCTATAGTGCGGCTTGGCAGTTAGGAAGGATGTTGACCTTAAAAAATGCGGAAAGTGCAAAGCATATAATGAATTGGCGTGGGAAGATAAAATTGGACGAAGTAAAGAATCAAAACAGAATGATGTTAGCAGGGCAGTTTGGTAAGAGCAGTATGCAGCAGAACATAATGAATGCCAAACAGGTGCTTAGTGAAGCGGAATGGAAGTCATTTATAGAAAAAATGATTCATTCATGCAATGACTCCACAGAAGAATAAGAGGTGAAGGGTTTGAGTGGAAGCTGGGCAAAAAGAACAGACAATAAAACGTACTTTAATTCCTCACATCATAATAGTTTACGGGCTGCAAAAGCAGATGATAAGGTGGATGCGTTAACGGATTGGTTAGGCAGACTTTCTTTGCTCTATGAAGTACCATTTGCGTATTTAGCACCGTCAGAACTGCTGATTCCAAGAGAAAATATCCGTTTTTTTTATTACGATACTAATTGGGTTAGGGCATTACTGGATGGGGCGTTTAGTATTGGGAGAAATGCAGCCATTGATGATGCAGAGGATGACATTTTCATGGAACAAGTTATCATGACAGCGTTACAGAATAATGCCAATATAAGAAGAAGGCTGCAAGGAAAAGAAGAAAGAAAAACATCGGAATGGGAAGTAATGTCCAAGGAATGTACTGGATTTCTGCTGCGATCGGAACTTGTGAATAATTTTCGCGGATTGGAATTTGTCGCATATGGGGAATCAGGTGAGGTGCTGACTGCACTACGATTGGAAAAAATAGGAAAAGAAGTGTTACTGGGGATCTATGCTGGAGTTATTAAAAAGCTAGAGATAAAAGAACCCCCAGAAGGACTCCAGTTTGGTTTTCATCAGATGGATGGAAAGAGAATCAAGAACATGAGGAATCTAAGTGATGGAAGTATTATTTATGAAAATGGAAAGATGGTTCCAGTAGAGGTTGCTACAAGAGAATATCGTGTGATTGATTATAAAAAGACAGCGCAGAATATTGAGAACTGTAAGAGTGTATTTCCGGAGGGGGGGAAAAAAGTCAGTTCGGCGCATATTGCAGTCGAACTGATCCAAAATGCCAGTATGATCGAGATAAAAGAAGGGAGTAATTAATTTATGAATAATGAACTTTTGCACAAAAAGCTTGTAGAAAATGCCCTTGCACAAGGTGGAGAATTAGAACTGGATCTGAGAAATCCAGAACATTATGAATATATAATGGGCACATTGTACAAAGATAGAAAGTTGAAATCCGCTATGGCCAATGAAGAAAAACAGAGTGCATTATATGAGTTTATCCAGGCAGAACATAATAAGCCATATACGGAACCCAAAAGGGCATTTAAGAATGCTTCAGATGGAGAAGAATATACCAAAGGACCACAAGATACCGCATTTGTGCAGGTGCCAGTGATGGCAAACCAAAGGAATGCAGCCAGTAAGCTAAAGGGACAACAAAATGGTGCAGATACGGTAAGTCAAGTCATCGGTTCTTATACGCGACGTCAAGCAGCTGTTCTAGTAAATGCGACAATATACGATGTCAATACGGAAGAACAAATAGCAAGCTGCGCTGGGAATGAAAAAGATACGGATTATGTTATTGTGCCAATGAGTGGTAATGTGGGTGCTTTAGTTGGGAAAGAGGAGAACAAATACGAGACATCGGCAGTATTGATTTCGGTTAGTGAGGATAATAGCAATAACACAGTTATGAATGCAAGAATGTATGCCAATGACCAGTTTTCTGTTTTGGGTGAAAGTTCTTATATTAAGAATTTTGAGATGATTGATCCTGTTATAAAGGATACTTCGAAGGAGTATTCAGAAGTCCGTGTATCGTATAACCGAGATAGTAATATGGGGTACTATGATTATAGTTATGATAACAGTCCTGTTAATGATGCCATCAAACTCTTGTTAAAAGTTGGATTCAAAGTCGAAGTTGACACGCAGTTTTGTTCTCTTGTTGGCCTTGATGAAGACTTGGGATTCCGTTTGTATTTTCAGCATCCAGATGGTGGCATGATAAAATATTATTATATGGGGAAAGAATCCCTTAAAAAAGTTGAACTTATAAAAGATAAGGCAACAGGTAAAAACGGTGGCATGATTGTGTCATTAGATGATGACTGGAGAGCCAAACTTCCGTTTAAGGATTTGGAGGGAGCAGTTTCTGCCGAGTTAGATATATATGGGCAGTTTAACGTACTTGTGAGAATGGATAATTTCGGTACATTTCCAATTAGTATCTCATTTAAAAGCAATGGAACTGCCTTTGACGCAATGAACATTTTTGTTCCTAAAATCTATATGCAATGTCAATGCTTAGGAAAAGACAGTATGGTTGAAAGGCCAGATGGAACCCAAAAGCGGGTTAGTGAACTAAGTGTTGGAGAGTATGTATGTAATCAGAAGGGAGAACCATGTCAAATTCGTGATATCATCACTGGTTATGAAGAAGAGATCTATCAGATTCATACTAAGTCTGGGAAAGAAATTAAGTTAACAAACACCCATTCTATCTGTATCCAGCAGGATGGCGAGAGCAAGTGGATTTGTGTGTGCGATTTAAGAGAAGGACAAAAGGCTGTGATGCTGCAGGGAGAAGAGGAAGTGAGCTATATCAATATCATTCCTTATAAAGATACGGTTTACAATCTTATGTTTGATGAAGAAACACCAATCTATAGTAATGGATTTCTAGTGGGAGATTATGCGATGCAGCAGCGAATCCGTCCAAAGAGAGATCAGATAGAGTTCTCAGAAAAGACAAGAAAAATTGCAGATGAACTGTATCAATTATATGAAAATTAAGGAGGATATAGAGATGGATGTAAGATATTACTATTATGTAACAAGGTATCTGACAGAAATGTTAGATTTTTCAACGGAAGAAAGCCAAACAATTGCTGAAGTGTGTCAATTTGTGGAAGACAGTAGAACAGTAGATAACCGTTATGAGTACGATAAGGTTCCAGATGAACTAGTTGAGCGTGGAATTGCAGTGAGCGGGGAAAAGCCAGGAAAGATGTGTATTCCGATTCCTAAGACCAATTGGGAGCTTACTGAGGATGGATTACCAAAGAAAGAGGACTGTTTGAACGAGGATAATCAGTGGAATTGTTTTGTCCCATTTCATTACTATCCTCAAAAGCCTATCAGAGTCGATAATGAAGAGGATAAACAATACTACACACATGCAATTAGGAATATCATGGATAATTCTGGATTTGAAATGCTAGTCAATCAAGCGAAAGAACAGTATCAAAAGGCATGTTCAGAGAAAAATAAGAATCAAAAAGAAAGTTTGCTCCATCAAAGTGCCATCCGTCTTGCTGTATTGTGCCATGTATTGAGTGATACATTTGCCCATGCCTATCTGAACGGATTTGAAAACTATGTGAATTATACGGAAATTGCTGCAGTGAAGAACAACTATACCTATGATTGCTGTACAGAACAGTATATACAGAACAAATTGAAGGAGCAGCCTTATGTAGGTACAGCAAGGCTTGGCAAAAGCATTGATGATTGTAATATAACAACGGTATTTAAGCAGAGTAGTGGAGGTAATAGTTCCATTTTGAAAGCAACGCATACGGTAGATACTTTTGAGAGTTATATTAATGGTGCGAAAGCAGTTTATGATATGTTACTGGTTATACGAGGAGAGAGTGATCCGTATGACCAGAACTGGAAGGGAACGTTTCTTCCTATGCTGATAAGAATGTTTGACGCGGAACAGGTATCTGTCGAGAGTATTCGCAAGGAATTAGAAGTATCAGTAGATACTGCGAAATATAATTATGATCTGGAAAGTATGCCGTTTTCATTGGCATGTAATGTGGATTATATATCGGAATTGGCATTGGCAGTAGATGATGTTCGCAAAAGTGTAATGAAAGCTCAAACAAACACAGTAAAGCAAATATATAAGAGTCAGTCTGTGGAACAAAACAGCATTACCTTTGGGCCTGTTGTTATGGAGGCGGATTCCTTTCACATTACTGTGACCGCACTATGGGAAGATGTAAAAGAGAATGTAGCTGTCCAGATTGCGATGTACGATATCAATACAGAAGAGCAAGTTTATTCAACAGCCTATCATCGAACCAGTACAGAAAATGAGCTGGTTGCCATCGTAGAGAGAAAGATTCCAAAAAGGGGTGGTAACTATGAGATATCTGCTGACGTTGNNNGGATGCAGGGAAATATATTGTAAGAAATTCATTCTCCTTTGTAATGGAAGATATGTTAAGTTTGATTTCCCTTGAAGTGATGGAACCAGTAAACAAAGCAGATACAGTTCTTGTGGCCAATGGTTTCATTTCAGAAGAAGCAAGTTATACGTATGCAGAAAATCTTGTTTATGTAAGTCAGGCAAACAAGACGCAGCTGGATTTGTTCCTTCCAGTCAATGTAAGAGCGAACATTGCCAAAGATTATAAATTGGTAAGGCTCAATGGTTATCAGTTAATATTAACGGATGAAAATCATAATACCTATAAACATTGTGGCAACAAAAGGTTTAACTGTGTGTCTCAGAATGAGAAAAAGAATACAGTCAGTGTGAGATTTGGAGAGGAATGGAAGAACCGTATTGTATGTGAGAACTATTCTGATTCCAGTACCAATGTAGTACTAAATGTGGATTTTTACATGGATCTAGAATATGTTGGTGAGGACCCAGATAAGCAAGGAACACGAACTGTTTCCTGGTCAAGCAGAGAACTGAACACACCTGCTTTTAAGAATGTAAAACTGGAATGGTTTGATGAAAAAGAGATATAGTTTGAGTCCCATGGTCTAAGAAACGATAAAAGGTCTGGGTATAATCGCTGGGTAAGAGGAAAGATAAGGAGAAATGATACATATGAGACATGATAGTGATTTGATTGTTCCAATTGCAATGGAAGTGATGTTATTAGGGAAGATCTCGGAGTATACTAAGTATTCCAACCAGACTTTTCTTTTTGAAAATTTACCCTTGGAACCTACAGGAAATTATGTAGAACCGGATTATATGCAGGTAACGTCAAGGCAAGCGAATCGTAAGGGAGCTTACCTGAACTGGAGTTTACCCGATGCACTGACTAAAGGTGTGCAAAATGATAAGGAGGAAGAGATAGAATTTCCTACAGTTCCCAATCGATGGCTTATATCGCGGCTGTGGCGAAAAGAGGGCGAGAAAGAGCTGCATCAGATGCATTTCCTAATAGAATCCGATGTATTACAAAAAAATTGCAGTCAGGAAAAGCATAATAGGGGAAGTGCATCGTATCCTTATCTGGAAGATAGTTCCCAGCCTTTTCGTTATCTTGGCAGAGGTTTTTCCATTCAGGAACCGGTAAATCCGCTTGAAGAGAAGGTTTCAAAGCTAACAGCAGTTTCGCCAGGAAATCCGTGCTTTGCTGCTTATTTACCAGGATGTGAGAATGTGTTCGGGTATGTGGATGTGTTACAGGATGAATCTGGAAATCCATTGGAACATGTTGAAATTACCTATAGTGTTTCTGGCTGGTATCAGAATGAGGAAGAAGATATTTTACATGATGTAATAGATGCAAAAGGGTGTATGGAACTGTTAGGCTGGAAGCCAACAGATTCTGTGGCATTTCCAGCACAAACCTTATGTCACGGCATTGTAAGTAACATTAAGTGGGAAACCTTTGAGACGGATTATGCCAAAGAACTTTGGGAGCATATGCCCACCCCGGAAGTAGCAGTCGGTAATTCGTCCTTTGAAGCTATTGCTGCGCTAACACAGAAGAAATATCCAAAAGTGCAGGCACAGGAACGTATGCTTAATTATTTATTTCTTGGAAATGTTCCTAAATTGGGAGAACAAAATGGAGTCGTTAAGGGAGAATATCTTCTGAAAAAGAAACGGTTTTGTGATGTAGAGTCTGGCTCCTCCATGCTGATAAAGGAGCAGGAAAAAACAAATGAAGATACGAGTCCTCTTGTTATTCCACCTGAAATAATGGAACAAGTAAAACAATGGAATCAATGGGAAAGAACAAAAGTGGATGTTCGCTTAGAACTGGAGCAGTTACAGGAACAATTGTTTGATGTATGGGTGAAGTACGAAGCTTGTACCTATGATGATTTTTCATCCAAAACACCATTGAAAGTATATGAAGATTCCATGAATACATGGACCAAGGAGATGCAAAGCAAACGTTTACAGATAAAACAGTTAGAGATGCTGCAAGATAAAACCCTTGAACAGATATCTAAGAGGTTACCTTTAGGATATGAGATTTCCTATCATGTGAATCAGAGATATTGGGAGGCGAACGACCCCGTTTTTCTATTAAACAGATTACAGCATAATCACTGTCATGGAGAAGATGGAAAGGATTCCAGTGATGGTACGTTACAGTGTCGTGGAAGAAAAGACCTGAATTATGAGGTTCATTGTCAGACTTCACGAGTGATTGCTATTGCAGATATATGGAAAGGAATACCTGAATGCAATTACTCTATTCCAGATGTGGTAAGTGATTGCATAGGGGAAGCAATTCTTTTATCAGAGAATTTTGCAGATATACTTGTGAAAGATTCTGGCATAGAGCCAGAACAGGTGAAGCAGATGCAAAGGATGGC
>DBKX01000004.1:0-296 GCA_002297865.1 Lachnoclostridium sp. UBA739
AGATGCTGCTTTTTTGCTCGTTTTTTATATTACATAAGATAAAGCATTGCATTTTCTCAAGAAGTATCGTGTAGTATAAGTACATAGATAAAGAAAATAAAGTCCATTTAGAATCAATTTGTGATAAAATAAGAGAGATAGAAACAAAAGTGAGGAGATAAGAGTATGAGAGAAGAAATTAACGTATTATATTATGCAAGCCAGATTATGAAAGGTGTTAGTAACGGGGTTCTTTTAACAACCAAAACAGAGAACAAGGTGAATACTATGTCTATTTCGTGGGGAACCTTTGGAAT
>DBKX01000004.1:342-8121 GCA_002297865.1 Lachnoclostridium sp. UBA739
TATCTTTACAGCATTTGTTAGAGAAAATCGATTTACGATAGAACAGCTTAAAAAAAATCCTGAGTTCACAATTAGTATCCCAGTTGGTGATTTTGATAAATCCATTATTGGATTCTGTGGCTCCAAATCAGGTCGTGACACCGATAAAATCAGTGAGATGGGATTAACATTAGTTGATGGAGAAAAGGTCTCAGTTCCAGCAGTGAAGGAATTTCCACTTACGTTAGAGTGTAAAGTGATTTACACTCAGAAACAGGATGTGAGTGTTTTGGACGAGAAATTAAGGAAACAATTTTACCCGCAGGATGTAGACAGTTTCGCTACTGGTGCCAATAAGGACAGCCATGTTGTAATATGTGGAGAGATTGTGAGTGCGTATATTTTAGAGTAAGTCAGAATGAAAATTGGAAGAAAAAAATGGGTCTGTGCCATATGGTGAACAGGCCCATTTTTGACTGGATAAGAAATCACGTGTGTTCTATAAAAGTAGAAGTCTTGACATAAATGGTCTAACGTGTTAGACTAAAATAAGTCTAATGGATTAGACCGTGGGAGGTGACAAGATGGGAATTCCAAAAGTGTATGAAAGCGAATACCGTTTCTGCTTGATTTTATGGGAAAATGAACCTATTAAAAGTGGTGATTTAGTAAAACTATGTGCGGAGCAGTTAGAATGGAAAAAGTCTACGACTTATACCGTAATTAAACGTCTTAGTGAACGAGGTATATTAAAAACGGAAGATGCAGTGGTAACGTCTCTTGTATCCAAGGAAGAGGTACAGTGTGCAGAAAGCCATGAGTTTGTCAATAAAACATTTGGGGGATCGCTTCCAAAGTTTATTGCAGCATTTACCAAGAAACAGGAACTGTCACAGGATGAAATCGATCAGATTAGGCAGATGATAGATGAGTGTGAGGAGGGAGCAAAATGACAGATGTTTTTTTCACTATATTAGATAAAAGTATAACTGCAAGTTATTTGATTGTGGCAATTATAGTATTGAGATTTCTATTAAAGAAAGTTCCCAAAAAACTGGTTTGTGTGTTGTGGGCAGTTGTGGCAATTCGATTACTTTGTCCTATATCTTTTGAAAGTGTGGTAAGTCTTGTGCCAGCAGCGAATCCAGTGTCCAATTATGTGGGGTATACTAGTTTAGCAGATACACAGAAGGCAGATTTACAAGAAGAACCTGAAACTGTAAAACATGATGTGCCACTACATAATGTAGCAAAACAGTCAAAAGCATTAGAGTCAATTTCCTATTATGCTTCTTTGATATGGATAGGTGGAATTATTTGCATCTTGCTTTATAGTCTCCATTCTTACATTCAATTGAAACGTCAAATCATTTCATCAATACCTTATGGAAACAACGTATACCAATGTGATGCCATTGACATGCCATTTGTTTTTGGAATGGTGAAACCAAAGATCTACATACCATTTACATTAAGAGAAGAAGATGTGCCTCATGTAGTTGCTCATGAGAAAGCGCATATTATAAGACATGACCATTTTATTAAGCCATTTGCTTTCCTTCTAGCAGCAGTGTATTGGTTTAATCCTATTGTATGGGTTGGATATGTGCTGCTTTGCAGAGATATTGAGCAGGCATGTGATGAGAAAGTCATTGAGAAAATAGAGTTTGAAGAACGAAAAGCGTATTCCTATGCGTTGTTAAACTGCTCTATCAAACGTAATCAAATAAGAATGTGTCCGCTGGCATTTGGAGAGGTGGGAGTAAAGGAGCGTGTATCTAATGTACTGCATTACAAAAAAGCACCTTTTGGGCTTCTTGCTGTTGCCATCCTATTAGGACTCGTTGTAATCGTCTGTTTTGTCACCGATCCAGTAAAGTATGATAAGAAACAGCTGGATGCTTCCAATAATAAGGAGATAAGTTCGGAACCTTTTGTTACCTATACTGAAGTCGAGAACGAAGATGGAAGTGTTTCTTATAAGACAGAAGATGGAACGGTTTATAAGTATAAGGTTACGTTGTATGGGCATTTGCCAAATGCAGTGAAAGATAGTTCATTTAAAGTGCTAACAAATAATAAGAATGTGACGTATGAAGATGTTGCGTGGAGCATGATTAGCAGTAACTCAAAGGACTGGCTGGATGATACGGTTATAATTGATATGGAATAAAAATATATAGTTGAATGATATGAAACACCCTACCTGCAAAGCTGTGGATAGGGTGCTTCTTATATGACTTTCTACAAAATTTTACACGTTCAATCCATCCAGAACTTCTATAACCTGAAGCCCCGAATCCTTCGCCATCTGAAAACATTGTTCATGAATATCCGTTCGTTCCAGTCTGTCAGGGCTATGTGCATCTACGCCAACAATGACAGAATTACCAGCTTGCTTTGCTATGTTAAGAAAATGTTCTGAAGTGTAGTGTCTTTGTTCGTACACGCCAAGCAGATTGATTTCCACAGGTACATTCTTTTTCTTCAGATACTGACATAAGCGAAGCATTTGTTCATCATATAGTTGTTGATTGCCAGTAAAATGAATCAGATCCGGATGGGCAACGTATTTGTATCGGCCAGATTCCATTCCTTCCATAATCAAATCTACATATTCCCTTAGGTAGTCTTCATCATGTGTTGGAACCCCAGTATAATTGCCGTATGGTTCGGGACTTACAAAATGCTGTCCTAGTATCATATAATCAATGGGATAATCTTTTAGAAGTTTATCCTGAGCTTCCATTAACTCTGGAATATATTCGGACTCGAAGCCAAGATAAATCTTAATGTCCTTGGCATATGCTTTCTTTAATGCTTGTATAGAATCTATGTAATCATCTAGTTTTGAAGGTTCCATCCTGCAGCCAGATACAAAATCATTTTCATATACCCAAGGGCAGTGGTCAGAAAAACCAAGAACCTTCATTCCGCCTCGAATTGCTGCTTCTACATATTCCTTATCCTCGCCTACTGCGTGTTTGCAGCGAGAGGTGTGTGTATGGTAATTTGCAAACATTGTAACACTTCCATTTCATTTGTAATTGTAAATGCCAAGTTGCAATGAAACAAGACATTTGTCTTAAATTAGTATAACATGAAATGAACAGAATACCAAATAACAGTTGTAATGACAATACATAACATTTATAATAGTTTTATAAAAAAACAAGAGGAGGATGTATTATGAAAAAAATTACAAAAAGATTTCTTTGCTCAATCTTAAGTTTTGTGCTGCTTTTTGCAGTATCAGGGGTGAATATCTCTATTAACTCTGTTGAGACAGAAGCTGCAGCTTATGAGAAACCTTGGTTTCCACTTAGTACAATGAAAGTTACGCAGCTTGCGTACGAGAGTTACTCTCACTCTAATTCAATGCACATTGACTGTGCTGGTTCTACATACGCAATTGCACCATTTACAGGTACTGTGAAATACTATACTAGTAACTATGGCTGCATGATTTTCCAAAGTAATAATAAAGTACAATACCCTGACGGTACAGTAGACTATATGACTGTTATGTATATGCATGGTACTAATTTAAAGAGTGTTGGTACTACTGTAAAACAGGGAACAAACTTATACAAATTAGGCGGTCTTGGTTCCAATGGCTCAAACGCATATGCAGTTCACTTAGATGTAGGTGTTACAAAAGGCCAGAAGAGCAGTCCAACATCTTCTTACTCAAGATTTGGAACTGTTTTCCCATATAATGCATTTTATATTAATACGAACTATACAACATCCATCATAAACAAAGGTAAAGTTGAGTCAGGAAATACAGTTCTTAATGGTGCTCCAAGCAACTACAGTAATTTATGGAAGACAACAACAGGTACTGGTGGCGGAACAACAACAACTGTTCCTACCGTAACCTATCAGACTTATGATTCTTCTGCTGGAAGATGGCTTCCAAATGTAACAGACAACAGTGATTACGCAGGTGTATTTGGTCATTCTGTTTCCGCTGTTTATGCAAGTTTATCAAGCGGCAACATTACATATGCAGTACATACAAAAGGTGGAAGCTGGTTACCAGCAGTTACAAACCGCAGTGATTATGCAGGTATTTACTCAAAACCAATCGATGGTCTTATGATGAAAACAGATACAGGTAAAACAATTCATTATAGAGTTCATTTGAAAGCTTCTAACAGATGGCTTCCATACGTAACAGGCTATAGCACATCTGATGGTAACAACGGTTACGCAGGAGTATTTGGAAGTGAAATTGACGGAATTCAAGTTTATTTAAGCTAATTTAGTCCTGATTTTATGGCTCGATTCTTGCGCATGGTCCCAGGAGTCGAGCCAAATTTTTCGTAGAACATTTTACGAAATAATTTATAGTTCAAAAATCCGTGAGTCTCCAATAAGTGGGAGAGTGGTATATCAGTAGTCAATAAATCGTTATAAATGTGGGACAGTCTGATTTCATTTAAATATTGAAGATATGTAATTCCCATATTTCGTTTAAAGAAACGGCAAAAATACTCGGTCTGTAAAGATATAACAGAGGCAATTTCCGATAATGAAATAGGTTCATTATAGTGCTGGTTGGTATATTCAAGCACAGGTTCTAGGCGAGTCAGATTTTTTCCATGTTTCTTCATTTCTGATACAATCTGTTCTTTCTTAAAATTGTCATACAAAATAGCTAATAGCTGAAATAGCATTGCATTAAAATGAAGCTGCTCCCTGTTTGGCTGTACATTGGTCAGATGAAGCATTTGTTTTAATAGAAATTTGATTTCCGCAATCCTTCTTTGTTTTTCTGGTTCGCCTGTAAAAAAATCAAAGTTAAAATAAATAGAATTCATATCTGGTATGTATTTTTTTAGAAAGGCATATGGAATCTGAATTAATTAAGTCTCCGTTTCCTTTGTACATTTGGTTGCGTGAATGAGTCTAGAGTTGATTAAGGCAATAGTGTCTGCTGTATAAAGTCTTGTGTTTCCCTCGATTTGTACCTCTAAAGCGCCACTAAGAATATAGATGATTTCCATAGAGTTATGCCAGTGGCTGGAGATAAAGTATCCTTCATCCTTAGAGTATTCAAATAAAATCTCCATGTTAGGTGTAGGTGTGATGTGCTCATGTAAGAATGACAATTCCGCTTGTGCCATGTTAAAGTACCTCCTTAATCTTCATAATATCAGTATAGAGGTGAAATATAAAAAGTCAAGATTGACCTATAAAAGAGACAGTATTTTATCTTATATGGATAAATGCATTGTGTTATAGTTAAATTACATCAGACAGAGATGTGAACTAGAATGGGTTTCAAAGAAAATGAAAAGGATTGATTTTGCAGTGCAAGATTGACCGTTAATAGAATTACATAGAACAGGATGGAGGCAATAAGCAGATGAATGTAAAAAAAGTAATTGGACAGATGACATTGGAAGAAAAAGCTGGAATTTGTTCCGGATCAGATTTTTGGCATACAAAAGGAGTGGAACGTCTTGGAGTACCTCAAATGATGGTAAGCGATGGACCTCACGGATTAAGGAAACAGAATTTGGAAGCCGATCATCTAGGCATAAATGAAAGTATTAAAGCAGTATGTTTTCCAGCAGGATGTGCAACAGCATCTTCTTTCGACCGAAATTTATTATATACAATGGGTCAGGCTTTAGGAAATGAGTGTCAGGCAGAAGGGGTTGGAGTAATCCTTGGACCTGCAGTTAACATTAAGCGTTCGCCACTTTGTGGAAGAAATTTTGAATATTATTCAGAGGACCCATACTTAGCATCTGAGATTGCAGCAAATCAGATTAAAGGGGTACAGTCTAAAAATGTAGGAACTAGTATCAAACATTTTCTTGCCAATAATCAGGAGCATAGAAGAATGACTTCTAGTTCTGAGATTGATGACAGAACTATTCGTGAGCTTTATCTGGCAGCATTTGAAGGAGCAATTAAACAGGCAAAACCTTGGACTGTAATGTGTTCTTATAATCGTATCAATGGTGTTTATGCAGCAGAAAATAAAACTTACTTAACAGATGTATTGCGTAAGGAGTGGGGCTTTGATGGTTTTGTTGTAAGTGATTGGGGTGCTGTGAACGACCGTGTGGCTGATTTAGCGGCAGGACTTGATCTTGAAATGCCATCTTCTAATGAATTAACAGATAAAATGATTGTCGCTGCAGTAAAGAATGGTTCACTAGATGAAGAAATTTTAGATAAAGCAGTGGAAAATGTACTGAATATAGTAGAACGTTTTGAAGCAGCCAGAGATACAGAAGCAGTATTTGATCGAGATGCCGACCACGAATTAGCAAGAAAAGTTGCAGAAGAGTGTATTATACTTCTTAAAAATAATGGGGCTTTGCCATTAAAAAAAGAAGAAAAGATTGCATTTATTGGAGAATTTGCAAAAACACCTAGATATCAGGGAGGCGGAAGTTCTCATATTAATTCCCATAAGATTGAATCTGCGTGGGATGCTGTACAACAGTGCGAGACCTTAAAAGGGAACGTTCAATTTGCAGAAGGCTACTCAACGAAGGAAGATATTGTGGATGAAGCTAAAATTGCAAAGGCAGTAGCTTTGGCAAAAACAGTAGAGAAAGCAGTATTGTTTGTAGGGCTTCCTGACAGTTATGAATCAGAAGGATTCGATCGCTCCCATATGAAGATGCCAGAAGGTCAGAACCAGTTAATTGAAGCAGTTGCAGCAGTGAATCCAAATACAATTGTTGTGTTGCACAATGGTTCGCCTGTAGAAATGCCTTGGGTAGACAAAGTAGATGCTGTCGTAGAAGCATACCTTGGAGGGCAGGCTATCGGTGGAGCAGTCGTTAATATTTTATATGGAGTTGCGAACCCAAGTGGCCATTTAGCAGAAAGCTTTCCAATCAAGTTGCAGGATAATCCTTCCTATCTATATTACATCGGGGAAGGTGACAAAGTAGAATATCGTGAAGGTGTGTTTGTAGGATACCGTTATTATGATACAAAGGAAATGGATGTACTTTTCCCATTTGGCCATGGATTGTCTTACACAACATTTGCTTATAATAATATGAAGATTAGCAGCAGTAAAATAAAGGATACGGATACATTAGAAGTAAAAGTGGATGTAACCAATACAGGTTCTGTAAAAGGAAAAGAAGTGGTTCAGCTTTATGTAGCACCACCGAAAAGCGAGATGGTCATTCGTCCAGTACATGAATTGAAAGGATTTGAGAAAGTAGAGTTAGAACCAGGTGAAACGAAAACTGTAACATTCCAGTTAGGAAAACGTGCATTTGCATATTATGCTGCGGATTTGCAGGACTGGTATGTGGAAAGCGGAACATATAATATTCAATTAGGTCAGTCATCACGTAATATCTTAATAAATCAGGAAGTGGAAGTTGAGAGTACGGTTAGGTATCAAGTGAAGGTTACATTAGATACCAGCATTGGTGATATTATGAAGATGCCAAACGGATTGGAACTGTTACAGCCTTTAATGGAATCTTATCTAAGTCAGGATATTGGAGGGGAAGACTGCCTAGGTTCTTCGACCAATGAAATTGTGGAAGCAATGCTTCGTTATATGCCCCTTAGAGGTATGATTTCACTGGGGGATGGAACGGCAACCTTCGACCAGTTGAATGAGATAATTGATAAATTGAATCAATAATATTATCCCCCCACAGTTTGATGAAAAAAATGTAGGGGGGTACGTCATAGGAAGCTGTGTTTTGTTAGTGAATTGTAAAGTGAAATTCCATACCTACAACAAAATATAAGGGGGTTGAATGAAATTCAAAGTTCCTGTTTAGTCCTTTTGTAGAAATT
>DBKX01000184.1:0-184 GCA_002297865.1 Lachnoclostridium sp. UBA739
CCAGGCTATATTAAAAATAAAGCAGAAAGAGGAGTAGAATGTATTTAAAGAGTATCGAAATACATGGTTTTAAGTCATTTGCCAATAAAATGCTTTTTGAATTGCACGATGGCATTACAGCAATTGTTGGACCAAATGGCAGTGGTAAAAGTAATGTATCGGATGCAGTGCGCTGGGTGCTTGG
>DBKX01000184.1:218-1732 GCA_002297865.1 Lachnoclostridium sp. UBA739
TGCAGCTTCGTGGTACGAAGATGGAAGACATTATTTTTGCTGGTACAGAGGCAAGAAGACCGCTAGGATTTGCTTATGTAGCAATTACTTTAGATAACTCGGATCATAAGCTTCCAAGTTCCTATGAAGAAATTACGGTTGCCAGACGTGTATTCCGTTCCGGTGAAAGTGAATATCTGATGAATGGAACAGCTTGTCGTCTGAAAGATGTGCAAGAATTATTTATGGATACCGGTATCGGTAAAGAAGGATATTCTATCATCGGACAGGGGCAGATTGATCGAATTTTAAGTGGACGTCCTGAAGAACGTCGAGAGCTGTTTGATGAGGCGGCTGGTATTGTAAAGTACAAAAGACGAAAAAGTATTACGGAAAAAAATCTTGAGGCTGAACGTGCGAACTTATGCCGTATTAACGATATTATCCTGGAAATTGAAAAGCAAGTGGAACCTTTGGAGAAACAGGCAGAGACTGCAAAAGAATATTTACGGTATCGTGATGAGTTAAAGATTTTAGATGTGGATCTGTTTTTTAAGGATTACAATCATATCAAAGATTCCATGAAAGAAATAGCGGAAAAAGACAAGATTGCTTCTAATGACTTAGAAGATGCTAAGAAATCCTTGGAAATTATGCGTGGTGAATATGAAGAACTAGAAAAAGAAATTCAGTCACGTGTTGAACAGTTAGAAGAAAAAAAGGGAAATCTAAGTAACTGCAAAGTTGAAAAAGAGCAGTTAGATGGTAAAATTCAAGTCTTACGTGAACAGATTAATGCGATTATGCAGAGTGAGAATTATTATAAGGAAAGAAATGAAAAGATTCTCGGCCAAATTGCAGAAAAAGAGCAGGAAAAGAATAAAAATAATATAAAACACCAAGAACTGCATCGAGAAGCAGAAGAAAAGAAGCAAAGTTTTTCTTCTGAACAGGCTATGCTCCAGGAAAACGCTAGGAAGATGGTAGAAACCTCAAAAAAGGCAGAGGAACTTAATCAGAAACTGTTCCAGTTAGTGAATGATGGAGCAAGCACACAGTCTAAACTGCAGCATTTTGAAACGATGCTTTCTCAATGTAATTTGAAACGGTCTGAGTTAATTAAGAGATTATTGAAAGTAAAAAGTAATGAGTCTATTTTTGACGAGACCATTGAAAAAGAAGCTGTTTCTCTTAATAAAATGAAGGAACAGATTCTTGGATATCAAAATGTAAATGATGATATTCAGTCTAAAATGATTGACTATGACAACAAAATTCTGGCAACTAAAACCAAGCTGCGTGATATTATTCAAGTGGTTAATATGGAACATGCTCGATTGTCCTCCTTAAAGAATATGACAGAACGTTACGATGGGTATGGACAAAGCATCAAAAGAGTTATGGAACAGAAGTCAAAGATGCCTGGAATCATTGGTGTTGTAGCTGATATTGTAAAGGTAAAGAAAGAATATGAGACTGCGATTGAAATTGCCTTAGGCGGCAGTATTCAGAATATTGTTACAGAAGATGAACAT
>DBKX01000184.1:1784-5027 GCA_002297865.1 Lachnoclostridium sp. UBA739
ACCATTAACATTAATGTCAGCCCAGAGTAATTTTAATTATCCAAATGCCCTTCGTGAAGAAGGAATTATCGGTCTTGCAAGTGATCTGGTAACGGTAGACAGTAAATATCAGAAAATAGTGAATCATTTACTTGGAAGAGTTGTTGTTGCCAATCATATCGATGATGCAATTCGAGTGAGCAAGAAATATCACAATGCTCTTCGTATCGTAACCTTGGAGGGAGACTTAGTAAACCCAGGCGGTTCTATGTCGGGTGGTGCTTTTAAAAATTCTAGTAATCTGTTAAGTCGTAGACGTGAAATTGAGGATATTGAGAATAATATTGCGGTTCATGAGAAAAAGCAGAAGTCCATGGAAGAAAAAGCAGCCTTATTAAGACAGGAAAAAGAAGAACGCCAGCAGAAATACAATAAAAATATGGAATGCCTTCATGAATTAGGTTTGGCACAAAATACTGCAAAACTTAGACTTGAGCAGGCAACCACTGGCAAAAATAATCTGCTTCTTGAATATCAAGGAATCCAAAAGGAAACCATGGAATTAGGTGACCAGAAAGAAAGCTGGGAAATTGCCATTAAAGAAATGGAGCAGAAGGTAGAAGAATCCCAAAAGTTAAAAAAAGAATATGAAGAAAAATCAGATGCATTACAAAGTGAGTTAGAAGAACAGCGAAAGAAAGATAATACCTTACGTGATAAAGTGTCATCTTTCCAAGCAAATGTTTCAGCAATGGAGCAGAAAATCTCCTTTAGTCTGGAAACAATTCGCCGAATTGAACGGGAAATTGAGGGGTTAAAGGATGAACAGATTTCTTTAAAAGAAACAGAAACAAATTCCAAAAAACAGTTAGAAGCAAAGAATCAGGAAATTACGTCTGTAAAACATCAGATAAAGGACAAGGAAGAAGAAGTGGTAAGGCTCAATCAGGAAATTGAAGTTCTTGAGAAAGAGAAGAATGCGATCAGCCATAACCATAAAGAAATCTTTTCAAAGAGAGACCAGTTATCAGAACGTATGGTACTTCTAGAAAAGGAACATGCAAGATTAGCATCCCAGGAAGATCGGTATCATGAACAGATCGATCAGCTTAAGAACTACATGTGGGAAGAGTATGAGCTGACATTTAATAGTGCGATTCCACTAAAAACAGACACAGAGTCTAGTATTCCACAGCTTAAAAATGCTATAATGGAAGTGAAGACAAAGATACGTGGACTGGGAGAAGTCAATGTCAACGCCATTGAGGATTATAAAAATCTTTCAGAGCGTTATGAACTGATGAGAACCCAACATGATGATTTGGTAGAATCTGAGGCTGCATTGGTTGAGATTATCAAAGAACTGGACGAAGAAATGCGGAGACAGTTTAAGGAAAAATTCCATGATATTGAAGTGGAATTTGATAAGGCATTTAAAGAATTATTCGGTGGTGGGAAGGGCTCTTTGGAGTTAATGGAAGATGAGGATATTCTCGAGGCAGGAATCAAGATTATTGCACAGCCACCTGGTAAAAAGCTGCAGAATATGATGCAGCTGTCTGGTGGAGAGAAGGCGTTAACCGCAATTGCGCTGCTATTTGCAATTCAGAATCTGAAACCATCTCCATTCTGTCTGCTAGATGAGATTGAGGCTGCTTTGGATGATTCCAACGTATCAAGATTTGCAAATTATCTTCATAATTTAACGGATCATACACAATTTATCGTAATTACACATAGACGTGGAACCATGAATGCCGCAGATGTTTTATATGGTATTACCATGCAGGAGAAAGGTATTTCAACGCTTGTATCTGTTAATTTAATCGAAAGTGAGTTAGATAAATAGAATTTCACATACGCAAATAGGAGGAATATTATGGGAGAAAAGAAAGGCTTCTTTAGTAAACTTGTGTCAGGTCTGACCAAGACAAGAAATAATATTGTAGCAGGGATTGATAACATTTTCAGTGGCTTTTCCAGTATTGATGAAGATTTCTATGAGGAATTAGAGGAAATCCTCATTATGGCAGATCTAGGAATTGCAACAACAACCAATGTAATTGAAAATCTTCGTCAAAAAGTAAAAGAGCAGAAGATAAAAGAACCATCTGCCTGCAAAGAACTTTTAATTGAAAGTCTGAAAGAACAGATGGAACTTTCAGAAAATGCTTATGAGTTTGAAAACAAAAAATCAGTTATTTTGTTAATTGGTGTAAATGGAGTTGGTAAAACAACTTCTGTAGGAAAATTAGCTGGCCAGTTAAAGGATCAAGGCAAAAAGGTAATGGTTGCAGCTGCTGACACTTTTCGTGCGGCAGCAATTGAACAATTGACGGAATGGGCAAATCGTGCTAAAGTAGACATTATTGCGCAGCAGGAAGGCTCCGATCCAGCAGCTGTTGTTTACGATGCGGTTACAGCAGCAAAGGCTCGTAACGTGGATGTCCTTCTTTGTGATACAGCAGGAAGACTTCACAATAAGAAAAATCTGATGGAAGAATTAAAGAAAATTAACAAAGTAATTGATAGAGAGTATCCAGATGCATATCGTGAAACACTTGTTGTATTAGATGGTACGACAGGACAGAACGCACTTCAACAGGCAAAACAGTTTAGCGAGGTTGCGGATATTACAGGTATTGTGCTTACAAAATTAGATGGTACTGCAAAAGGTGGTATTGCGATTGCAATTCAATCTGAACTTGGAATACCAGTGAAATATATTGGTATTGGTGAGCAAATTGACGATTTACAGAAATTTGACGCGGACCAGTTCGTGAATGCTTTATTTAGCAAAGAAGATCATTAATCTGAACTTTGAGTGAATATAAACTCACTCAAGGTTACATAAAGTAGAATGAAGTGCCGGCGAGTCAGCTAGAGTAGTCTTACAAGAGATATTCGAGCTTGATTTGACATAGAATCAAGAAGGAAGGGATTGGCATGTTAACATTAGACAAGTTTGAAGAAGCAAGTGAAATGGTAAAACAGGTTATTCTTCGTACAGACCTAATTTACAGCGAGTATTTTTCACAGGTAAGTGGAAATAAGGTCTATTTAAAACCTGAAAATATGCAGTATACAGGTGCATACAAAGTTCGTGGAGCTTACTACAAAATTAGTACGCTGTCAGAGGAAGAAAGACAGAAAGGGTTAATTACTGCATCTGCTGGAAATCACGCCCAGGGAGTTGCTTACGCAGCAAAAATTTATGGAGTTAAGGCTGTTATTGTCATGCCAACTACAACACCTTTAATTAAG
>DBKX01000184.1:5042-10081 GCA_002297865.1 Lachnoclostridium sp. UBA739
AACAGAACTAAAAGTTATGGTGCAGAAGTTGTTTTATACGGCGATGTGTATGATGATGCATGTGCATATGCCTTAAAATTAGCTGAGGAAAATGGGTATACCTTCATTCATCCATTCGATGATGAGGTAGTTGCAACTGGACAGGGAACCATTGCTATGGAAATATTTAAAGATCTCCCAACAGTTGATATTATTTTAGTTCCAATTGGAGGAGGCGGGCTTGCAACAGGGGTCTCCACATTAGCTAAATTATTAAATCCTAATATTAAGGTAATTGGTGTTGAACCTGCAGGGGCAAATTGTATGCAGGAATCTTTAAAAGCAGGAGAAGTTGTTTCACTGCCATCTGTTGAAACAATTGCAGATGGTACTGCAGTAAAGACTCCAGGAAGCAAAATTTTCCCTTATCTTCAAAAGAACTTAGACGATATTATTACGGTTGAAGATAGTGAGTTAATCGTAAGTTTTCTGGATATGATGGAAAATCATAAGATGGTGGTTGAGAATTCAGGACTTTTAACTGTAGCAGCTTTGAAACATTTAAATTGTGAAAATAAAAAGGTGGTATCCATCTTAAGTGGTGGTAATATGGACGTTATCACAATTTCTTCTGTTGTACAGCATGGTTTGATTGAAAGAGGCAGAATCTTTACAATGTCAGTTCTTTTGCCAGACAGACCAGGAGAACTTGTGAATGTTGCCAATATTATTGCGGAGCATAAAGGAAATGTAATTCGTCTGGAACATAATCAGTTTGTCAGTATAAACCGAAATGCGGCTGTTGAACTTAAGATTACAATGGAAGCATTTGGTCATGAACATAAGAAAGAGATTGTGGATGCTTTGAAGGCGAAGGGGTATGAGCCGAAGCTTACGACTCCGACGGATTTGTATTAGGGGAATGATAGATTTAAGGTGCCAAGAGGGGAGATTGCTTGGCATCTTATTTTTTTGATCTATGTCTTTTGTAAATATCGTAGCTATTAGCAGAATTATAATCCATATAATTGAAAGTAATAAGGAAACTAGGCAAAGCGAAGAATCTTGTAATGATACTCTTGTTAATGAGTAATGACTTTGGGGTGGATTAAGAAGTTTGCTTAAATAATACGATGAAATATTGCTGAAAATGTATTTGTGAAAAAAAGGATAAAAAAAGAAATTTTATCAATGAAGGTATTGATTAGTTTGCAGGAGATAAAGTATAATGTATATCGTAGCGTACTACTTTTTGTTTGACTTCGTTACCATATACGGTAGATTGAAAAAAGTAGCTATGCTTTACACTACCAAATAATGAAAAGGGGAGAAAATATGAAAAAAATGAAGAGAATGGTTGGCGTAGCAAGTTTAGCAGTTTTAGTAGGAGGTGCATCGACTGTACTGGCGGCAAGTATGGGAGAGTTTAGTTTTAGTTTTTCATCCAATGTAATTGGAAAGACAGAATTTAAGCTTGCTAATAAAAGTACTTCATGTAGTTCTGCTGCGGATAGTTATCGCTATGGAACAAGCGAAGTATTGTCAACTAAATATAGGTATAAAATGTCACTAGAGCAACAGAAAATTTTTGGAAAAAGTTATTCAGGGGATAAGAGTATATATGCTGACGGCTTAAAACATAAAATAGCATTTAATACTGTAGATAAAGGTACATATACGGTAAATATTGGTTCACCAGACATGTTGTCTGCAAGTGGAGTTGTAATAAAAGGAGATGGCGAATTATTTCAGTAGATTGAATAGCAAGACGATTTTATTAACATAATAAAATCGTCTGTTTCTTTTAAACAAATTACATTTTATACACAAGGGAGAGTATTGATGTGGGTGTATCTGTAAACACAAAAGTATCTTGTAATACTATATTATCATGCAATAATATTTCTAAATATTATGAAAGTCGACTGGTACGGACAAATGTGCTAAAACAAGTCAGTTTAGAGTTTAAAGAAGGATCGATGAATTTAATTTATGGGAAAAGTGGAAGTGGAAAAACAACTTTACTTAATCTACTTGCCGGTCTTGACCAAGCATCAAATGGAGATATTATGTTCCAAGGGAAAAAGTATGCATTTATGAAAGAGGCAGAACTAGCAAAATTAAGAGGAAACAATTTTGGATTTGTATTCCAGGCATATCACTTGATTCCACGAATTAACGTAGAAGAAAATATTTTTTGCCCATCCTATGTGAATGGAAAGAAGATTGATATGACATATTATCAATTTCTAATAGAAGAACTAGGGATAAAAAGCTTAGTAAGTAAACTTCCATGTGAATTATCAGGAGGAGAACAGCAACGAGTGGCAATCGCAAGAGCAATGCTGCAAAAACCAAAGATCGTATTCGCAGATGAACCTACTGGAAACCTAGATACAGAAAATACGAAGATGATAACATCTATATTCGAAAAACTGAATCGGGAACATAATACGACATTTATTATTGTTACCCATGAGGAAAATTTAATTAAACATTGTGAGCAGGTAATTCGTCTAAAGGATGGTGAAATAGTCATTGAATAGGGAGAAAACAAATTATTTTAAGTTAATTCAGCTGCTGATTAGTAATAATAGGACTTTAATATGGCTTTTTCAGATAGTAGTTGTGATAGGAATTACGTTTCTGTTTACCATTACATCTCTAAGTGGTACAATTATTCGCTCAAAGCAGGATATAGCTGTTCGTTCGTGTGGAAAGTTTTTAATGATCATGTCGGATGTTGATGAAACTTTAATAAAAGATATCAAAGAGAAGAATGGCCAATTTCGGTTTGCTAGCTTTCAAATTGGAGGAAATGCAGAATATGCTGGAAATAAAATTACATATGGCGCTATGGATGAAAAACTAGGGGATAAGCTGGCAATTCAGTTATTGAAAGGAAGATGGCCAAAAGCATCTGACCAGATTATTGTAGAAGAATATGTAGCGTATATGTTTGAAATTCAACACAAAAAATTACCATATAACGTAACGTTTTTGCAAGACGGACGGAAGGTTAGTTGTAAAGTTACAGGAATTATATCAAATTATTCACATACATTGACAGATCATTATGATAGTACATTAAATACCAAGGCATATCCGTCTATTATCTTTGAAAAAGGACAGTTGGAAGAGGCGAAAACTTCGCTCGTTATTTCACAAAAAAAACTGGATTTCAAGAATTGTTCCGATGACTGTGATTCCATTCTTATGAAAGAATATAAGGAAACAATTAATGTAGGAAATACATGTGTAAATGATAAATTGGAGTTCTATGCATATGAGAGTATACAGGATATCATTGAAATGGAAGAAATATATCGAGTTTTATTAAATGTCTTATTAATAATGGTATTTGTTGTTATGATAAGAGTAATAATGGCAAAAAACAAGAAAACTTTGTACCTGTTTGAATCTATGGGATTGACTGTCAAAGAGAAACAAAAAGTAATCTTTTACTTAATAGCCTTGATTACTACTGTTGGTTTCGCTGTTGGTGGGGGGCTATCATTATTGGCTGGTCTCCTGTATAGGAATAAGGTGTTTTTAGGGTATAGTGACTACTATTATAGCGTTCTCAAAAAGAATGCTGCGATAGAGTGCGTGATTATAGCCGTTGTTTTGATGATGGCTTTTATTGGATATCAGAGAAATTGGAAAGAGTCCATTGTGCAAGGCATGAAAGTGGAAAGGGAGAATTCTACGAAGAAAGAGTATAAATTCAGGAAAATAGATTTTAACGTGGTTTTTATGCAGGCGGTTTGTCTTTTTTTTATTATTGCTTCGATTAACTTTGCGGATATGTTTCATTTTCAGAAAGATGAATTCAAATTTGGATTATATAGTAAACAACTTGCGAACATGATAGAACTGAAACAATATGACATTGTAAAATACACAGATGAATATTTCCCGTTTGATTCGATTCATGCATTTAAAGAATTTGAGAATGATATTACTCTTGAGATGGCAGCAGAAACAAAGGAAAGTGCTCTTTTGTTTTTAAAGGACCAAATAGATGCGTATTTTGAAGAGTATTGCGCAGAGGATGATTCCAAATTGTCAGGTGATAAGAAATATATGTGGAATCAGGTTTCAGATGAGGCAGATAAGTACAAAGTAATAAAAGCTGATTCTCTAAAAATAACCGTCTTGCCACAAAAAGAATTTCTTCACTTTATGCAAAATAATGGAATTCAAAATTCGGCACTTGAAACAAACCAAGAGAAAGCATGTGTTCTGGTATTACCAGATTATAAGCCAGTGGAATCAAATACTTCGTTCGGAAAAGATAGAAAAATAATGCTTGGAAGAATTGAAAAGGATAAAGGTAAATTAAAATTACTGAAAGAAACATTTAAAGTTGAAGAAATGTTAAGCTGCAGTTCAGAAGAGAGTCAACAGATACAAATTGTAATGAGCGAGGCGGTTGCGCAAATGAGTAAAATAGTCTTAGGATATGATGTTATCAATATTGTAATGAAGCCAGATACAAAAGAATCCATACAAAGAGCAATGGATCAAAAAATTTCTCTGCTTATGGCATCCGTACAAGGAGGAAAGTTGGATTCATCCATTATAAGGAATCAGGAGAATAAACTGATGGGTGGATATTCAGCTATGCTAAGTAATTCGCTTATTTTCTTCTGCGTGTTGACGATTTGTATTTATATACTTATAAATAGTTATCTAGAGTGGGAGAAAAATAAATTTGAATATGGGGTATTACGTAGTTTTGGAATGAGCTACTCTAGGTTACAGCGTAAGTTGTTTATTCGGTATAGTATTAGCAATATAATTGCGGGTATAATTGCAGTCTTAATCGGAAATTATGCATTTTATGATGGAACCAACATTATATGGAAACTATTTGTTTCGATGGCGATTACTTTTTCCATTACATATTTATGTAGAATTATAATCTATTACACCAATAAAAATAGGCCTATTAGTACCATGTTAAATATGAGCTAATGCTTTAAGTTATTATTTCCACTCCCGGTATGCGGTTAATATTAAGCTGGGGCGGATTATGGGGGTGTCGCTTTAACGAT
>DBKX01000165.1 GCA_002297865.1 Lachnoclostridium sp. UBA739
AAATCTACATTGCTTAAATTGTTAACATGTCTGTATGAACCAGAGAGTGGAAAAATTTCAATTAATGGAAAGGACGCTAGCTCTTATACAAAGGACTCTATATATAGTTGCCTAAATGTAATGTTTCAAAACTTTATTCACTATCCATTTACAGTTGCAGAAAATATTGCAATGGGGCAGGTGGATGACATGGGGAATACGGAAAAAGTAAAGAAGGTTTCTGAAATTGTAGCTAGCAAGGATTTTATTGAAAAATTAGAAAATCAATATGATACCTTACTTCAAAAGGAGTGGACTGGAGGTACTGACCTTTCAGGTGGTCAGTGGCAAAAGATAGCAATTGCAAGAACAATATTTAGTGATAATGGACAAGCTTATTGTTTTGATGAACCAACATCTGCTATTGATGTAAAGTCAGAAAGAAAAATATTTCGCTGGCTTTTAGAGGAGAATCAAAAGATGGTTGTTTATATTGTTCATAAATTAGAAATCACTAGTTTGGCTGATGAGATACTTGTCATGCAAAATGGTAAATTAGTAGAACACGGTTCGTATAATGAATTAATTGAGAAACACGGTTTGTTTTACGATTTGTACTTAATGGAAAAAAATTAAAGGAGAAGGATAGGATGATGAAAAAGAACACGGTATTGGAAAAGGTGTTCCAATTAAAGAAAGAAGATTATATTAAGAGATTTGGAAAGTTTTTTACAACTGAAAGTAATTTCTATTTTTATGATACTGGAACTTCAAAAGTGCTAATGATAGACGAAAATATTTACAATGCATTCATAAGAATTATGAATGAACCGTTGCTTACATATGAATCTTTTGTGGAATCTCTTAACAAGGAAGAAATGGACTCTGTGCAAGAGTTTTGTGAAGCAATTAAAGAATGTCATTTATTTGGTGCAAAGAAGTTAGAAAGATTACATACTGAATTACATTGTGAACGTCTAGAAGAACAGTTAGATAAAAATTTACATCAAATTACCTTAGAATTGACAGGAGCATGTAATCTTCGTTGCGGTTATTGTATTTATAATGATAATTATGATGGAAATAGAAATTTTCATACAAGAAATATGAGCAAAGAAGTTGCATTTAAAGCAATTGACTATTTAGAGGAACATGGAAGTGGTGATGTCGCAGTTACATTTTATGGTGGAGAACCGTTACTACAATTTGATTTAATTAAGGAATGTGTTGAATATTCTAAAAAGGTAGTGAAAAAGAAAGAATTGAATTTTTCATTGACAACTAATTTGACATTAATGACAGAGGAAAAGGCAAAGTATTTCGCTAGTGTAGAAAATTTTGCGATTGTATGCAGTTTAGATGGACCAGAAGAAGTTCAGAATTCTTATAGGAAGTTTGCAAATGGAAAAGGTACATTTGCAGATGCCATTAAGGGACTTGAAATTTTAGTAAAAGCATATGGAGAAAAAGCAAAAGAACGTTTGTCTGTAAATACTGTATTTGCGCCTCCATATACCTATGAGAAATTGGAGAGTATACGACAATTCTTCTCGGGATTAGACTGGTTGCCTGATGATTTCAACGTTGATATAACATACGTAGGTGAAGGCACAGTCGATGATAGTAGTAATATTGAAGAATTAATGAAAGAACCTGGATACTTAACAGAGCAAGGAACGTTTAATCCTTTGTTCCTCTGGTCTAAAAAACGTTTTGCATCAGGATGTACGGATTATATTTCAATGAATGGAATAGAAGAAATGCTATTAAGAGTACATAAAAGAAACATATATGAGATGCCAGAAAACATATACCCATTTAATGCTTGTTGTGTTCCTGGAGCGAGAAGATTGTATATTTCAACCGAGGGAGATTTATATGTATGTGAGAAAATTGGAGCATCTCCTAAAATCGGAACAGTATTTGAAGGAATAGATATAAAATCAGTTAGAAAAAATTATATAGATGATTATGCAGATGATTCAAGTAACTATTGTTCAAAATGTTGGGCGCTCCGTCTTTGTCAGAGATGTTATATTGAAAGTTATAATAAAGAAGGATATCAGAATGAAGGATTAGCAGTTAAGTGTAAAGAACTAAGAGATTATATAGAAAGAGAACTTACTTATTATCATCAGTTAATGGAAGATTGTCCAGAGAGGCTGGATTATTTGAATCAGATTACAATTTCGTAACGGTATTATCTTATTTTTACATAAGTTAATATAAATAAAATAAGGAGGTAAGGAACATGGTAAAGGTAGTTAATCCATTTAACAGAAAAGAAGAAGAATTCGTATCTGCAGCTACAATTTGTGATTGTATTTGCAATGTGGAACTAGATAACAATTCGTCTGGTATTTGGAAATCAAGATTAACATTTAACATTCTTTGTGGTTGTAAGTGTAATGAAAATATTTCTGGTAACAAAACCAAAAACGACACTAAAGACAAAGACAGATAGTTATTACTAAAAAGGGGACTGATTACAGTTAGTTCCCTTTCGATTTTATTAAGAAAGGTTTAACAATGAACAGAATGTTAAAGCATGTTATGGAAGATATGCACATATATCAGCTTATAAACAAAAATAATATTAATTCAACAATATGTTTAATTGTAAATGCAGGAGCAGAAAATGAAGTTTTGAAAAATAATGGAGTTGCGCATATTTTAGAACATATGTGTGTTCATTATATACAGAAAAAATGGAACGAGCAATTTGGGGAACACGTACAATGTAGTGGAGTAACAGAATATGACTACATTAGATTGAGGATTGACTTAGAAAAGAACAGTGAAGAAAAGAAAGAATTTGTTAATTACATATATCAAGAGATACTTAGTGGTGCAATGTTACAAGAAAAATTATTTATAAAGTCAATAGAGGAAGTGAAGCAGGAGTATCTTGAGAGACAGGCAGACGTAGAAGAACAGAGAAAAATTATACATGCAATAACCAAGGGAATACTGGTTACACATCCAGTGGGAGGTCAGCAGGCATTGGAGAAAATCCAATGTAATAATGTAGAAAAATTTTATCAAGAATATTATAGGAATAGGAAGATAGCTATAATAAATATTTCAAATAGAGAGTTTCGGTTTAAATTTGTAAGAGATGGATTACAGGATGGTTGTAGAGAATGGTTACAGGCAGTAGAGCAAAAACAAGTGCAATTGGATACTTTTTATCAAAAAGGTTCTTTTCGGCATTTCTTAATGGAACACTCAAAAGCACAGTTAAGTTATATAGAAAAAAGTTTATTACTTTGCATAATAGAGAAAAGAATGAAGAATGCAGGAGTAAACGATTGCAGTTTGTATTGTAAGGATATTGCAGAAGGTTATCGTTTTATATATGTAAAGGGTAAGGAAAAAGAAAATATACCAATAGTTAATAAAATTATTAAGAATATTTTAACAGATGGTATAGCAGAATGGGAAATGGAGTTGGGAAAGCAAGCATTAATTAGTTTCATTGAAGTATGTAAAATGAATAAGCAGAAGTTAAGTTATTCAGCAAGTATCGAGACAATTATTAGCAATTTTTTATATAAAGATGAATTGCTAATAGGAAACAGTTATGATAGTATATATAATGCTATAAAAACAATAGAAAAAGAGGAAATGAGAGGAAAAATAAGTAAGTGTATTATTTAAATTAATATTGTAGAGGTGGGAGAATGTTAGAAGTTAGGAATTTAGAAAAAAGATTTGGAAAGAAGATAGTATATAATAATATTAATCTGGAATTCCGAAGGGGGATACATGTTTTATTAGCACCCAATGGTGCGGGAAAAACAACGTTAATGAATATGCTTGTTACATTAACGAGGCCAACAAAAGGTGACATACTATATCAAGGAACTTCCATTTATGATATAGGGGACAGATATCGCAAGATAATAGGATACTTGCCACAGAAAACAGGATATTATAAAAATTATTCTGCTGTTCAAAATTTAATGTACATTGCAGCTTTGAAGGGTATCTCAAAAGGTGAGGCGAAACAGAAGATTGACAGGCTGCTTGAGCAATTTGGTTTAAGTGAAGTGAAGAATAAATCGGTAAAGACATATTCGGGCGGAATGCTTCAACGAGTTGGAATTATTGGCGCGTTGTTAAATGATCCTAAAATTTTGATTTTGGATGAGCCAACTGCGGGATTGGATCCAAAAGAAAGAGTCAGGTTGAAAAATATATTGAGTGAACTTGGTAAGGAAAAAGTTATAATTGTATCAACTCATATTACATCGGATATTGAGTTTATTGCAAATAAAATTATTATGATAAAAGACCAGAGAATCTTATGCAACAATACGGTAGATGAAATTTGTGCTTCTTTTTATGGAAAAATATATGAAGATGTGATACCNNCCACCAATGAATGTGGTACAAGCATTTGAAACAAAATATTTTATTCTGATGCAGCAATATGAAGGCAATCAAGTTAAAGTTCGTTTTTACCATCCGTATAGGGAACAGAATAGCTGGAAGGAAGTTATGCCAAATCTGGAAGATGTTTTCATGTGTGAATATAAGGATGCAATAACATTGAAGGAGGAAAGATAATGCAGCTGTTTTGGGAAGAAGCGAAAAAACCGTTTAAGAGTAAAAGAACCTTGCTAATAATGTTAGCGATATTATTGATTCAAATTGGCAGTGTTTTTCCAGATTACTTTGATTTTACAAAAAGGTGTGGAAGTGTTGAGGCATATAACGAATATGCCAATGCATACAACAACCAAATATCTGAAAAGTATGTAAAGAAGGAAGACATAACGAAAATGTTAAAAGATTCATACATAGGAAGAGATACTAGTAAAGAAACCATATTCTACAATCAGTATCTTGCGGCAGTGTGTCGCTCTATAAGTTGGAAGGAGACTAAAGAAAATGAAAATGTGCCGGTATTCTGGAATAGTATAGGAATTAATAAATTAGTACAGAATCTGAATTCATTTGTTTCTGGTATTTTTATTTTTATAGGACTCTTATTTGGAGTTAGCTGTATTTTTATTTGGGACGAAGAAAATGGTATGGATCAGATTATATATTCTTCCAGTCGAGGAAGAAAGCATATTATTTCTGCTAAATGTTTTGGATGTTTTGTGTTTGCATTTACATGGGCTACGATTTATTATTTTAGTATTGCGGCTTTGACAATTGGTTTGTACCATAATGCTAATGCTCTAAAAGCACCAATTAATTCCATTGCATGCTTAGGTTTTTGCGAAACACCAATTAAAGTATGGCAGTTTTTGGGTATGGGGTATATTTGTGTGCTTATTGGAAGTATTCTTATTAGTATGTTATTTGCCCTTGTATACACC
>DBKX01000050.1:0-2693 GCA_002297865.1 Lachnoclostridium sp. UBA739
GCTTTCTTCGTAAATTTAGTATCTGTGTGACACAAAATAATAGAACCTTCTTTTAATTCTTTGCTATTACATATCTCATTCACAATAGGAGCGATTCCATAATCTTTCCAGTCATGAGAATCAATATTCCATTCAATTGGATAGTAGCCTAGATTCGTTGTAACCTGTAATAGCGTGTGATTAAAATCATTATAAGGAGCACGAAACAGATTCATATCCATTCCTGTTAATTCTCTGACTTTCTTATGTACCATCATAATCTCTTGCTCACAACCTTCTCTGGTAAGTTCCGTCATCTCCCTATGATTTTCACTATGATTTCCCACATCATGACCATCCTTTAATATCCGTTTTACTATTTCTGGGTGTTCACTTATCCACTGTCCAGTCAGAAAAAATGTTGCTTCCGCTTGATATTTTTTTAATAGTTCCAGTATTCCATTCACTTCTGTCTCACTTCCAGACACATCAAAACTGAGCGCTATCTTTTTCTCTTCACATTCCACACTTTGTATAGGTAAATTCTCTTTTTTGTTATCCTGTTTCCATGTAGATATCACTTTCGGAAAATATAGATAAACGCTTCCTATAATCAAAATAGATGACAAAACTGCTAACCCTGCTTTGATAAATTTTCCAATCTTCTCTCTTTCTTTTTCAACATCCATTGCTCTCCTCCAACACTCGTTAACCAGTATCATTATCAATATATTTTTGGTGTTCGAAACTATTCCAACTTTTGTGTTGGCAGTTTTACACTTACACCACGAAAATTATAACATCTTGCAAAAAAACGTTTACACACTTTTGTATTTACGGTAAAATTGTAGTAGGTTTTGCGACATCTTTGCAGACCAACGATAACCAAAGAAGGGGTGTAAATTATGACAGGTCAAGAATTTTTAGCAAGTTTATCACCAATTGCGCAGCGAATTATGAGTATATATAAGTTTAAAGAGGAAAAACCAATCGCTTTACATATTACGGATAATACAGAAAAACCTTGTTTTATGGTTAATGACAACCCAAATTATTACCCACTTTATATTAACCCAGATGCTTTAGGACCAATGGCCGAAAAAATGTTTATGCATGAGTACTGTCACTGCATACAGATAGAAGAAAACTTTCCATATCTTATGAGTAAAGACCCAGAAGATCAACAAGCAGTACAGTTAGTACATGTTATCAACAGCCTTGTATTAGATATGTTTGTTAATCACGTATTGACAGACAATGGATATCCAAAAGATATCAATGCATTAGAGAATTTATACACAGAATTGCATTTCCGTTTCCGTTACTTTAAAGAAAATAATATGAAAATTACTGCTGATGATCAGAAATATGCTGAGTTTATCTACGGAGCACAAATTGCAAGAGTTTATATGGAACTAGATTCCAAACGTGCACGTACACTACAAAAGGAAGTTGGCGCTTTTAGCCAAGAAACGAAATTATATGCTGGTATCTTTATTAATACAATTAAAGCATATCCATATGATACACATATTGGATGTCATTACATTTTTGATCAGTTAGTAGACCAATTAAATTTATCTGATGTAATTGAAGTAAATCATAGAGAAGAGGAAGACGCTGCAGATGAGTCCGTGTCAGACAACGTAGCTCCTTTAAAGAAAGAAACAGATGAAGCAGAATAAAATTTCTACGAAATAATTATTCCGAACATGTTGCCCCTTTTAAGCGAGGGGCTTTTTTATATTTTTTTTACAATAATTAATAGTAAGAATATTTCTTTTTTTTAATGGTTATGATAAACTCTTTCTAAATAAAAGGTTATGTTACAGAAAGGAAAATCGGTTATGCGTGATTTTTTAAGAAAATTTCTTTATGGTCGTTACGGAGTTGATCAATTTTCAACAGCACTTGTTATTGGCAGTGTAGTACTTTCCCTGCTTTATACAATCTCGCATGTTCGATTGTTCTATTTGGTATCAAGTGTTTTAATCGTGTACGCGCTTTTTCGTATATTTTCTAAGAATTTTGCTAACCGTCAGAAAGAAAATCTGGCTTGGCTTAACTTTTTCAATAAGAGAAAGAAAGCATCAAAAAAATATGTACGAAGAATCAAAGACCTGCCCCATTACAAGTATTATAATTGTATGAACTGTAAGCAGACAATCCGAGTGCCACGAGGCAAAGGCCGTGTAGAAATACGATGTCCAAAATGTGGCTATTCATTTCGTAGTAAAACTTGAAACTTTAAAAAGCATGTTGAATTGGAACATAAATTCCAACTCAACATGCTTTTTTATACTCAAATTGCTCAAGTATATTGCCTTATTTACTCTTTAGCAAGAAGCAATAAAACTTCTCACTCTTTCAAGTAACATATCTAATGCAACTGAATTAAATCCACCTTCAGGAATAATAATATCCGCTCTTTTTTTACTTGGCTCCACAAATTCTTCATGCATTGGTTTTACCGTATTTAAATACTGGCTAATTACAGAATCCATACTTCTGCCTCTTTCCTGTACATCGCGAAGCAATCTTCTGATAATACGGACATCAGCATCCGTATCTACAAATACCTTAATATCCATAAGATCACAAAGTTCCTTATTTTCAAAAATTAAGATACCATCTACTAAAATAACACGCGCAGGTTCCACTTTCACCTTTTCTTTCATACGTGTGTGTTCCACGAAAGAATACACAGGATGTTC
>DBKX01000050.1:2717-6395 GCA_002297865.1 Lachnoclostridium sp. UBA739
TGCTTTCCCCTCTTTTAACTGTTTTACGTGCTCAATTAGTAATTCTGTGTCAAACGCATCTGGGTGATCATAATTTAATTTTGTACGTTCTTCGTATGTTAAATGATCGTTTGATTTATAGTAATAGTCATGTGATAAACTAACCATTTCCCCCTCAAATGCTTCTTTTAATCTGTCTGCTAGCGTTGATTTTCCTGAACCTGTTCCGCCAGCAATTCCAATAACCATGGTTCGTTGCATGCTCTTCCTCCAATGTGCTAATAAAAAATGCTATATCTATCAACTGTATATTATAAGCCTAAATCATATGGATAATCAAGTACATCTTTATCTATGACAAAATGTGACAATTATACGCTATTCTTTCACTAGAATTTTGTCTTTTTCATATAATTTTATAGCAAGATAAATCATCGGAGTATCTGCTAAACTTGTAAATATAAATACGACATAACTCGATGCAATAATGCTGATAAGCGTCTTTGTGTCATAAGTTCCAAAAAATGCAAATACAGAAAACAACACTGCATTAAGGAACTGTGAAACTAATGTAGAGCCATTATTTCTAACCCATAGATATTTTCTCTTATCACCACTAATTTTCTCCGTCCATCTCCAGAATGCATGATACGCCCAAACATCAAATCGCTGTGCAATCGCATATACGAAAAGACTTGCAGTCATCATACGAGGTGTTGATGAAAAAATAGCCTTTAAATGTTCCATTGAAATGTCTGCTGCACTTGGTACATAAAGGAACCAGAACTGTGTAAACACAATAAAACTGATAGATGTTGCAATTCCAATATGCACTGCCTTTTTTGCTTGGTCTTTTCCATAAAGCTCACTTAATATATCAGTTGCCAAAAAGGATGACGCAAACATAACATTTCCTAGTGTCTGATTAAGCCCGAATGCTTTGATCAAAATAAGTACTTCGATATTAGCTGTTATTGTAGCCAATACCGTAAATGAAATAAGACCACCTTTTCCAAAAAGCCAAAACCACGCAATTAATGTTCCATAAATTAATAACACACTTAAAATTAATAGTAATTCGTTACTCACTCTTCGTTCCTCCAACTCCAAACTCTGTATTTACGAGCAATATATCCACTCTGTCATTGTCCTTATAAAGAGGATATACCTTGTCCAGAAATATCTTGATAACAGACTCATCTGGCTTTATCTTGGTCGAATTCTCAACCATAATATTCACGCATACTCGTTCAAAATACTCTAAGCCCAGTTCAATGTCTCGCTTCATACTTTCTTCTGTCTGGCCTTTTAAACCTTGTAACAAACAGACCTCGTCAAAATACTTCTGAATCTCTTCTATTCTATCTGTGCTAAGACCCTTTCTAAGAATTTCTTCCCTGTATTTATAATCAAATGTCTCAACACCTATTTTTATTTTCAGTGTAACTCCTAGATCTTTAAATCTTTCTTTTGCAGCAGCAATTTTATCTCGGTACATCCAGTGCGCTTCAAAATGCAGCGTATGTATCTCCTTCTCTACACATACCTTACAGATTTTATCCATTGTTTTACTATCCAGCTCCAAAAAACTTCCGGAATTAATCACCTCTAGATGATGAAACTCTCCTGTAACTTTATCAAGTTCCTGGCAGTTTAAACGATAATTTTCTTCGTCCTGCTTACTAAAATCAAAATGATAATCACAAAACGTACATTTTCTCCAGGCACATCCTCTGCCCCTAAGCAGTACAATTTCTCTTGGATTCTTATCTCGAATTACGGAATAACGTTCCAACTCTTCTTTTTCTTTCATATCTTCCTCCCATTGTATTCTTGGGAACCATAGCGTTTGTTTTATACAGGAACAAAGTGTGAGTTCCTCACACCCTCGTGGCTTAAGTTTTCTAAAAGAGACTCACACTTTGCCGCGCCGAACGGGTGTCGCTGTTGTTTAGCGACTAACTTCCTTACCCGTTCGTGCGCATCCAGCCCCTGTTTTTTAGTGGCTTTTTGCCTTATAGGTAAGGACTCGCAGATAACTTTCCTATAAGGTAAAAAAAAGATGCATAAAAAACTTATGCACCAAAAAAATAGCAAAACGCTATATGGTCCATAGTTTTGTTTTTAGACAGGATGGTTACGAACTGTCTTATTCTTTTTGAAAAGCGAAAATCAGTATAACATATTATTCGGTTGTTGGCAAGGAAAAAGGCAGCTACCTAAGCAGCTGCCCCCTTGGCTCTATATAAAAGACTATTTTGCTAATTTCATCATAAGCTCATTGCTTCTTGCGATAAATTTAGTTAACTCTTCTGCCTGTAATGGCTTATGGCTTAACATTGCTAAATCGTAAAGCTGCTGGCAAATTAAATCTACGCACTCAGCTTCTGGATTGTTAAATAGATACTGAACTAATTCATTGTTGGAGTTAAGAACTAATGTCTCACCTGCTCCAAACATTCCGCTATCCATTCCCATGCCACCCATGTTGTACATTTTCATCATATCCTGCATTCTGCGGGATTCTTCTGATAATGTAATCATAGAGGAAACACTTGCATTCTTTAATTTTTCAACTTTAACATCTAATTTATCATTGCCAAGCGCTTTTCTGAATAAATCAGTTAAGGACTCTGTTTCTTTCTTAAGAGCTTCTTCGTCTACTTCTGCATCTTTGAAAGATTCTGTTAAATCAGCATCTATTCTTTGGAATTTCACCTTATCATCACTCTGTTCTAACTGTGTGATAAAAGGCTGGTCAATGTTATGAGTAAGAATTAATGCATCTAAGCCTTCTTCCTTAAACATATTTACATACTGACTTTGCTGTTGAAGATCTGTTACATAGTAAACTGTAGTTTTTTCTTCTTTTGCATCCTTATTGTCTGCACTAGCTTCTTCTGTCTTTTCATCTACAACTTCTACCTCAGGCTCATCTGTCTTAGGTTTTGCTGCTTCTACATATTCAGGAAGTGTAATATATTTATCTTCTAAATTCTTAAAGATGATGAAATCTTTCATCTTATCACGGAATTTATCATCTTTTAAGCAGCCATATTTGATAAATGGATGAATGTCATCCCAGTATTTTTCGTAATTTTCACGATCTACTTTATACATACCAGACAGCTTGTCTGCCACTTTTTTGGTAATGTAATCAGAAATCTTCTTAACGAATCCATCATTTTGAAGAGCACTACGTGATACGTTAAGTGGAAGATCTGGACAGTCAATTACACCTTTTAATAACATTAAGAACTCTGGAATTACTTCTTTGATATTGTCAGCGATAAATACCTGGTTATTGTAAAGTTTAATGACACCATCTAAGTTATCATATTCTGTATTCACTTTAGGGAAGTATAAAATACCTTTTAGGTTAAATGGATAGTCCATATTTAAATGAATCCAGAATAAAGGCTCTTTCCAGTCGTGGAATACTTTACGATAGAACTCTTTATAATCCTCATCGCTGCATTCATTTGGATGTTTTGCCCATAAAGGAGTTGTATCGTTAATCGCAACTGGACGTTTGTTAATCTTTGCTTTTTCTTTTCTTGGAGAAACTTCTACTACTTCTTTTTCTCCCTTTTCATTTTCTCTTTCTTCTGTCTTAGCTTCTTCTACAATATTCTCAACAACAACATCATCTTCACGTACATCTGCTAAGTCAACTGTCTCATATTCTTGTTCTGCATT
>DBKX01000050.1:6417-12596 GCA_002297865.1 Lachnoclostridium sp. UBA739
CGAAGTAAATCTCTACTGGCATGAAAGAACAGTATTTATCAAGAATTTCTTTTACACGATAGTCATTAGAGAATTCATAGCTGTCTTCATTTAAATAAAGCGTAATTTCTGTACCTGCTTCTGTTCTGCTTCCTGCTGCCATTGTGAACTGCATTCCGCCTTCGGACTCCCATAAAACAGCCTCAGCACCGTCTTTATAGGAAAGTGTATTAATCGTAACCTTATCTGCAACCATGAATGCAGAATAGAATCCTAAACCAAAGTGACCGATAATCTGGTCTTCATTTGTTTTATCTTTGTATTTATTCAAGAAATCAGTAGCACCAGAGAAAGCGATTTGATTGATATACTCTTTTACTTCATCTGCAGTCATACCAATACCATTATCGATAAATTTAAGAGTTTTGTCTTCAGCATTTGCAATTACTTTAATCTGTGGCTTATAATCATCTGCTAATTTTGCTTCACCAATCATATCAAGTTTTTTAAGTTTTGTTATTGCATCACAGCCATTTGATACTAACTCACGAATAAAAATATCATGATCAGAATATAACCATTTCTTTATAATAGGGAATATGTTTTCAGAATCAATTGATAAATTACCTTGTTCGTTTACCATAATATTACTCACTCCTTGATTTCATTTATATTATGAACACGCTATCAATTACGTGTTATGTTCGTCTGTATTAAATATTAATACTAGCGAATCCAAAAGTCAAGGAAAAATTAGCACTCATTTTAAGTGAGTGCTAATAATTCAGATTCATTCCTTCAAAAAAGTCCATTTTTAGGCGATTTCTTCGTATTCAATTTCATAGTATTTCAAATATTTTTTCAGATCATAATCCCACTGTTCCTGCATCGTATGATCCATCGTAAATATACTATACGCTACACCTGTTGTTAAGATCATTTCCCCATTTTCATATTTCATATTCAGGCAAAACTGAGAAACATCATTTTCTTTCCAATCACCGCCAACTCGATGAATCAGACGCAACTTGTTTTCCCTGGACAGATAGAACACTACTTTCATAGAAGCTGGCACCTTATTTCCTTTTATAATTTGAAACGCATAAGGCTTTACCTGATGCCACTTAATGTACTCTTCTTCTGTATCCAGTTCATCGGTATCGTACCATGATTGATTAATTTTTCCATTTATGTGAAATGCATTAAATGTAACAACATCTAATTCTGATAGCAAAAAGTTATCAAATACTGTTTGAACCAGCAATTTTGACATAAACTTTTTTACATCACTTATTTTAAGACAAAGCATGTAATCCCTCGTTTCTGTTCATATAAGCCTCGTTGACAAAGCTGTTTTATTATCTTAGAATTATATCATATGTATTTTTAAAAGAAAACATAAACTCATAAGAAAGAAGGTTTGCAAATGAATGCAGCAATTACTAGTTTAAAAGAATTCATTACGGAAGCAACCTCTCCATACCATGTTGTTGCAAAGGCAAAACAAATATTGAATACAGAAGGGTTCACTGAACTTCCATTTGGAACCACTTGGAGTTTAGAAAATGGAGGGCGTTACTACACAATTCCATATGGAACTACACTTTACGCCTTCACAATTGGAAACGAACCAAGCAATCTGCCAAGTTTAAGAATCGCTACTGCTCATACAGATCATCCATGTTTTCATATTAAGCCGTTTCCTGAAATGACAGAACATAGCTATCTCAAAATCAACACAGAAGCATATGGTGGTTCTATCCTAAACACTTGGTTAGATCGTCCTCTTTCCGTCGCTGGAAAGGTTTGTATTAAGAGTGACTCTGTCATGAATCCAGCCACAGTTTTATTTGATGCACAGGTTCCTTTGCTTACAATTCCTAACTTAGCAATTCATATCAATCGTGAAGTAAATAAAGGTGTGGAGTTGAATAAGCAAACTGATATAAGCCCTATTATCGGAATGATGAATGAAACTCTCAACAAAGACAACTTTTTCATGGAATACCTTGCAAAAGAATTACAGGTTGACGTTACTGACATACTGGATTTCGATCTTAGTGTTTACTGTTTGGAAGAACCAACTACTATTGGTATGAATGAAGAATTTTTCTCTTCACCAAGATTAGACAATTTAACAAGTGTAGTTGCATGTTTAAAAGGAATTATCAATGATGAGAACGAACGGGATATTCACGTAATCGCATTATATGATAACGAGGAAATCGGTAGCCGCACAAAACAGGGTGCGGATTCTTCTCTTACCAATTTACTGCTTGAAAAGATTTATACTGGAATTGGACATGGGCGTGCAAGCATGTACAATGCATATTTTAACAGCTTGATATTATCTGTTGATGTTGCGCATTGTCTCCATCCTAACTATACAGCCAAAAATGACCCAACATCCTATTGTGAACTTGGTAAAGGTGTTGTATTTAAGTTAGACAGTACACAAAAATATGCTTATGATACGGAAGCCGTAGCTATCTTAGAGCAAATTTGCATGGCTCATAATGCAAAGTATCAAAAGTTTGTTAACCGTTCTGATATTATAGGTGGCAGTACCCTCGGTACTATGATTTCTTCATGGATACCTATCAAGACTGTAGATATTGGTGTTCCGCTTCTTGCAATGCATTCAGCAAGAGAGTTAATGGGATGTCAAGACCAGATTGAATTAGAAAAAACCATTGAAGGCTTTTTTAAAGAATAAAATATTATTTTCGCGGTACTAATTGCCAAAGACATACTCTATGTCCTTGGCGGTAATCGCGAATTTTTTTATACGTATAACGTGAATCAAGTTTCCATAAACACTATGACCGTTCTCGCAGGAATCCGAAACGTTTTTTCCTTCACAATTCTATATCCATCTTTTAGTTCATCCTCGAACTCATGTTCAGTATTCACAACAACTGTCCATTGCTTTCCTTTAGACGGATTCGGAAGCGAAAACTCATGTTCCTCCCAATGAAAGTTATATGCAATATAGATGTCTTTATCAAATTCAGTACGACTTATTTTAACATATCGCCCACACAACAGTATTCCAAGCATTCTGCTATAATTGGTATAATCAGGATACCACGTTCTAAGTCCATGAAAAGATAAATCTGGACATCCACACGAGATATAGTCCATTGTCCTTAATTGTTCCTCTCTGTGAAGAATTCTATGCTGTTTACGAAATGCGATACATCTCTTGGTATACTCAAATATCCAATTATTTTTCTTTCGGTCATTCCAATTTAGCCAGGTGGTTTTATTATCTAAACAATAAGGGTTGTTATTACCGTTCTGAGTATTTCCAAACTCATCCCCGGCAACAAGTAATGGTACACCTTGACTAAAATACAACAGAATCAAAGCATTACGAATCTGCTTCTTCCTTAGTTCCAAAACCGATTTCTTTCTCGTTTTTCCTTCTGCACCACAGTTCCAGCTATAATTATAGTCTGTTCCATCTTGATTATATTCCCCGTTCTCTTCATTATGTTTTACATCATAAGAGACCATATCCATTAATGTCATACTGTTGGTATTCGATAAGTAGTTTACAATAGCCTTCCCCTCAGGATTATTTTTAAAAGCATTGCTAAAGGACATTACCTGTTCCTCGTCTCCTTTTAAAAACTTTCTTGCTACGACCATAAAATTATCATTGTAGTCTGCCAAATGCTTTCTCTTCGGCACTCTGCCATCCAGGTAATAGCTATCTACATTCCAATCAGAAGTAAAGAGTTTCGCTTGGTTAAGAATTGGATCAGTTGCCAGAAGTTTATCTGGAATCCACTCTTTGTTTACCTTAAAACCATCAACCTGATAATACTTCTGCCAAAAATGTAAGCAGTCCGCAATCAAACTCTGATTGGTATTAAAACCAAAATAAAACTCCATATAGACTTCTATGTCATTTTCATGCAAAGCATCTACCATTTCTTTAAACTCCAAACAGCAACTCTCTGGTTCTGTGGCATAGGATGCTTTTGGTGCAAAATAGAAGTTTTCTTCGGAATATCCCCAATAATTCAATTTCCATTCCATTTCTTCATCATAGAACGGATGTGTAATAGATGAGGAAATGGGATATTTTTTCGTCAATGTGCAGTCATTTATCTCATTGAATTCGTAGCATGGCATCAATTCAATTGCATTTATACCTAATTCTTTGAAATACGGTATTTTCTCTATGATTCCTTTAAAAGTACCTTTTGCTTTCACGCCTGAAGACGAATCCATTGTGAATCCTCTTACATGCAAACGGTAAATGAAAAGTTCTGAAAAACTTATTTTTTGATTACCGCCTATTTTACAAAAAGCTTCTAGATTATTCACTTTATAATAAATCTGATCTTTTGCAACGGGAACTCCAAAACATTCCCGTCCAACCACCTGACGTGCATATGGATCTGTAATGAGTTTCCCACTTTTCTCGTAATAGTAGAAATACTCCCTGTCTTCATCCAATTGCACGATAACTGAAAAAACATCGCCAATACAATATTGTTCTTCAATGGGAATTACAATTTCCTGATCACTGTTGGAAGAGTAAATAGAATCAACCAATTCTATTCTGTCTACTCTACCAGAAAGAATATGAAGGCTGCAGTCTGCTTCTTCCATAAGCGAAATGGAAAATTGAATTCTTCCATGGTCTAGTGCATAGGCACCCAGCGGATACCCTGCACCTTTATCAAACTGAATTTTCTTATAACTCCCTTTTGTCACAATATGCCTCCATCCTCACTATCGGTTAATCTTTTCTGCTTCAATTTGCTCATTCAAATTGTTTAAGTACACCCATCGTTCCATTTTTTCATCTAGCAATTTTTCTACTTTAGCTTTCTCTTCCATAAGTTCTCTAAGTTTTGCATAATTATTAGCATTCGCATCTACTTCTGCATCTAACTTAGCAAGCTTATCTTCCAGGCCTTCAATTACGCCGTCTATTTCATCAAATTCCTTTTGTTCCTGATAAGAAAATTTAAGTCGTTTTGTCCTTGGTTTTTCTTTTATACTGCTTTTTTCCTTCTTAGGCGCATTCCCTATAGTAGACATAACATATGTGGTGTTAGCCTTGTAATCTGAGAAACCACCCTCGTACTGATTAATCTTTCCGTTTTCTTCAAATGCTAAAATTCTCTGTACTACGCGGTCAAGAAAATAACGATCGTGAGATACGGTAATTACAATACCTTCAAAACTGTCCAGATAATGTTCTAGTATGGTAAGTGTCTGAATATCTAAGTCATTGGTAGGCTCGTCCAAAATTAAGACATTTGGGGCTTCCATAAGCACTTTCAACAGATAAAGTCGTCTTTTCTCTCCACCAGAAAGTTTGCTAATATACGAATACTGCATGTCCGGCGTAAATAAAAACCTTTCCAGCATCTGAGAAGCCGAAATTCTGCCTGTACTAATTTCAATATATTCAGAAATATTCTTAATATAATCAATTACACGTAATTCTCCATCTAAAAATTCATTTTCCTGCGAAAAATATCCGATTTTAACAGTTGAACCTATGTCAATTGTACCACTATCTGGTGAAAGATTACCCGTTATCATTTTTAATAACGTACTTTTTCCGCAACCGTTATGTCCTACAATTCCAAGACGCTCTCCTTTTACCATTGTATAACTAAAGTCTTCAATTAACTTATTATCGCCAAAACTCTTGGAAATGTGCTCAATTACGATTGTTTTTCGTCCAAGTCTTGTTGATGCTGACTCCATCTCAACATTTTTATCTTCTACAATCTTTTCTCTATCTCTTAATTCTTCAAATCTTTGAATATGCGCTTTCTGTTTTGTAGACCTAGCCCTTGCCCCTCGCATCATCCATTCCAAATCCTGACGGTACATACTTTCCTTCTTACGCTCAGTAGCAAGTTCCATTTCTTCACGTTCTGCTTTCAACGCAAGAAACTTTGTATAATTTCCTTCGTATGTGTATAACTTTGCTTTATCTATTTCTACTATTTTATTCGTAACCTTATCTAAAAAATAACGATCATGAGTAACCATGATAATAGAACCTTTGTACTTATTCAGATAGTCTTCTAGCCACTCAGTCATTTCATTATCTAAATGGTTCGTAGGCTCGTCAAGAACTAACACTTCAGAAGGATTTAATAACGTACGCACTAAAGCCGCTCTCTTTTTTTGCCCACCTGATAAATTCTCCGTTATCGCAT
>DBKX01000216.1:0-5118 GCA_002297865.1 Lachnoclostridium sp. UBA739
TGCATTCTAATATATTGCTCACTTTTACCGATATTGTTGAATAAAGATTCTAGTTGATAATCCACTGTTTGAGCATTGCTGTTTAATAATATAGAAAAGAGTGGAACTGCCCATTCTATCAGACCCCATTTTTTTACTTCGCGATAATAATAGCTTGTGTTAGACTTTATATTACCAACTGACATAAGATAAATATCCCCAATAGCTGAGCATGTTGGAAGTTTCAGTGCTTCAATAACAGCGCAAAGAGCTGGATTGTTGGCTACGACACCTCCATCTATATAGCAGCTTGGGCATTCAGGTGGATTTTTAATACAGACCGGTGGAAAGTAAGTAGGTGCAGCACAAGATGACTTTATTGCCTGCCATACCAAAACATTTCGCTCAGGGTCTTTTTTCCCTGTTTCTGCGTTAAAAAATATGGCTTCTCTTGAAGTTGTATCATAGGATGTAATCAGGCAAGGCTTAAGCAGATTACTCATTTTTAGCAGACCAAAGTAGTTTTTCAAGATATCTTCAAAATTGGCACTCATGTATTTTGAACCAAATAGTGGATAAAGTGACTGCTTATCAAAAATGGAAGGTCCTAATGTTAGATAAAAGTCAAGTATTTCCTTGGCAGAATATTTGGGGTGACCATTTTCTGGGATTAAGTATAGTCCAGTTAGTATAGAACCAGTACTTGTTCCTGCTATTAAGTCAAAGTAATCTCCGATACGTGCATTTGGATTTTGGCTGTACTGTTGAAGGAGTGTTTCGAGTTTAGCAAGTGCAACTGCAGAAATAATGCCTTTCATTCCACCACCATCAATGGATAAAATAGCTGTATGCATTCAAATCACCTCTTATATTAAATATATGAGGTAGATTAAAAATATAGTCTCATTACTCAAAAATATCTCCTGGAACAGTATTTTCTAATTTTTTGTACACAACCAGCTTATTGTGAATGTCGCAGAGTGCAAAAAACACTTCTGATACATCTTTTATGCCTTGACTTTTCAATTGGCTTAAAAGCCATTTCTCATCATTTCCTGTATGTTTTAGATTTTCTTTCATGATTTTTCCATCAATGATTACAGTTGATAGCATGGATTCAGACGAGACATTGAGCTGAAGATCCTTGGGAGTGGCGGGTCTGCAATCTGCTTTTGGAAGTATACTAAACTTTCCATTGCTTTCGAGAATAATAGATTGAATTTGGGATATGTCAAAGTAGCCACTGTTGCGGCATTGGCATAAAAATTCGTCTACATCTACACGTGCTTTTTGTAGATTTTTGTAGAATATTTGATCGTTGTCCATAAGAATTAATGGTTTCCCTTCTATAAAACGACGAACTTTTATAGATTTATTACTTGCATAGGATATAGCAATTACAACGATAGAATAGATTACCATTGCAATAAGCGGCTCTTCGAATTTTTCCAAATCGGTAGCCATTTCAGCTGCAATCGATCCAATGGTGATACCGTTAATATAATCAAACATACTTAGTTCAGAGACCTCACGATAGCCCATTATTTTGGTAAGAATAAACAAAACAACAAGTGAGCCGATTGAAGTCCATACAATATTTAAATATTCCATCATAACCTCCTGTATCTTTTATAACAAAAAATAGGATATGTGGAAATTTTGATCTTATTCATGAAATCAAGAATTAATATTTGAGTACGTTGATGACTTAGGATATAATACAATAGAAGAAAAGGCAGGTGAAGTTATGACAAAGAAGTTTAAATTGTTATTTGTGTTTATGTTATGTTCCTTTATCCTGACTGCTTGTGGAGCTAGAGTTCATACGGAAACTTCATTTCATAAGGATGGTTCTGGGAACAGGATTGTTTATATAAATATTGCCATGAAAGATGAAGGAAAGATAGAAGGTGGTTTTGAAAAATTAGAAAGTGTATTGAGGGAAAAGGCACCATCATGCATTGAAGTAAATCGTTATGAAAATGCAGATGAAAAAACAATGATATATGAATTAAAGTACGAATTTACGGATATAGAGGATTTTAGAGCAAAGACAGAGGAAGTGATAGGGGAGAAATCCAATATAGAGTGGAAAGAGAAAGAAGGGGTATTTAAGCAAAACTTCTCGTATTCAGAAGATACAAGCACTGACCAGTTAATACAATGGGTGAAGGATGCAATAAGTGAAGAAAGTATTAGCGGTACAATCATAGGTCAGATATATGAAGAAGAAAATAATACAATTCACTATGAAGGAAAGCAGGTTTGGTCAGGTAAGGGAAATGCATCTTTTATAGTAGATAAGACGCCGACGCTTGAGGAAGTTTCTGTTTACAGTAGTTATAGTGATAAGGGAAAAGAGACAAAACAGGTTAAGCTAGGGTTTTCTTATGATGATTATTTGGATATGGATACAGAGGAAGGATTAGAATATCTGCATCAGTTTTCAAAAAAGTTTAAAGTGGACAGTACATGCAACGGTTATTCGGTTACTCTAACAGGAACCAAGGAGCTGGAACAGTTTTTTGAAAAGGCATCTGATGAACTGTCAGGAGAAGTACCTTATGCAGATTTAGAGGTGCAGAAAACAAATAAGAAATACTATTTTGAAAATAAAAATGAAAACAGTATTTTTTCGAATCAATTTTCGGTTAAGGAAGTCTATAATTTCAACAATTTACTTGCTGGATTCAAACTATCTACCAATAGAATAAAAGATTATGTTTCCATTCCTAAGAGAAATTCATACAGTAGTGAGCAGGTACATCATACGTATGCACTTGAGTCGAATAAAGCGTACCAATATATTGGAGAGTATGATATTGGAGATACGTATTATATGTATTTTGCTGGTGGACAATGTGCTCAGTTAGATAAAGCGAATGTTTCTTTTTTCATAGATGAAAACTTATTAGGAACCCAGACGGTTGTATTGAAAATAACTAAAAATGGTATGAATCTAACCAATAGTGACGTTATGAAATACTACAGCACCTTGGGTGAAAAGGTTCAATATGAAGAGGAAGGAAGCAAGGTTAAGATTACTTTTTTAAAAGAATTTCAGTGTGACAAAGAAGAGAGTGAGCTGAAACGTATTAAGTCATTAAGCTTGCATAAGTTAAAGTATGAATTAAACACCTCATTTACACTAAATTCTTATTTTCCGGTAGATACAGAGAAAGTAACCTATACGGTAAGCTTACCTAATTCATTAAAGGTGGAGCATTTTTCGTTTGGTAATGAAGTATTAAACAAGAAAGAAATAAAGGCAGGAAAAGATAAGCAACAATGGACTTATCAGGTGCAGCTAGAAGGTGCGCAGGAAGTGACGATAAATTTGGATTTTGCAAAACCAAATTTCATTTTTTATGGAATTATGAGCATTGTTGTTCTACTTTTGATAGGAGGGGGATTGTCTGTCTATTTCTACTTTATAAGAGATTCCGTTACGCGCAGGAAGCGACCTATCGGATAAGAAGGAAAAGTATAAACTAAATTATAAAAGAGAAAGAGGTATAAGGAATGAAATTTCGTCCATGTATTGATATTCATAACGGGAAAGTAAAGCAGATAGTAGGGGGAAGTTTATTAGATGAGGGAAATCAGGCAATAGATAATTATGTATCAGAGCAGGATGCTTCCTTTTATGGTGAATTGTATCGAGAAAGTAATCTAAAGGGGGGACATATCATTATTCTCAATCCGGTCGGGTCTGAATATTACGAAGAAGATGTAAGGCAGGCACAGCTTGCCTTACAGGCTTTTCCTGGAGGACTGCAGATAGGAGGCGGAATTACAGCGGATAATGCAAAATCGTTCTTAGAAAAAGGTGCGACTCATGTAATCGTTACCTCTTATGTATTTAAGAATGGTGAAATTCAGATGGAACGTTTACATAAATTAGTGGAAGCAGTGGGAAAGGAACATTTAGTTCTGGACTTAAGCTGTCGAAAAAAAGACGGAAAATATTATATTGTTACAGACAGGTGGCAGAAGTTTACCAATGTAGTAGTAACCCATGAAATATTGGACATGCTTTCTCAGTACTGTGATGAATTTTTAATTCATGCAGTAGATGTAGAAGGAAAAGCTTCTGGAGTAGAGTTAGAGCTTGTAAAAATGCTTGGTGAGTGGAAGAAGATACCGATTACATATGCAGGAGGGGTTGGTAGTTACGATGACCTAACCAAGTTAAAAGAGTTAGGAAAGAATCATGTGGATGTTACAATAGGAAGTGCCCTAGATTTGTTTGGAGGAAAGTTAGAATACAAGGAAGTATTGTGCCAGTGTGATAGGACCGAAATGTAATAAAAATGGGCTATAATTTATTAAGTATTTGGTTAAATATTACGTAATAATTTACAGTGGAAAACAACGGTTTTATGGGCTTTATAGCAATTCTTAAGGACGTGAAATATAAGAAAGTATTGAAAAAAGGTTGATCTTTTGAGAAAATGTGTTATAATTGTTACATAAATGTTACGAATGGTTAAGTAATTGTTTCGTACTACAGATGATAGAACATATCAAAAATAGTAGAAGGAGATTATTTATGAAATTCAGAAAAATGTTTTCTATTGTACTTATGACACTTCTTTGTTTCAATGCTATGAGTATTAAAGTTTTTGCAGATGATGCTAGAACTGAGGGTATTGCTTACGAGGGTTGTGTGGCTCAAACATATGCAAAAGAAACAAGAACTGAAAAGAAACAGTTGGAAAGCAGTGTTACAAAAGATGCGGTAAGAAAAGTTACAAAAGCGGCAGGGGGTAGCCTCCAAGCCAAAACATGTTCAGCAGATATAGTAACATCAAAAGAAACAAAAGTAAGTGCGATGCCTTTAAAAGTGAGCAATGCTAAAACATATAGTGCCGCAGATTTGCGTTTAATGTCAGCCATTATTTATTGCGAGGCACAAGGTGAAACATATGCTGGTAAAGTTGCAGTTGGTATCGTCGTTATGAATAGAAAAGCTTCTAAAGAATTTCCGAATTCAATTAAAGGAGTAGTGTATCAGAAAAATCAGTTTCAGCCTGTACGAAATGGTTCTTTAAAGAAAGCTTTAAAGAAGTATGATCAGGGAAAATTTAAATCTGGTGCAGGAAAACAATGTGTGAAAGCAGCAAAAGAGGCACTTGA
>DBKX01000216.1:5135-14264 GCA_002297865.1 Lachnoclostridium sp. UBA739
AATTTAAAAGGTTATCACTTTTTTAGCGTATACTTAAAAGGCTGTCGTGTTAAAATTGGTAACCATCAATTTAAATAGAATGAGCACGAAATAAAAGGGTGTGATTGCAATTTTTTGCAACACCCCCTTTTCACTTATAGGCAGATGTGATATTATAGTATTGATTTTCAAAAAGACGCAAGGAGGGGACACAGTGGAAAAGGAACATGTTTCTGAAGAAAAAGAAGTGGTGACGAAAAACTTTATTGAGCAGATTATTGATAAAGATATAGCAGAAGGAAGATGCAAGAAAGTCATAACACGATTTCCACCAGAGCCTAACGGATATCTTCATATTGGACATGCTAAGTCCATTCTATTAAATTCAGGATTAGCCGAAAAATATAACGGTCAATTTAATCTAAGGTTTGATGATACAAATCCTACAAAGGAAAAGACAGAGTTTGTTAAATCAATTGAAGAAGACGTAAAGTGGATTGGAGGCAACTTTGAAGATAGAGTATTTTTTGCCTCTAATTATTTTGAACAGATGTATGAAGCAGCAGTTTTCCTTATTAAGAAAGGAAAAGCATATGTTTGCGATTTAAATGCTGATGAAATTAGAGAATATCGTGGTACTTTAACAGAGCCAGGTAAGAATAGTCCATATAGAAATCGTTCAGTAGAAGAAAACCTTAAACTATTTGAACAAATGAAAAATGGAGAATTTGAAGACGGTACTAAAGTTTTACGTGCTAAGATTGATATGTCTTCACCAAATATCAATATGCGTGACCCAATTCTTTACCGTGTGGCAAGAATGACACACCATAATACAGGAGATAAATGGTGTATTTATCCGATGTATGATTTTGCGCATCCAATCGAAGATGCTTTAGAAGGTGTTACGCATTCAATCTGTACTTTAGAGTTTGAAGATCATAGACCACTATATGACTGGGTTGTAACAGAGTTAGAGTATGAAAACCCGCCAAAACAGATCGAATTTGCTAAGTTATACCTCACTAATGTTATAACCGGTAAACGTTATATCAAAAAGTTAGTGGAAGAGGGGATTGTAGATGGATGGGATGATCCTAGATTAGTTTCCATTGCAGCACTTCGTCGTAGAGGATTTACACCAGAATCTATTCGTAAGTTTATGGAACTTTGTGGAGTATCAAAGAGTAACAGTTCTGTAGATTATGCGATGCTTGAATACTGTATTCGTGAAGATTTAAAGATGAAGAATGATCGTGTCATGGCGGTTCTTGATCCAATTAAGTTAATTATTGATAATTACCCAGAAGGTGAAATAGAATATCTTGATGTTCAGAACAATCAGGAAAATGAGGAGCTAGGCACTCGTAAAGTACCATTTGGCCGTGAATTATATATTGACCGCGAAGACTTTATGATTGAGCCTCCTAAGAAATATTTCAGATTATATCCAGGTAATGAAGTTCGTCTGATGCATGCATATTTCGTAAAATGCGTTGATTATAAAACAGATGAAAATGGAAATGTTACAGAAGTGCATTGTACGTATGATAAAGAAACCAAGAGCGGTTCAGGATTTACTGGCCGTAAGGTAAAAGGAACAATACATTGGGTAGAATGTACGACAGCAGTTCCAGTGGAAGTAAGAAATTATGAGAACATTGTAAATGAAGAATTAGGTGTTTACAATGAAGATGGAAGCCTTAATTTAAATCCAAACTCTTTAACAGTGCTTAAGAACTGTTTTGTAGAGCCATATTTAAAAGGTGCAAAAGCACTGGAGCGTTTCCAATTTGTTCGTCATGGATACTTCTGTGTGGATAGTAAGGACTCCAAAGAAGATGCGTTAGTATTTAATCGTATTGTTTCATTAAAGAGTTCATATAAACCAAGCAAGTAATTGTTTTTTGTATTACCACATAGGAGGGTTAGATAATGAGTGATTTGTTTTCTGGATTAGAGGAATTCGGTCTTGGGGGGCTAAAAGACGTTGAGGTCTACGAGAACGATGCGTCTAAAGCTGAAGGAAATGCTACTGTGAAACATCAAGTGACAGAGGCAGAGATCTTATTCGATAAATCATACACTTGTCCTGTATGTGACAAAGAGTTTAAATCGAAGACGGTTCGTACAGGTAAGATTAAATTAATTTCAGCAGATACCGATCTGCGACCAAAGTATCAGCTTGTCGATTCCTTAAAATATGATGCTATCGTTTGTCCACACTGTGGATATGCAGCTTTAAGCCGATATTTCAATTATATGACTTCTACACAGGCTCGCTTTATTAAAGAGAAGATATCGAGTAACTTCAAGGGAATATCCCAAGAAGGAGATATTTATACTTACGATGAAGCAATTTCAAGACATAAACTTGCATTGTTAAGTACTATTGTTAAGAAGAGCAAACAAAGTGAGAAGGCATATACATGTCTGAAACTTGCCTGGTTATGTCGTGGAAAACGTGAAAGTCTTCCAGAGGATACAAAAGATATAGAGCAGGTAAAGAAAAAACTAGAATCCGATGAGTTGGATTTTCTTTCCAAGGCTTATGAAGGATTTCTTGGTGCATTTTCAAAAGAGATGTTTCCAATGTGTGGTATGGATGAGCATACAACCACATATCTTGTAGCTGATTTAGCTAGAAGATGTGGAAAATATGATGAATCAAAGAGATGGTTATCGAAGGTTCTTACATCCAGAGATGCAAAAGAACGTATCAAGGCGAAAGCTAGAGAGATTAAAGAGCTGATGCAGTAATAGGCAATGATAATTTGTGGGGCGGTCCTTTTTGAGAAAAGGGCTAGCCTCATTTTTTAACTTATAAGAAAGTCCTCTGCGAGTCCATCTCTATAAGTTAAAAAAGCCCCTAAAAAACAGCGACACCCGTTCGGCGGGGCAAAGTGTCTTCTCCCTCAAGATTGAGGGTGGAGGAGTTAATGTGTCGAAGACACTTTGTTCGTTATAAGAAGTTGTACGATTGTACTTTTTTTGACAAATTTCTTGTTTTGTATTATAGTAGAGATATAAGAATTTAGGCATTTTGCTTGTGGACACAATAAAAACTGAAAAACTATTAATGAAACAAAAGGGGATACATAAATATGATGCAAATTAGTTATAAAAGCATAATAGCTAATTATCAAGGTACTATTTATGATTTAGCTAGTAAGCAAGTGATTAAATGTGAACCATTTCGTGAGAAGCTAAAGGATAATATATGTGAACTGAAAAGTGTGGGCATTGCACCGTTACAAAGAGTAGGGATAATTATGAATTCTTCTGTGGGATTTATAATTAATTATTTCTCTTTAATTGAAATTGGTGCGGTGCCTATTTTGTTATCAAAATATACAACTGTTTATGAAATAGAACATTATGATGAAGAATATGGAATACATTGGGTCTTAACTGATATGATACCAGAGGAACAAGTAAACGACTTTTTTAATACGAAGAAGGCAGTAAAAAAACTTGAAATATTTTCTTACGAGTATTGTGTCCAACGTGTAAATGCAAATGCAGAAATCTATTCGTCTTTAGCGGGAATGACATTACAACCAACCTCAGGTTCTACTGGTACTGTAAAATTTTGTGTCAGAGATGAGTATGGCTGTCTTGCAGAACCTATAAACCATGTTGAAACTACAGGATTGGAGGGAGGCAATATATTTTGCCCACTTCCACTTAATCACGCTTATGGTTTTGGAACAGCATTTTTATTAGCATTCGTTTCATCCTCCGATCTGACGTTATTAAATGAATTTAATCCAAGACAAGTAATGAGGGCATTTCAAGAACAGAATATTTCTATGTTTTTAGGAACCAATGCCATATATGATTTGCTGACAAAAATGAGAAATAAATCAGATGTCAAGCTGCCTAAAATATTGTTGTCAGCTGGGGCACCATTGTCAGAAGAAGTTTCAGAAAAAGTACATAGTCAATTTAATCGCTACATTTACCCATCATATGGTTCTACTGAAACGGGCGAAATCTGTTTGGAGCGAGCAGATATTCTATCTAAAACTGGCAGTACAGGTACTCCATTAGTGAATACAAAAGTAAAGATTGAAAAAGTGGATGATACGTATGGTCAGGTAATTGTATCAAATCCTTCTTTAATGGTTGGATATTTGAATACAGATGGAACAATTGATAAAAGCTTGATTCGAGAGGGCAATTATTTCCCGACAGGAGATCTGGGGTATTTTGATGAGCAAGGAAGACTGATTTTACAGGGCAGATTAAAGAATATGATTAACGTATTTGGAATAAAGGTAAATCCTGTTGAAGTAGAAAAGGTTATTCGAGAAATAGATGGTGTTAAGGATGTATATGTTTATGCAGGAAAGCACCGTTCAGGTTCCGATCTTGTGTTTGCAGAAGTATCGGGTAACAAGGATTTAACAGAGAGTAACATTATAGAGTATTGTAAAAGTAAGATGACTATGCAGAAAGTTCCGTCTAAAGTATTTCTTGTAGATGAAGTTCCAAGAAATGCAAGTGGTAAAATAATAAGGGACAAACTGCATTAATCATAAAAAAATATGAAGAAAGGATAAGTATATCTGTTTGAAAATCGGATATACAAAAGAAGGTATGCAAAGTAGGAATATTCTTGGTGTAGGTGGCTCAATACACGATTTTTCAAGCTGTCTGCTTCAGGATGGGGTCATGAAGTATTGTATTGAAGATGAACGTATTGTACGAAAGAAGCATGCATTTTACCCAGGGGTAGCATATGAGTTAGCAAGAAAAAATGCGGCTCATACATGTATGGAGTTAGCAGGGTTTACGTACGACGACATCGAACTTGCAGTAGGAAATGATATTTTGAGTCATTTCTATTATCACAAACTTCAGGGAAAAGTAAAAAATTTTGTATTGATTAATCATCATTTAGCACATGCGTGTAGTGCCTTTTTTCCTTCAGATTTTAGTGAAGCCGCAATTTTGACAATTGATGGTGGCGGAAACTATACAGAGAATGAAGAACAAGATGATAGAAAATTCATCGAAGTTTGTTCCTTTGGATATGGAACTGGAAACAAGGTAATCGTATCCCAGGTGCAGAATGGAGAGCGAAGCAATGCGGAGCAGTTTGACAATAAGATAGATCCTGTTTTGGACTCTATTGGTGGATTTTATGGTGCCATTACATATGCAAGTGGATTTACATTCCACGAAGAAGGAAAGACAATGGGATTATCATCCTATGGTGATAGCAGTATGTTAAAAGAAATCCGCTCGTACACATCTTTAAAGGAAAAAGGAGCATTTGGTTTCTCTTTAGAAGGAATGAGAATGCTCTATGAACTAAGAGAACAGTGGGAAAAGGAGACGGACAAGGAAAGACAGTTTGAAATTCGCGCTAATATTGCATATGCTGGACAAAAGATTGCAGAAGACGCTATCATACATGCTGCATCTTATCTAAAAGAAGAGACAAAGGCAGATAATATATGTATTGCGGGTGGGGTTGCATTAAACAGTGTAGCAAATTATAAGCTGTATAAAACAGGTCTGTTTAAAAATTATTTTATTCAGCCAGCAGCAGGTGACAATGGGACATCAATCGGTGCAGCATATTATGGCTGGCACATGGTGATGAATCAGCCAAGACAAGTATAAAGGAGAAGATATATGTTTAGTCCATTTTTAGGAAAGGTGTATTCAAAAGAAGATATTATATGTGATATTGAGAAGTATAAAGATAAAATTGAGGCAACAGAATGTGAAGATGTATTTAAAAAGGCTGCAACTTCTATTTCAGAAGGAAAAATTATTGGATGGTATCAGGATGGGGCAGAATGTGGTCCGAGAGCATTAGGAAACAGAAGCCTGCTGGCTGATCCAAGAAGAGCAGAAATGAAAGATATTGTAAATAAACGAGTAAAATTTAGAGAACCATTTCGTCCGTTTGCGCCATCTATTTTATGGGAATGTCAGCAGGAATATTTTGATTTAGATATTCCGTCTCCATATATGCTTATGGTTGCGGATATCTGGCCTAAGAAACGTTCTGTGATTCCAGCAGTAACTCATGTAGATGGAACGGGAAGACTGCAGACTGTTATGAAGGAAATGAATCCAAAATATTATAAACTGATTGAGACTTTCTATGAAATTACGGGAGTACCTGTTGTTTTGGATACTTCTTTCAATGTAAAAGGAGAACCAATCGTAGAAACACCGGAAGATGCAATCAAATGCTTTTTAGGTTCCAATTTTGATGAACTGTATTTAGGTGATATTCTGGTAGTAAAGAAAGTGCAAGAGGAGAAATAAAATGATAATAGTTGGATTAGGTGGATCGGGTCATGATTTTTCGACTTGTATTTTTAAGGATGACCAGATCATAAGTTTTATTGAAGATGAAAGAGTAATAAGAAAAAAACATTCTTTCTTTCCAGGTATGGGAAAGGAGTTAATGAAACAGCCGGCACTTCATTATTGTTTCGAGCAGACTGGAATTGATGTTAGTGAGGTTGACTATTGCGTTTCAAATAGTTCTCTAGAGCCTTACTATTTTGCAAGAAACCCTTGGAAAAAGGAAATTATTCAAATCAATCATCATTTGTCACATGCGGCCAGTGCATTTTATCCTTCTGATTTTAAGGAAGCAGCAGTTCTTGTTATTGATGGAGCTGGCTTTGCAGAAGAAGAAGGTATGAATGACTCTATTACAATGTGGAGTGGGAATGGAAATGAAATAGAAAATATTATTAGTCATGGTGGAAAAATTATTTCAAGAAAATTGTACAATGAAATGATTGACCCAGCAGAAAATTCCATAGGAAGTTTCTATCACATTGCAACAACGTTAGTTGGGTTCGGACCATTTGATGAGGGAAAAACAATGGGACTAGCACCATATGGAACAAGCCGCTTGTATAAAAAACTTCGAGAACTTGTGGATTACGGAAAGGAAGGACAATTTATTTTTCCGATTGAAAGTATTAATGCTTTTGTACAAATGAAGGATCAGATGAATCCAGATGATTTTGACGAGAGAGCGGATATTGCGTGGGCTGCACAGCAGATTGCGGAAGAGGCACTTATCAATGCTGCAACATATTTAAAGAAACAGACAAATTGTGAAAACTTATGTTATGCAGGTGGAGTTGCTTTAAATAGTGTTGCAAACTATAAACTGTATAAGACTGGATTATTTAAGAATATCTTTATTCAGCCAGCTGCTGGTGATAATGGTACTTCTGTTGGAGCTGCATTGTATGGTGCATATAAAATTGCTGGAGTCGAAAGAAAAATATGAGTAAAGAAAAAATGAGTGAAAAACTTGTGGGAAAACATCTTTTGCTGCAGCCTCATTTAGATGACCTTCCATTTTCGATAGGAAGCATTTTATTAGAACAGTACATAAAAAAGGAAGATAGTATTGTGTATACAATCTTCGGAAAAGAGTTTTTTAATATTAGAAACTATCAGCACGATGAAAACGCAATGCAGATTCTTAGACAGGAGGAAGCAAAATGGTTTCAGAGTGCTGGAATAAAAAATCACCGGTTTGAATTAGAAGAAGCGGGCTATCGAGGAATTACGAGTATAAGAAAACTGTTTCGGACAAAAATGGCGGATGACTTTGCAATGAAGTATGAAGAACTTGAGTATGGAAACTGGGAAGAAGTGCTAGCTTGTGTCAAGACTATTTTAGACAGTCATTCCTGTGATTATGTATGGATTCCAGCAGGAGTTGGTGGGCATTGTGACCATATTGCGGTAAGACAGGCAATATTGGAACTGGTCTCCTTGTTCCAAGGAAAGGGAATCCTGTTTTTTGAAGAATTGCCTTACAGCTTATATTCAAAACCGCTGGATTGGAGTAAATGTGTGATACCAGATTTTCATTTGGAAGAAAGAATGGTACATACCTTATCACAGGAGGAAGAAACCTATAAGTATGAAAGCCTTAAGCATTTTCATTCACAAATAGATGATAGACAAGCAAGGGCTTTGTGCCATCATCCAGAAACCGTTACTTTGTGGATGCGAAATAATCAGGAGGAATAAGAATGAAGGTACCTTTTCATAAACCAGATATTGATGATAGAGAAATACAAGCAGTTACCAAAGCGTTAAGGCGCAGGATGATTGGTACTGGCCCCATTGTATCATCATTCGAGCGAAAGTTTAAAGAATATATTGGGGCTACCAATGCACTGGCAGTCAATTCTGCTACAGCAGCGTTGCATTTGGCAGTAGATGCGTTGGGAATTGGATCTGGTGATGAAGTGATTACAACTGCACTTACATTCACATCTACTATATTAGCTATTTTGTATACAGGAGCTACACCAGTATTTGCTGATGTAAATCCACATACACTTTGTCTGGATGCAGCAGATGTAGAGAAGAAAATAACGAAAAGAACCAAGGCAATTCTGCCAGTACATTACGCAGGAGTGCCATGTGATATGGATGCACTAACTGCATTGTGCAAAAAGTATAATCTTGCATTAATTGAAGATGCTGCACATGCCTTACCAACGGAATGGAAGGGAAAGAAAATAGGTTCTGACAGAAGTGAAATTAAAAATATTGCTTGTTTTAGTTTTCAGGCTACGAAAACGTTAGCAATTGGGGATGGCGGAATGGTTACCACTTCGGATTCAGAACTTGCAGAAATCATTTCCATGAAGCGCTTGTTTGGAATGAAAAGAAAACAGGATTTTACTAACATTGATCTGGCTTTGCAATATGGAGTGGAGACACTAGGTTATAAGTATAACATGACCGATATCGAAGCTTCTATTGGACAGATTCAGCTTGAGAAATTAGAAGAAATGTATCTGAAACGAAAAAGGGCAGCAGAGCGTTACATAGAGAAATTAAGTCATCTGGAGGAAATTCGTATACCAAGTATTCCAAAAGAAGCAAAAGTTTCATGGCATCTGTTTGTGATTATATTAAATGATGAGAAAAAGAGAGGCGCGCTTTTGGAATATTTAAAAGGAAAAGGGATTACGGCTTCCGTTCATTTTATGCCAGTATATGAATTCCCGTATTTTCAGCCAATGTTTCCAGATGCAAAACAGCAGTTGACTTACACAGAACAAGTTTCTAAGCAGGTAGTCAGTCTTCCAATGTTTCCTGATATTACAGAAGAACAGATTGATTATGTTTGTG
>DBKX01000216.1:14285-20065 GCA_002297865.1 Lachnoclostridium sp. UBA739
CACATTTTTTAAAGATGGAATAGACGAGGTAACCATATGGAAAAGAACAGTATACCATCAGTCATTCATTTATATCCAAGTATGCGGTGCCAGCTTAACTGCAAGTACTGTTATGTAAATGCAGTCAATAAAGAATTAGAGGAACTATCGTTAGAAGAGTATGAATCTGTAATTCGCCAGGCTATAGCATTAGGAATTGTCACCTTTGACATAGCTGGTGGCGAGCCATTTATATATGGGCATATTATGGAACTTCTAAAAATGATTAAGAGAATGGGTGGTTTCTCGAAAGTGGTAACCAATGGTTACTATCTGGATCGGTATGTGGAACTTTTGAAGCAGGAGAAAGGACTGATAAAGGAATTGCATGTTTCGCTAGATAGTGTAAGAGCGGATATACATGATGAAACAAGAGGTTGTAAAGGGTTATTCGATAAAGTAATAAAAAACTTGACGTTGTATAAGAAGGAAATGATTAGTCCGGTACGAATCAATTATGTATTGCAAAAGGGAACGTATCTGGAACTAGAAGAAATGCTTGATTACTTAGAAACACAAGGCATAGATGGGATCGATATTCAGTATGTAGAGGATGTTAGTGATAAAACGAAAAATGGTGACTTTACACTAAATTGTCAGGAACTTGTAATGGCAGTGGAACGGATTATTACATGGAAAATGAATACCTATGCAAACCTTGACATTTTGATAGCACTACCTAGTTACATTTTTGCTGCATTTTCACCAGAGCTTAAGAAGCGTTTGAAAGAAAGTGGTGTTCAGACAATTTATTTTCCTGGACTGTTGCGGAATAATTATTTTAAGGAAGCGCTCATTATTAAACAAAATGGTGATGTAACAGGATGTACAGGCTATATTAATGAGGAACAGTGGGTTTGTGCCAATGTAAGGGAAACTACGTTGGAGACGATTATCAAAGAGGCATTTCCTAACATGCGCACAAGATTAGAATCCTTATGTTCGAGGCGGTTAGGAGGAGAATGTAAAGACTGTCCTTCTAAAAGATTTTGTCGAGGCAATGAAGGGGTTTTACAAAAAGAAGAAATTGTACAGTGTCCCATAAAGGAAGACTTAATAAACTATATAACAAGAAATAGAGAAGAAAGGTGAAGAACAATGGAAAGAAATGAAATTAAGGAAAAAGTATTTGAGGTAGCAGGTAAATTATTTGGTCAAGATACGGCGGAATTTCTAGATAAAGAAAATTTAGTAGATGCATTCAGCATGACATCTATTGACGTATTAGAGTTTCTTTTAGCAATTGAAACGGAATTTGATTTTGAATTTGATGATGAATATCTAGATGAAACAACTTTGCAGGATATTAATGTATTACTTGACTATATTGAAGAACAGATGTAGAAGGAGGATGGAATAATGGAAGATAAGCCATTAATTTTAACACTTCTTCTTACGTATTCATGTAATCTCAAATGTCCGTTCTGTGGGCAGAATGATATTCGTAGAAAGAAAGATTTTAACGGAAGCATGCAGCTTTCCTTGGAACAGGTAGAACAAATCTTAGACGATGCTGCTGCGGCAGGCATCAAAAATGTAAACTTGTGGGGTGGAGAACCTCTACTACATCCTGATATTTTCAAAATTATTAAAGCAGTGAAAAAGCGTTATATGAGATGCTTTATGGTAACCAATGGAGTCCTTCTTGAAAAGTATGCAGATGAAATTATTGAGTCGAAGCTAGACTTCTTACAGGTATCTGTAGATGCACCAGGAGATGCTCACGATTCAGTTAGAAATCATCCAGGTCTGTTCCGTAAAATTGAAGCAGGAGTAAAGAAAATTAACGAGAAAAAAAGGATTTTTCCATTCATATCAAGCTGTACGGTTCTGCTGCCAGATAATATGAATACGGTAAATGAAATTGCCAAAAACAACTTAAGTATTGGGATTGGAACCGCGTTCTTTCAGTTATGTATGTCTTACTCAGATGAGACAGTAAAAGCATACAAAGACCGTTTAGTAAATGAGTATGGATTTACATATGAAGATTTTCGCGTTATTGATAATTTTAAAGGACAGGGCTTATCCTTAGAAGAATTTAAACAGGGAATTGAAAGCTGCGCACAGATGAAGGAAACATATGGAGAAAAAGTGACATTTCCAAATATGATGAATGATGAAGCAAATTATAAATATTATATGCAGGAAACAGGTTCTGTTCCGGAAAAAATGTCAAAAGGATGCTGGAGCATAAACTATAAAATTAATGTACAGCCAAATGGGGATGTTGTAACATGTCCAGACTTTCCGGACTTTGTAATTGGAAATGTATTTGAGCAGTCCATTATGGAAATCTGGAATTCAGAAAAGAGAAAGAAGTTTGTTGCGGACTTTAACAGTGGCAGGCCACTTCCAATCTGTTATCGCTGTTGCCAGCTATGGGACAAAGAAGAACATGGAAGCTGGGGAGGTGTAAGATAATGTCTGACCAGGTAAAGCTGTCTGTCATTATTCCTTATTACAATAAATGGCCAAGAACGAAATATGTATTGGAATCTCTGAATAGGCAGGATTTTAAGGAGAAGTTTGAAGTCATTATGGTTGATGATGGTTCAACGCCAAGTCTTAATTCATGTCTAAAAGATGCGGAAGTTCATGTTCCGTTACAGGTGATTGAACAGAAAAATGGGGGAAGATCGGCGGCCAGGAACACTGGGTTTGCACATGCACAAGGGGATATTGTTGTGTTTGTAGACGATGATGTTATCCTTTCTCCGGATTTTTTAAGATCCCACTATGAAAAGCATATGGAAACGACGGAAGATATTTTTGTTCATGGCAGAATCTATGATTTAATTGAATTAACATCATTTTACGATCCAGAGAAAGGCATTTACTTTGATTTTATTGCGGATCGCAGTAAGGTTTTAAGAAATGCAAAGCCAGCGCTTTCATTTGAAAACGTATTTAAACATTGGGAAGAGTTCCAGAACAAGAAGCGAAGAATGTCCAGACTAGAGAAGCTGATTCAGGAGGTTTTGGCAACAAAAGAATTGGAAAAGATCCATTGGCTTGGCTGTGTTGGAGGCAATGTAAGTATGAAACGAGAAAGCTTTCAAAAGGCAGGAGGATTTGATACAAAATTTATCTATTGGGGCGGAGAGGATTTTGAATTAGGATACCGATTACTAAAACAAGGAGTAAAGGCAGCCACAATTGACAGCAATATATATCATATGACCCATGCCCATGTAGATCATTTTGAAGAAAGACGTGTCAGTGAAACATACTTTTATGAAAAACATAAAGATGAAACGATCAAAATCTTATATGAATTTTTGGAAAAGAAGATAAACCAAAAGGAATTGATTGAGCGAGTAGGAGGTTTAGGGAATGTCAGAATGTGAAGAAAAACTTGCCTTATCAGGTGGAGAAAAGTATCGAACAAAACCATTTGCAAAATGGCCAGAATTTGACCAGCATGACATAGATGGTTTATTAGAAGTTGTGAATTCAGGTATCTGGTCCAGAGCCAATTATACCAGCCATTTAAAATTTACATATGAAAGTGATAGTGTAATTGGGCGTTTTGAGCAGAAGCTTATAAAGTACCAGCAGACAAACTACGGAGTGTTTGTAAACAGCGGAACTTCAGCACTTCACTTATCATTTGAGGCACTTGATTTAGAGCCAGGAAGTGAGGTCATTACAACACCTTACACATTTTTTGCTACAACAGCACCTCTTTATAAAATGGGATTAAAACCAGTATTTGCAGACATTGACCAATATGGAAATCTTGATCCAGAGCGTGTAGAGGAATGTATTACAAAGGATACAAAGGCAGTTCTTCTTATGCATTGTGCGGGATATCCTTGTAAGATGGATCGATTCCGTGAACTATGTGACAAACATAATCTGTATCTGATACAGGATTGCGCCCATGCAGTAACCAGTACATATTTAGACAAACCAGTGGCATCCTATGGGGATATTTCTATTTTTAGTTTTGAAGCATCCAAGACATTAAATTCCGGAGAAGGTGGTTTTGTCACGACAAATTCAAAGGAGTTATTTGAAAAGATTTTTTCTATTCATAGTTGTGGAAGACCGTTTGGAGGTGACTGGCGTTCTCATGTGCTTATGTGTGAGAACTATAGACCATCTGAATTTCAAGGAGTTATTGCAACGACTCAATTGGAAAAGCTTCCAGACCAGACTAAGAGAAGAAATTTTGCAAAAGCTTATTTAGATGAAGCACTGAAAGACCATCCAATGGTGGAGCCTGTCCCAATAGAAGGCGGGGCTACCCAGCATGGCAATTATGCTTATGTGCTTCGGATTAGAGAAGCATTTAAGAAGAAACTGACAGGAAAACGTCTGGCAATTTATCTGGAGACAGAAGGAATTCCATGTAACTCTGGATATAAGAAACTGGTTTATGATATTGACTTTGCAAAGCAATTTACAACAAAAGAAGAGCGTAATGCATATAAGGAACACTGTCCTATGGCAGTCGATTATTTGAAATATACTGTGTGGATTCCGCAGACTATTTTGATTAGTCCCAAAGAGGATTTGGATGATGTGGTTGGAGCAATCAACAAGATATATAGATGTCTATCAAAGTAAATGGTGATAAGTATGGAAAATAAGAACATTAGGATGAAACGTTTGTTTGGCAGCCAGAGCCAGCATACAGTGATTAATGCGTTGGACCATGGGGTAACGTGCGGGCCAATGAAGGGAATTGAAAATCTGGAGGAGATTCTTTCTCTAATCGGCAATTCCCAATCAGATGCAGTTATTCTGCATAAAGGAAATATTAGAAGGCTGGCAGGTATGCTTCCGAAACAGATCGGTATTATTATGCACCTGTCAGCAAGTGTGAATTTTAGTCCATATGCCAATACCAAAGTGCTTGTTTCCAGTGTAGAAGAGGCAGTTCGCATGGGGGCTGATGGAGTTTCTATTCATGTAAATCTTGGACAGGAAAATGACAATCTGATGTTACAGGATTTTGGAAAGGTATCGGAACAATGTGCGTATTATGGAATGCCACTTCTTGTGATGATTTATCCAAAAGTGGAAATGCAGTCTGCTTCTTTGCAGATCCGATATATTGCGCATTCCATAAGAATCTGTGAAGAATTAGGAGCGGATATTGTGAAGATTCCGTATGTGGCAGATGAAAGTGCATTAAAAGAAATATTACAGTATGCCCATATTCCTGTTGTAATGGCAGGAGGGGATTGTCAAAAAAGTGAGCAGGACATCTTAAAAACAGTAGAAGCAGGTATGAGGAACGGATTGAGTGGTATATCAATGGGACGAAATATTTTTCAGAATGCACAACCAGATAAGTTACTCGACAAGCTTTGTGAAATTGTACATAAGGAACCATAAGGAGGTATTGTATGAAATTAGACCAGATTTGGCTTGATTTACGTGAACAGAACGCCATAGCCAATGTAGAGAATATAATGACAGGATTACCTATCAAGAATGTGCTAGTAAAACCTTCTATTTTAAAAGAGAAAAATGTAGGAGTTGGAAAGCGAATTCAGTTGGCCTTTTTTGTAGAAAACGAAAATGAGTTACGAGAAATAAAAAAAGACGATATTGTAATTTCTGAAAAGGAAGAATTATTAAAGAGTGCCAAAGCAAAAGGACATAAGTGTGGTTTTTATGTAAAGGTAATTGACCGTGAAAGTCTTAATTTAGCTTGGAGTCATGGTATTCAGTATGAATATTTGATTATTGAGTTTAAGGACCCAACCAACATTCCATTAGAGCTT
>DBKX01000216.1:20111-21098 GCA_002297865.1 Lachnoclostridium sp. UBA739
ACTATTTTATTAAAAGTGGTAAATTCTATTGAAGATGCCAAGATTGCTTCTCAAGTTTTAGAGCGTGGTTCTGATGGAGTTCTTTTGAATGGAGTGAAGGAACAGGAGTTGAGCAGAGTGAATGAGGTGATCGAGGAAGAACCAAAAGTAAATCTTCAGGAAGTTGAAATTACCAGCATTGAATATATCGGTTTGGGAGATCGTGGCTGTATTGATACAACTTCTTTAATGGGGGAAGACGAAGGAATGATCATCGGTTCAACTTCCGCAGGTGGAATCTTTGTATGTTCTGAAACACATTTTCTTCCATACATGGAGTTAAGACCATTCCGTGTAAATGCTGGTGCAGTACATTCTTATGTAATGGCTCCTGATAACACAACCAGATATATGAGTGAATTAAAATGTGGTGAGAAAGTAAGCTGTATTAACACCAAGGGAGAAGTTAGAACGGTTTCCGTCGGAAGAAATAAAATCGAAAAGCGACCTTTATTACTGATAAAAGGAAAAATCGGTGAGGTAGAGATAAATACGATACTACAAGATGACTGGCATGTTCGTGTAATGGGAATTGATGGACAGGCTAAAAATATTACGACACTGGAACCAGGCGACAAGGTGTTCGGGGCACTTATGAAAAGTGGAAGACATGTAGGCTTAAGTGTCAGCGAAACAATTCTGGAAAAATAGGAGTATTTTTATGAAACAAAAATTTGTAATCATGACAAATCCCAGAACAGGAAGTGAGTATTTAGCCAAACTGTTAGACAATCATACCCAAGTAACCTGTCTAGGAGAAGTATTTTCTATTGGACCAGATGGAGAAGCTTGGAATCACTCAAAATACAAGCAGCAGGGCGATATGTTTGGATATTTAGATTATGAATTCTCCAAATCGGATAAGCCCATCTGTGGTTACAAGCAGATTTCAAATTGGCTTGAAAATGCTGGATATCCAAAGCTAGAAGCATTTATACAGGCACACCA
>DBKX01000216.1:21128-24720 GCA_002297865.1 Lachnoclostridium sp. UBA739
CTATATTTTTGTCACGAGAAAATTTATTAAAAGAGTATGTGTCATTTATGCTTATGATGCAGAAGGGATATGGACATATAAGTGAAGAACAGAAGCAGAAACTATCAGTTCATTTAGAACCAAGGGTCGCCTATATGTACATGCGAAAATGGATTGGATTTAATAAAAGGTGCAAAGAAATTCTGAATCAGAAGCAGATTCCGTACTTGGACTTGCTTTATGAAAGAGATTTTGCAAAAGACAAGAAAGTGAAGGAGAAAGTATTCGATTTCTTTTCCTTACCATACGAGGAAATTGTAGACCCGCTTAAACAGACGAATCCATATCAACTAGAAGAACTGATTGATAATTATGATGAGGTTTGTAAGTACTTAAAAGATAAAGGATGGGAAGAGCATATAAAAAAATAAGAAAGAGAGAAAATGATGAATAAACAGAAAAAATTTAATACCAAAAGCAATATCAGGTGGCCGACTTCTCATATTTTTCAATATCCGGTCATTACCATTATTTTTATCACCGTAGTGTTCTTATCGATCTATTATCAAAATAATGTTTCTATCTACATTGGAAAAATATTTGATGCAGTCTCATCAAGAGATCGACAAGAAGTAGGACGATGTTTGTTCTTGCTGTTTTTGGTTTCGGTAGGGCAGGGACTTTTGGATCTCTTTTCTTCGTACAGCATTTTAGCACTTAGATTAAATGTGGAAAAGGATACAAGACAGGAAATATATGAAGATCTGCTTCAGAAGGACCAATCTATTTATGATGAAACCAGTACCGGAAATATTATGGCATTGGCAACCAACGAAATAAGAAATATTTCCATTATGTTTCAGCCGGGATTTTTAATTACCTATAAAAGTATCTTGTCCTACGTGATACCGATTTGTTTCATTTTACGAAACTTTCATTATTCCTTGTCCATTGGACCAATTTTATTTACTATCCTTTCGTTGTATTTACTGCTTCGTTATTCAAAGAACATTAATACAATCACAAAAGATGTAAGACAAAAATTTGGTCAGATGAATTCCAGCTTAAATGAGGTTATGGAAGGAATCGAAGTAGTGAAAGCCAATGCACAGGAAGACAAGGAAAAAGCAGAATTTAAGGCACATACAAATGACATTTTAACGGCATCTTTAAAGAGAGTGAAAGTGGAAGCTGGATATAAGCCAACCTTAGTGTTTGCACTATTTTTTGGGGTTGCGGTATTTCAAGCTCTTTCAATCTATGTAAAGGGAGATATGTCATTAGGAAGTCTGGTGTCTTATATTACTATTTACATGAATTTAAAATATCCAATATCCAACGCAGAGATTTCCTTTAGCTTAATTGGACAGGGTATGGCTTCGGTTGGAAGAATTGTTGAAATTCTTAAACAGTCCAAAACCATTGAAAATTCTAAAAATCCAGTGAAAGAAGAAATCAAAGGTGGAATTGAATTTTCCAATGTCAGTTTTGGATATAAGAAAGGAAAAGATGTTCTAAAAGACTTGAATTTTTCCATTCAGCCAGGTGAAACGGTTGCCATTGTAGGAAGTACAGGAAGTGGAAAGAGTACCGTTACGAAGCTCTTGAACCGAACTTACGACATTGATAAGGGACAAATTCTAATTGATGGACATGATATCAAGGAATGGGATTTAAAAACACTTCGTTCTAGTATTGGCGTAATAGAACAGGATGTATTTTTATTTTCCTGGTCTATTTTAAAAAATATTGCGTTTGGAAGCGGTAATTTGGAAGCAGAAGGGGAAAAGGATGCAATTGAATTATGTGCAAAGAAATCCTATGCCCATAATTTTATAGAAGAATTTCCTGATAAATACGACACCATGGTGGGAGAGCGAGGAATTCAGCTTTCAGGTGGGCAAAGACAGCGTATCGCCATTGCAAGAGCATTGCTTATGAACCCGAAAATTCTTGTGTTAGATGATTCTACCAGTGCAGTAGACAGTAAAACAGAAGAAGAAATTCAAAAGGGATTAAAAAATATTATGAAGGAACGAACCACCATATTGATTACCCATAGATTGTCACAGATCATATGGGCAGATAAAATCATTATGATGAAAAATGGAAGAATTCTTGCAAAAGGCAGTCATAAGCAGCTAATGAAAGAATGTAAAGAGTATCGAGATATGTATTCAGAGTATTTATAAAATAGCTGGTAAGAAAGGAAGGATAAGATTCTATGGCATTTATTATGGATGGATTTAAAGGGGATTCATACGATCATGAGTACCCAACAAAAGAAATACTAAAAAGAATACATATGCTTTTTGAAAAGAAGAAAAAGAAGATGCTGGCAGCTATGACTTGTCTTGTAATGAATACTGCGATTAGCACATGTGTTCCTTTATTGTTAAGTGATATATTAGATCAGTTTGATAGAAACTCAACAAAGCAGAAAGTCGTCATATTCGCTGTATTATTTATTGTGTTGAATGTAATGTCTTGGGTTCTAGGATATATTCAGAAGAGATGTACAAAAGAAACCCTGCTGGAGGTAAACAGAGACATTCAGAATGCAAGTTTTGATGCTTCTGTAACAAAAGATATGTCGTTCTTTGATGAAAACTCCTCGGCAAAGATTATCAGTCGTATAACAGGAGATACGGAGTCCTTATCAAATGTAGTAGATTTGATGATTACATTTTTAAAAGATGTGCTGGTTTTTACAGTGCTGATTGTAGTTGCATTTGTAAAGAATCCTAAGATGACACTAGTTCTATTAGCATTTATTCCTGTGATTACAGGTGTTTCTTATGGATTCCGAAAAATTGCAAAAGTGGTAAGTTCGCAGTTATTTCAGGCAATGGCACAAGTGAATCAGGCAGTAAAAGAATGCATAATTGGAATTACGGTGACGAAAAACTTCAGTAAAGAAGAGAAGATGTATCAAGATTTTCTTAAAGTAAATGAAGAAGTATATAAAACGAATATTAAGCAGGGGCTGGTATTCTCCGGTATTCTTCCGATTATGAATATGTTGTCTGTATTGGGAACGGCTTTAATTGTATTTGTGGGAGCCAATCAGGTGTTAGATGGAAAGATTAGTTATGGAGAATTGTATCTGTTCATTCAGGCAGTTGGTTTGATTTGGAATCCGATCACTTCATTGGCTAACTTCTGGGGACAGTTCCAAGAAGGAATGGCAGCAGCAGAACGAGTATTTTCTCTTATGGATGCTAAGAGTAAGGTAAATCAGACAGATGAGAAACAGCTGCCTGATATGAAAGGAGCGATACAACTTCAAAATGTAACATTTCATTATAACAGAAATGAGAACGTATTGGAAGATTTCTCACTTCAGATAAAACCAGGCGAGAAGATAGCTTTGGTAGGGAATACTGGTTCTGGAAAAAGTACTATAGTTCAATTAATCCTTAGATTCTATGAGTTTAATGAAGGAAAAGTAACCATTGATGGACAAGATATCCGCTCCCTGGATATGAAGGCATACAGGGAACAGATTGGTTATGTAGGTCAAACGCCATTTCTTTTTTCGGGAACAGTGCTTGAGAATATTTTATACGGAAATGTCAATGCATCGAAGGAAGACGCCATCAAGGCAGCTAAT
>DBKX01000150.1:0-1961 GCA_002297865.1 Lachnoclostridium sp. UBA739
CATGTAAGTAAGGGGAAGTTTCGTTTTCATTCAACCTTCGTTTCCTATGTTCTATAGTACTGAATAAGTGGATTACGGACGAGAAAAAAGGAAATGTAAAAAATAATAAAAAATAGTTGCATATGGGAGGTTATATGCATATAATGGTAATATGCAAACAGTAAGCAATTAAAAAAGGAGTTACCATGTGTGGAATATTTGGAGCAGTGAATAGCGAGTTTTCCAATGAACAGTTAATAGAGGCTGGAAAAAGTCTGCAACATAGGGGACCGGATGAAATTGGACTGTATAGGGATGAGCATGTAGCACTAGGAAATCAAAGATTAAAAATTGTAGCTATTGAGAATGGAAAACAGCCATTTTTATCAGAGGATAATAAGCTTAAACTGGTTTTTAATGGTGAGATATATAATTACAAACTCTTAAAGAAAGAACTTCAAGACAGAGGATATCAATTTCAAACAGATAGTGAAGGAGAAGTTCTGATTCATCTTTATGAAGAGTACGAGATGGATATGTTTGTACATATAAATGGGCAGTTTGCGTTAGCATTGTATGATGCAGAGAAGAAAAAACTATATCTTGCCAGAGACTCGGTTGGAATATGTCCAGCGTATTTTTGTCAATATGATTCCGTATTCTACTTTGCATCAGAAATAAAGACTCTTGCATGTATGAGTAAAAGAAGGCTGGTATTAGAACCACAAGCTTTGTACGAACAGTTTACATATTGGACAACACTAGATGAAAGAAGTATTTTTAAGGATATTTATCAAGTGCCTGTTGCAAGTTATGTAGAATGTGACTGTTCAGGAAAATATGATATTCACAGATACCAGAACTTTTTAGCATATGATGCTGCTTCTTTTAAAGATAAAAGTGAGATAATAGAAGTAGTAAGAGAAAGTATGAAGCGTGCAGTTTCTAGACGTATCATGTGTGATTCAGGTGTAAAGTGGGGGATGTATCTAAGCGGAGGACTGGATTCTACCATTATTTTAAGATTATTGGAATCCATGGGAATTGAGAATTTTCCAGTTTACTCATTATCTTTTGACAGAAGGGGAATTGATGAGTCTGTATATCAGAAACTGGCATGTCAAGACCATCTTGTACAGCATCAAATTGTACAGATTACGGATGATAAGCTAATAGATAATCTGCATAACACACTAGAACATTGTGAAGCACCGCTGTTCAAACTAGGAGCAGTTCCTATGTATATTTTGTCAAAAGAGGCACAGAAGGAAGGTGTCAAATTTGTATTAAGCGGCGAGGGTGCGGATGAAATTTTCTATGGATATGATATATACAAAGAAACATTAATTCGAAAGTATATTTCTAAAGATATAAATTCTAAAATTCGAACAGCAGACATAAAACAGGTAATACCTCCACAGAGCAGGAATAATAAGTTCATGATACAGGGTTATGAGCAGTATTATACATCGCATGTGAAAAACACAGAGGATGCTTTATTCTGTATTAGGCCGAGAATTCAGGCTAGTTCCATAATATATAAATACTTTAATGAAGAAGCACAGAAAGAAATTCATAAGAATAGTTTGGATAGTGCAATAAGTCAGCACTATCAAAGAAACAATCCAATAGGATTACTAAAGCAGTGTCAGAATGTAGAGATGGATAATTTGCTGGCAGGCTATCTTCTTTCAATACAAGGAGACAGAGTGCTAATGGCAAATTCGGTTGAGGGACGGTATCCGTTCCTAGATAAGGAGCTTATTTCAACTGCATATAGAATTCCTGATTATTTGAAATTACATGGATATAATGAAAAATATATATTGAAAGAGACGTTTTCAGATATATTGCCAAGTCAAATTGTAAAACGCCAGAAGTTCCAGTACGCAACACCAGGTACAGAGCTAATTCATAATAAATATGATTTTTTTGAGGAGTATCTAACAAAAACTGCGTGTGAGGATTGTGGCATGTTTGAG
>DBKX01000150.1:1970-8488 GCA_002297865.1 Lachnoclostridium sp. UBA739
TGAAACAATTATTAGAAATGAAAAATCAGGTAATTACAACAGATATGTTGCTTGTATTTATAGCAACAACCCACATGTTTCATAAGATTTATCAGAAGTGGGACAGGTAATACCTACAAATGAATGGGTGTAAGAAAGGAGGAGAGACTTATGTTAAAACATAGAAGTCAAAATTGCGCAACTAGCGTAGTAACAGGAACAGTACAGGTTAGTCCTGGAGCAAGTTCAACATGTACAGGATCAGCATGCTCATGCTGCAGCTGCACATGCTGTTAATTTTATTACATAAATAACAGTTTTATTAATAATATTTAATTTGTAGAGATATGAATTAATACCTTAAACATACCCATTCATTTTATAGGATAAATGATACGAAAATAAGTTGAGTAATATCAGCTTATTTTCGGTTTAATTATTTTGGGAGAAGAGGGAGGCTTAACATTGGATAAAAAGGCAAGAAAATACTTGGATGATCATATGCATTATCGTGAAACGATTAATATGAGTTCCCAGTACACATTAATTTCGCCATATGCTGACACAACGGTTGTCAGAACACCTGAAGTAGTGTTAAAGGGAATTTATCATTCAAGAGTAAACCGTTTTTTAGGAGAAGAATATTTACTTAACTTTAGAACTTATGGAGCCAGACTTGATTTTAGAATTGGAATAAGCAGATTTCGTGCACGAGATGCACAGTTGTCGTTTGCCATGAAAGAAAAAAAGGAAGAGGCATACGAAGCAATTAAGCTTCCTAAACCCAAAAAGGTTCGTACTGCGTTTAGTACTGTAATACAGGCAAGGCGAAGTGTTAGAAAATTTGATGGACCAATCCCATTGCAGGATTTGTCCACTATTTTGTATTTGTCTAACGGAATTACAGGATATATGACATTAAGGGACGGGGAAAAGGATGCAGATAAAATAAAATTACATGCCAATCCATCTGGAGGAGGATTCTATTCTGTAAAACTGTATCTTATTATCTGGAATGTAACCGGATTAGAGAGAGGAATTTATGAATATTATCCTTATCATCATACCTTAAGATTGGTTAAAGAAGGATTCCTACAAAATGATTTGGAAAGCTTGGCAGGGTTTGGAGATATGGATATTACAACTGCAGCTTTTTGTGGAGTTTATGTTTACGATATGTATTTGAATTCGCATAAATATGGTGATGCAGGAATGGCATATGCATTTATAGAGGCTGGAGAAATAGCAGAAAATGCACAGCTTACTACCACTGGGTTAGGATATGGAGCATGCGATATTGGAGGATACGATAAACAGTTTATTGAAGAACTATTAGGATTAGACGGAATCAGTAAACAAGTTATACACTTTACTGTATTTGGAAATGGAGGAGTAATCTAATGGAAAGTAAGGATAGAGTTTTTGCGTTTCGAGACAGTGTTAGAATATGGGATAACGGTTCAGAAGAAATTAGAATCCGTATGGGGGTGTTCAATTTTGAGGAAGTTTCATTAGATATGTCTACTGTTTCAGAGATAACAGCTAATTATCTTAGAAAAGTAATTGACCAGTTACAGACGGAAGAAGGATATGATTTAGACAGTTTAGATCAGGAAATTCTAGAACCATATGAAAAAGAAGTAGTTGAAACAATTGTGAATGAATTGCATGAAACAAATTATTTAGTGACACCAAGTGAGAATAGTATAGGAAGAGAATTGACACTATCTCTGTTAGGTTATTTAGAGCAAGATGAGTTAGAATCTGAAGAAGATTCCAGTAAGAAAAAAATCATATTCTATTCGGATGATACATATGCAGTGAAATCAGCAAGGCAACTGGCAAATGATATTAAGATGACCATGGACATTTTGCAAGAAAATGAAATGCAGACAATTAAAGAAGCTGATTTAACTTCAAATTTAGACGGATTGTCAACTGTACAGGCATTAAATAAATTTGGACAGAAGTTTAAGGAATACGATGCTATTGTGATGTGTGTAAAAAACCTGAATGTAGTAGGTATGCGTAATATAAATCGTATTTCTGTAGAATTTAAAATTCCAGTAATTTATACATTTATTGACGGACCAGTTATAGGTGCACTTGCAACTAATCCATACTACACGGGTTGTCTTGAGTGTTTTGAATTGAGAACATTAGCAAGATTAGAGGATCATGTTTCCTATCACAATTTTGTTAAGATAGAAAGAAAAGCAAAACAGACCAAAAGCAAAACAAATGTGGGTCAGATTCCTTTACTTAACATGCTTGTAAACATTGCCGTTTCAGAAGCATACACATTTAAACGAATTGGCGTATCAAAATTTACAGGAAGATTGCTTACAATATATATGCCAACGATGGAAATACAGGTACAGGATTTGCTGAGAGTACCTTATTGTTCAGCGTGTGGTGCAATTGCAAAAGCTGCTTTGGAAGAAAAAAATGTATCATCAAGAGCATTAGTTGATGAAATGGTAAAGAACGCGTTGACTATGTAAAGGTATAGAAATGGGGAATAAAATATGCTTAAGTTTTATCCATCATTCGATCATATTATGAATGAATATAAATATGTAGGTGGGAACCTGACTGGACTTATGCATGGTGTAATTGCACCAATGGTTCATATGCCACCAGAACCTAATTTAAAATCCATGACAGGCAGGATGCCTCATTATCATAAAGAAACATTTAATGATCCAGAGAAAAATGTAGAGTACCATTTGAGTGGCTACGGGGTGTTTAATGAGGAAGCGCTAATTCGTCTAATGGGAGAAAGTGTAGAGCGATATGCACCAATCGGAATTGAAAAATTATTTCGCGATAGGATAGAGTATGCAAGCTATAAGGAAATTAAAAAAAAGGGCAGAACAATGCCACTGGAGTATTTAAATATATTTTCACCGGAACAGCAGAAGATTATTGCTCAGATTATGCCTTCTTACTCAAGTGAGATGGCAACAGAGGATGACATTATTGGCTGGATAAGCTGTCCATCCCTTGTTCATCCTGGAGAAAATACCTATGTACCAATCCAGTTGCTTTTAACAGGGTTCATTAAGAATCAGGAGGCGGGGGAAAAGTATTTTACACCTGCGTTTTCAACGGGGACAGCTTCTCATAAATCCGTAGAAAAAGCATTATTGAATGCACTGATTGAATATGTCCAAATAGACTCTTTTGTTATCTCATGGTACACAATGCAAAAATCCAAAAGAGTTGTTATTGATGACCCGAATGTGCTAGAATGCTTGGAGCGTTGTGGATTTGGAAAGGATTCACCATATGAGATAATTCCATTATATGTGACTCTTCCTGATATGGATTTCCCAATATATACAGTTGTACTAAGAAGAAAGGATAATAAGTTCCCATATTTAATTGTTGGTACGCAAGGTGATTTGAATGCACCAAATGGTGTCTTAAGAGGGACAATGGAAGCAACGGCTATTATTTTTATGCATATGTTTAATGCACTGTTTGACCCTGAAAAGATTGAATTTTCCAATAAGGAATCCATTTTCTCTGATTTGGATACAAATGTTTTGTATTATGGAGTTCCAGACAAAGCAGACGAACTGAACCATCTTCTTGATAAATTAATGGATCAGACCATACTGCTTTCTGAAATACCTTCGCGATATGAACATGATACAAAGAAACAGATTGCACATTTGGTAAAGGAAATTTCAAAGGTAAGTGACTATGCAGTATATTTGGATATTACACCTCCTGAAGTCATGGAAAAAGGCTGGAGTGTTATGAGAGTTTTAATCCCAGAATTATGTGCAATGTGCCTTCCTGGATTTCCTTTTAAGAATCATCCTAGATTAAAAAAATATGGTGGTGTTATCAATGAGTATCCACATCCTTTGCCTTAATATATTGTTGCTTACAGCAACCTGTTATCCTACAGCAATTCCACAAATCATGCTTCCCTATCTGGTAAGATATGCAGGGAAAAAAGGGAATGCCATTTATTTATGTATGTGCAATATTCTGTATGCAGTGCTGTGTGTGATTACGTTAGTTGTTTTGGAAGAACCTTCATCTTTACACATAAAAGCACCTATTGCTATCTGGTGGTATTTTATTGCTGTGGGGGCGGGAATCGGTCTTATTCTTCTGGAATTTTTTCTTGGGAAAATGATTATGTTTCTTCAGGGGATAAAGGTAAAAGGTTTTTCCATCAATAGTGGGTGGCAGAACGCAAGTATTTTTGTGTTTGTATGCACCGTTGTATTGGCAGTTTTAGAAGAAGTCAATTTCCGTATGGTATGGTATGAGGTGCTTGTAGAGCAGATAGGATTGCCGGTTTATGTGTTTATTTTATTTAGTGCTGTTTTCTATGCAGTAAATCATCTTTATTACGGAGTTATAACATTTTTGCAAAAATTTGTTACAGGAATAATTTTGACACTATTCTACATATTTAGTGGACAAACAATAATTATTCCTGTATTAGCACATGTATTGCAAAATATCGTGATACTGATTTTGGGAAGGAGCAGGAGCGTTGAATAAAAGCATTGTAGTATTAATAGTAGGGTTAGTCTGTCTTACTGTGTGGCTTACAATATATATGTTATCTTACTCAAACATGTATATAAAGAATAAATTAACATTATTCATGTCATCGGTATTTGGTTTACCCGTTTCCTATTCTTATTCTGTATTAGCGACAGTTATTTACTGTCTCCTTCCATTAATTAGTTGTTTTGTTCTTGGTAAAGTTGCAGGATTTCAAGTCTCACAATTATTTTCGTTTGCTTATGGATGGAGAACTCTGCTAGTCATTCTTCTGGCAGTCATTGGTGTAATGTCAGTGATGGCGGTTTTTCTGATGATAATTTTGACAATATCGCCAAAAATGAATATACAAGAGGAAATGTCTAGGATTAAGTGGATTGAAGGAATTTTTATGGTACCTACAAAAGTGGCCTGGTTATTGCCGATGTGTAGTGCGTGTTTTGAAGAAATTTTTTTTCGAGGTGCATTTTTAAAAGGGCTTCTAGTAAGTGGTATGGGGACTGTGCTTGCAGTAAGTATTGTATCAATTGCATTTATAGTTAATCAGTGTATTTTGGCAGATACCAAGATACAAAAACTAGTTCTCGGCGTATCAAGTTTAGCAATTTCAATGATAGGTAGTATTGCATTTTTATCATGTGGCAGCATTATTCCATCCATGATTATGCATGCATCATTTGCAGGGTTTTACACAAATGGGAAAAAGTAGTACAATAAGACTAGTAATATCATAATGGAGGAAGTTTGAATGATTAAAGTTGATTCACTTTGCGTCAAATATAAAGATTTTTGTGCAGTTGACGGAATATCATTACATATAAGAAAAAATGAAATATACGGAATTATAGGGATGAATGGTGCTGGTAAGACATCTACAGTAGAGTGTATCGAAGGTTTAAGGAAATATGAAAGTGGAGAGATAAGAATCTGTGGATTGGATCCAAATAAGGACAGGAAGAGAGTTCATGAAATAATTGGAATACAGCTTCAAGATACAAACTATCAGAATAATGCCAAGGTGTATGAGTTGTGTGAACTGTTTTCTTCGTTCTATAGTGAGCCAGTTCCATATAAACAGCTTCTTGAAAAAATGGGCTTATGGGAAAAAAGAAGAAATACGGTTTCCAAGTTATCGGGGGGACAAAGGCAAAAACTTTCCATTGTACTTGCGTTAATAGGAAAACCAAAGGTATTGTTTTTGGATGAACTAACAACTGGATTAGATCCGAACTCTCGCCATCAGATGTGGGATTTGTTGAAAGAATTAAAGAATCAAGGAATCACTATTGTCCTGATTTCTCATTTTATGGATGAAGTACAGGCTGTATGTGATCGAATTGCCATTATGGATAAAGGAAAAATTCTGATTGTAGGAACTATTGAGGAAATATTAAAGAAATACAATTTAACACAGAGAATGATATTCCAGTGTAAGGATACAAGAATTTCTGAAATTGAAAATCTGGAATTGGTAGATAAGGTTGAGCGGGTAGATAGAGAAATTACCGTTTTTGGAAAAGGTGATAATTTTGTCGCTTCGGTTGTAAGCTGGTTAGAAACGCAGGAAATTGAATATAGCAGTTTGGATATTCAAAAGCCGAATTTAGAAGATGTATTTTTATATCTTTCTGGCAGGACATTTGAAAATGGAGAAATGGAGTGAGAATAAGATGAAACGTAGGGCTCTTGTAAAATTAACGACTTTTGAATTTAAGCTGTTTTTTCGAAACTTTATTAATGTATTTTTTCTGTTACTGTTTCCGACTATGATGATTCTTATGTTTGGGGGAATCTATGGAAACAAGCCACAGGATATTTATAATGGATTTGGAATGGTGGATGTGTCTGTTCCTGCATATGCTGGAATGATTATTTCGGTAACAGGCCTGATGAATTTACCTCTTACCTTGTGTGAATACCGCGAAAAAAAAATACTGAAACGATTTAAGGCGACTCCGATTAGCACAGCAAATGTGATATGTGCTCAATTAACAGTAAACTTG
>DBKX01000150.1:8509-11416 GCA_002297865.1 Lachnoclostridium sp. UBA739
CAAAAGTTGCTTTTCACCTGAAGTTTCAGGGGACCTATATAGGAGTTGTGCTTGTTTTCATATTATCTATTTTAAGTGTGTTTTCAATTGGATTTTTGATTGCCAGTCTAGCTCCAAATATGAAAGCAGGCAGTGCATTAGCGAATATTGTGTATTTTCCAATGCTGTTTTTAACGGGAGCTACAGTTCCGTTAGAGATAATGCCAAAAAGTATGCAGCAGGCATCAAAATTTTTACCTGTTACACATGTAGTAGAGGCAATGCAGGGGGCATGGCTTAATCTGGATATAAAAGATTACTATGTGAGCATTATTGTTTTAGCGGCTGTTACAGCTGTTTGTTTTATTGTTTCAATTGTTGCGTTTAGGTGGGAATAATGAAAAGGGAAGATAAATCATTTCTAGTGGTAGATAAAAAAGGTATTATACAGAATCATGTCTGTGCAGAAGACATAGCTGGTTTAATTGAGAGGCAGGCACTCATATCAATAGATTCATATGAGGAACCACTTTTTACATCAGGAAAATTAGAAAAAGATTTTTTTACGTATTTGATTATCATGCTGGAAGACTACTATTCTGTGCAATTTTCAGATAGCATGTTGGAAGTAGATATGTTTGATACAGTAAACAAGATGGTTCAGATAATTACAAAGTTAACAGGATTTTAAAGTAAAAACGATAAGAACAAGCACCTAGCTTATGGTAATGAAGCTCGGTGCTTTTGTATATACAGAAATGAACATTAACGTTGTTTCAAAAAGAATAAGATGTTATAATGCGACTAAGCTATATATAATGTGGTAGGAAAATGAAAGAGGTAAACAATGAACAATCAAAATCAGATACACAGTCAAGAACCAGCGAAAGAACATAAGCGTCGTGTACGCTACAAAGGAACACATCCCCGTTCTTATAAGGAAAAATACAAAGAGCATAATCCTGAAAAATATGCGGATACAATAGAAAAGGTCAAAAGTAAAGGAAGTACTCCAGCCGGAATGCATATTCCAATTATGGTAGAAGAAATTATGGATTTTTTACAGATCCAGCCAGGACAGTACGGATTAGATGCTACGCTAGGCTATGGTGGTCATACATCCGAAATGTTAAAACGTCTTGATGGACAGGGACACATGTATGCGATGGATGTAGATCCAATTGAATCGGTGAAAACGAAAGCGCGGCTTGAAGCCAAGGGATATGGTGAAGATAAAATTACCATTATTCATAAAAACTTTGTTCATATTGATGAAGTAGCAAAAGAGTATGGAAAAGTAAATTTTGCCCTAGCAGATCTTGGGGTGTCTTCTATGCAGATAGACAATCCAGAAAGAGGTTTTTCTTACAAATTTGAAGGACCTCTAGATCTTAGATTAAACCCCGAAAAGGGAATTTCCGCAGCAGAGCGTCTAAAAGAAGTGACAAGAGATGAACTAGAAGGTATGCTGATTGAGAATTCGGATGAACCATATGCAGCTGAATTGGCAAGGGCGATCACTTCTTCCATTCGTAGGGGAAAGAAGATTGAAACAACAACTCAGTTAGAACAGCTGATTGAAGAGGTTCTTTCCTTTCTTCCAGCGAAGGAGAGAAAGGAGACCATTAAGAAAACATGTCAAAGGGTATTTCAGGCTTTACGAATTGATGTGAATAGTGAATTTGAGGTATTGGAAGGATTTTTAGAAAAATTACCTGATATTCTAGAACCAGGTGGACGTGTTGCAATCCTGACTTTCCATTCAGGAGAGGACAGAATGGTTAAAAAATCCTTTAAACGTTTCTTCAAAGAGGGAGTCTATAGTGAGATTTCATCGGATGTAATTCGTCCATCTCAAGAGGAATGCAGAAGAAACGGTCGAGCAAGATCTACAAAAATGAGATGGGCAATTAGAGCGTAATAATTAAGGGAGAGGAAAATATGCAAGCTTTAAGAAAAAAATATATAGGAGACAAGGCATTTTATTATATGATACTAGTGCTTGTAATTCCTATGATTGTGCAAAAGGGAGTTACAAGTTTTGTTAGTCTTCTGGATAATATAATGGTCGGAAGGCTTGGAACAGAGCAGGTTGCAGGAGTTGCAATTGCCAATCAGTTAATCTTTGTATTTAACCTATGTATTTTTGGGGCTGTGTCTGGAGCAGGAATTTTCACAGCTCAGTACTTTGGGTCAAAAAATATAGATGGTGTAAGAAATACGTTACAATTAAAGCTTATCATTATAACAGTATTAACAGTTATTGCAGTTGCAATTTTCACAATTATGGGAGGAACTTTAATCCGTCAGTATCTCATGGCGGATACTAATTGTGGTGATATAGAATTAGCATTTCAATATGGGAAGCAATATATCTTTATTATTATGATAGGACTGCTGCCATTTGCATGGTCACAGTGCTTATCTAGTACATTAAGGGAATGTGGAGAAACAGTTCCACCTATGATAGCAAGTATTGCTGCAGTAATTACCAATTTTGTTTTAAACCTTATCCTTATTTTTGGAATAATGGGAGCGCCAAGACTTGGCTCTAATGGCGCTGCGATTGCAACTGTAGTTGCACGTTTTGTGGAACTGGGTGTTTTAATTGTATGGGTAAAAACACATAAAGAGCGTGCCGAGTATTTCGATGGAGTATTTACTAATATTCATATTCCAAGCAGACTGATTCGAAATGTCATTTTGACAGGAACACCGCTTATGGTCAATGAAACCTTATGGGCTTCTGCACAAGCATTTATGAATAAAATGTATTCTTCAAGAGGACTTGAGGTAGTAACAGCAATTAGTATTTCCTCTACTATTTCGAACCTGTTTTATGTGGTTTATATCGCATTGGGGGAATCTATCGCCATAGTAGTAGGTCAGAAACTTGGTGAAGATGATATGGAAGGTGCAGTTGATACA
>DBKX01000150.1:11434-12923 GCA_002297865.1 Lachnoclostridium sp. UBA739
ATGATTTTCTTCTGTGTTGCAAGCTGTATTGTTATGGGATTAGGCATGATAATAATTGCACCGTTTTTCCCAAGGCTTTACAACACGGATATGGTAGTCAAGAATATCGCAAAGGAACTGATAATTATAGCAGGAGTTTGCATGCCGATTTATGCATATGAACATGCTACATACTTTACCTTGCGTTCCGGAGGGAAAACAGGCATTACTTTTTTATTTGACAGTGCATTTGTCTGGTGTGTGAATGTGCCAACTGTATTTTTACTTAGTAAGTTTACAAATCTGCCAATTATTACGTTATATGCATTATGTCAGACGGTTGAGCTCATAAAATGTATGATTGGGTATGTACTTGTAAAAAAAGGAGTATGGTTGCAAAATATTGTACAAGATTAAGTTAAAATAAAAAGTATAAAGAAATTTGTATCAAAATAAGATGTAGTATGATATAATTGTGGCAAAAATGAAAGGAAGAATAAGGTATATGGTACAACAAAAAAATATTGCACTTTGCATTATTTTATCAATTATTACATGTGGGATTTACGGGGTTTACTGGTTTGTTTGCTTAACAGATGACACGAACGCAATTGCACAAGAACCAGGAACTTCAGGCGTCTTAGCATTCGTACTTACAATTATTACATGTGGTATTTATGGACTTTACTGGGCATACAAATGTGGCGAAAAAATCGATAAAGCTCATCAATTATGTGGAGAAAGTTCTAGTAATGGGGGAGTTTTATATCTTTTAGTATTCATTTTCGGTGGGATTATTGCTTATGCGTTAATTCAGAACGAAGTGAATAAATTTGCTCAATACTAGTTTGAAACAAAAGAAAATTAAGTGGGGCATTATACTATTTGCAGGTGTGATATATTATTTGATGATACGGTATATCGGTTTTGGTGTACCGTGTCTTTTTTATAAAGTATTTCACCTAAAGTGTCCAGGGTGCGGTATCACACGGATGATTTATCAGTTATCTCTTTTTCATTGGCAAAAGGCAATGCAGGCTAATTACTTTTTATTTTGGACGAGTCCTGTACTTATTGTGTTAGTCCTGCACGAAGTTTTTAATGGACAGAGAAAAGACAAGTATACAGCGGTTTGGAAAGGTGTAGGGATTGGATATTTAGTTTCGCTAATGATTTGGATGGTGGTTCGAAATTTAATACAGGTGTAGGGAAAATACCACCTCTCTTGCAATAATACAAATTATGATTTACACCAATACAATCAGTATCTTAATTACAAGAGAGGCGTATATGTTTATAGAGGTGCATCCATACCATTTACAGCAGCATGTTCATTGTCATCTATCGGAATCACAAGGCATTTCTTACCGTCGATGATTTGTGAACTTATCTGATCCACTTTCTCAGGTTTTACATTGAGAATGACAGCATACTCATCTGTAAGCCCGTCCTCTGGTAAAGCAGCAGACTGGGTATCTTCCTGTTGTGTTTCTTCTAATTTCTGCTGTAA
>DBKX01000413.1:0-3164 GCA_002297865.1 Lachnoclostridium sp. UBA739
GCTATTACTATGAGGGGTATGAGAAGTAAATCATTAATGGTATTTCGTTTTTAAGCACTTTTTAAAATAGTAATCTATGACGGTTAATAATAGTTCCCAACCTAATCAACTCAAAAAGGATAAATCTTCATTAACGAATGAACAAAGGAAACTCTTCGACATTCTTGTTGAAGACAAGCTGGATGATTGGAGAACATATTCAAAACGCACCAATATAGGCATTTGGAAAAGTGTGATAGAAAAGTATCCTGAAACAGCTCATTTTATATATGAACTTATTCAAAATGCTGATGATGCGCTTGCTTCAGAAGTTACTATCTTTTTGTTTAAAGATAAACTTGTGTTCAAACATAATGGGAAACGTCAATTTTCAATAACAGATGCAAGGGAGCAAATTGGTGTTATTGGGGATATTAATTCTATTACGTCAGTAGCATGTTCAACGAAAAAAGATGAAGAACATACTATAGGTAAGTTTGGAGTTGGTTTTAAGTCTGTATTTCAATATACGGATGTTCCATCTATTTATGATGATACCTTTTGGTTTAAGATTGAAAACTATATGGTCCCCATTTTGCTGGATTCAGACCATAAACACCGTCAACCAGGCGAAACGCTTTTTGAGATTCCTTTTAAGAATCCTGAAAAGGCATATTCTGAGATTTTGGATAGATTGCAGAATCTCAATATGCCAACATTGTTCCTTCCTCACGTCAAGATTATAACATGGAAAGTTGATAGCTCAGACGAAGTTCATGAATATTCCAAAAAGGAGTTACAGTCAAATGAGCGATATGGTATCAAGTATGAACTATGTCGTATCCATGATTATAAGCAAAGTCAACTATTGTATTTGTTTCATAGAGATTATACCACGTCTGAAGGTGCTTATAATATAGGCGTTGGATATTTTCTGAATTCAGATGGAAGCCTTGATGTTCAAACTAAGAGAAAAATATATTGCTTTTTCCCGACAAGTGAAACTTTTGACAGCTGTTTTGTGAGCCATGCACCATTTCTATTAACAGACAATCGTGATAGAATAAAAGAATTTGAAAATGTCAATAAAGAGTTCTTACATGGTATAGAAGAATTAGCAGCAGATGCGTTGTTATGTCTTAGAGATATAGGAATATGTCGAAATGCTCAAATGATTGAAGAAAGGAATAAGTCAATGATAAGTAAACAAAACTTGTTGTTGACAGACAATTTGTTCCATATTCTCAATATAGAATCAACAACAGAAAGAAATGTTGATTTAAAACAATGTTTTTTTGATAAGATAAGAGAAGAACGATTGTTGCTGAATCGTTCTCTGGACTATGTATCACCTTCTGAAGTATATTCTACAACAAAAGAATTAGAGAGTTTGCTGTCCTCTACACAACTTCACTTATTGTGTGAAAACAATAATATAGATTTTTTATACCTGAAAGGTTATAGGTCCGACTTTAAGGAAGACATAAAAAAAAGTTTGAATATTTCTCTTTTTGGTAACAAGTCGTTGGCTTGTTGCTTAACATCTTCGTTTATGGACGAACAGCCAATTGAGTGGGCAAATCGCCTTCTTACATATATTGAAGAAAATGCAACAAAACTATGGAAAGTAAATGGCGTTGCAGTGCGTGATTTTGGAAAGAATTATTGGGGGCAAACAACTGATTCTTGGAAAGATTTAAAATTTAGATTTGCTTCTATCGTTAGGACACAAAATGGTGAATGGGTGGCGCCATATACTCTTTTAAAAAAAAGGGCAAATGTATGTTTACCATATAAAGGCTTTGAGGATGCTGGAGAAAATACATTTGGAAAAGTAATTGATAATGACTTTTTCAAAAAACATGAAGCTTTTTTCCGCGGTATAGATTTAAAAGAACCAGATATAGCTGATTATATAGAAAAAACTTTGCTTGTTCGCTATGAGAATGATAGAAAATTAAGCGAGGAAGTTTTATTAAAGGATTTCAAACTTATATATAATTTAGTGCATGGTCAGAATAACACTAAATTAGTTGAAGTATTGAAGCAAAAATGGAGATTGAAAGTTATTGGATGTATAGATACAACTTTGTGTAAAATAGAAGCGTTGAATATCCCCAATGAAACGTTTGTCACTTTCGTAAAGGGAAATTCCGCTGTTCAGTTTGTAGATTGTGCCTTTTATGCAGAAGGCCTGGGATTGTCACGTGAAGAAGTAAAGAATTTCCTAACCCTGCGTTTCTGTATGCGAAGTTTGCCTAAAGTAATATCAATTATAAACTCTTATTGGAGATGGAGTTCTGAGCAAAACTTTCCACAAGAAGTATTGGAATTTTTGAATAATAGTTACTTGTCAAAGAGTTATACTCCAGAATTTGAAGATTATTTTTTGGAAGGATATAATATACGAAACTGTACGGCAGAATGGTCTCATTGCTATTGGAAAATAATTATTAAAAATGGTGTTGAAAAATATGCTTTAGGAACTTTGAAATACAGTCTGTATAGAGAAAGATACTCTCATGAAAAGTCATTTGAAAGTACTTATTTTTCAAAACTTAAAAATGACAAATGGATAGTAAAGGATAATGGTACAACCTGCAGACCTTCTGAAATTTCTTTATATGAATTCCATCAGTTAGGATACGAAGAAAATCAATGCATTGAGAAAGTCTTGGGATTCTTAGATGATGTACTTGCTGAAAAGAAAAAAGAAGAGAAGCGTATTGCCGATGAAGAAGAAAGAAGTGAGCATGACAAATATTTGGAAGAAATCTCTGATAAGAATATAGATAATGAAACATTAAAAGCTTTTATTTGTGCCAATGACAAAGGTGTGAATGTAGAAGATTTGCTAAATTTAGCTATTTCCGTTCAAGATAAAGGTGTGCCTATCAATGATATGTTTCAAAATATTGTATGTGCACATGAAGAAGGAATAAATGTGATGACATCCTTAAACCATGCAATATCTGAAAAGAAGGAAGTTGATTCTATAGACAATTCGATTCAGATTGATGGTACGAAATACCTACATAATAAACAGACTATATCCAATGTCTCTTCGCTACTTGATATAGCAAATAAAGTCGGTGATGAGAATCTTCCTTATGTTGCTGAAAATATAGATAGCTTTATGCATTGGCTGGATGACGAAGAAAAGTTGCCTTCTATGGTGCGTCGTA
>DBKX01000413.1:3190-6744 GCA_002297865.1 Lachnoclostridium sp. UBA739
TAGGCAAGAAAATCTATGAGCAATATCTTATAAGTGCAGGAGAAGAGTACGAAGTAATAAACGATGAAATTTCTTGTGGTGATTTTAATATTGGAAATGGAGAAAAGTATGTGAGTGTCATTTCTACTCTGAAGACTATATCCGACAATAAAATTCCGATAGGTATTACTGCAGCACAAAATGTGTTCTTGAGAAGTCATCCTAATGTACAAATACGGATTGTCAGAATATCTTTAAAAGACATAATGGTTATTCCCCAATATGAGCACATCGTTGCTATTTATGGAAAAGAGGATGAGCCAAATATGAATGATAGATTACGTAAACAATGTGATGAGTTAGCGGAGAATTATTGGAAAGGTGCTGATATTGCAGAGTTTGATGCCGTTTCTCCTGAGTACTCAATTAAAATCGAACGTAAACTTAGAAAATAATGTTATCTATAGCACAACAAATATATTATAAATGGGATATTTGCCATAAGAAATCGATGTCTGACGATAGTCGGTTTACTGGAGTCTTGTCTGAATCAAAAGTGGATCTAAATCCCCATCAGGTAGAAGCGGCTTTGTTTGCTTTTAAATCCCCACTTAGTAAAGGGGCAATTCTTGCTGATGAGGTCGGTTTAGGAAAAACGATTGAAGCAGGGATTCTATTGTCTGAGTTTTGGGCAGAACATAAGAGGCATATGCTTATTATTGTGCCTGCTTCTTTAAGAAGCCAATGGAGCATGGAACTATTGGAGAAATTCTATCTTCCATCATTGATTTTGGAACGTAGCTCTTACGATGCACTTGCTGGCAAGACAGAGAATCCTTTTCTGACAGACGACAATATCATAATATGTTCATACCAGTTTGCAGTTGCTCATGCAGACGAACTGTCAAAAGTTATGTGGAACATTGTCATAATAGACGAGGCTCACAAACTGCGAAATGTCTATAAGAAGGGTAATGTTATGGCAAGTGCTTTAAAGGAAACATTGCGTCCGTTCAAAAAAGTATTGCTTACAGCTACTCCATTACAAAATAATCTCAAAGAATTGTATGGATTAATAAGTTTCATTGATGATGGATTCTTTTCTTCTGCACAAACATTTGAAGATCAATACAATTCTGTTTCAATTAGAGATAACTCCAGATATGGAGAGCTAAAGTCGAGAATATCTCGTATATTACATCGTACTTTGAGAAGTCAAGTAATTGAATATGTGAAATACACAAAGCGTATTCCATTCGTACAAGAATATACTCCTTCAAAAATAGAAAACGATTTATACGAGGCTGTTAGTGGTTATTTATTCCGTAAAGGCACGTATGGAATTCCGGAAAAGATACGCCCGTTAATGTCCTTGCTTTTTAGGAAAATAATGTCATCATCAGTTTATGCTCTGTCTTTCACCCTTAAAAGTACTATTGCTCGTCTGGAGAGAATGAAGGAAGAGGGACGACAGTTTCTTAATGTACAGTCATTATTAAATGATTTGGAACGTGTTGACCAAACGGATGATGAAGACACTTACGAAACTGTAGAGCTATCAGAGCAAGAAAAATGTTCAATTGACACAGAAATAGAAGAACTTCAGCGATATGTGTCAATGGCAGAAAATATTTCATGTGAGACAAAAGCTCAAGCTTTGTTGGCGGCTCTTACATCATCTTTTGATAAGGTTGAAAACATAGGAGGACGACGAAAAGCGCTAATTTTTACAGAAAGTCGTAGAACGCAGGATTATCTTAAGGATTTTTTCGTAAAGAATGGTTTTGAGAATAAGATAGTCTGCTTTAATGGAACTAACAATAGTAAAGAGGCCAACGGAATTTATAATAGTTGGCTATTGAAACATACAGGAACATCTTATGTGACAGGTAATGTACAAATAGACAAAAAGCAGTCATTGGTAGATTATTTTTGTGATACGGCTGAGATAATGATTGCAACAGAAGCAGGTGCAGAAGGTATAAATCTTCAGTTCTGCTCTTTAGTAATTAATTACGACTTACCTTGGAATCCACAAAGAATAGAACAACGAATAGGACGCTGTCATCGTTATGGTCAAAAGCATGATGTGGTAGTTGTGAATTTCGTTAACAGGCTAAATGCGGCAGATTGCCGTGTATATGAATTGTTGTCCACAAAGTTTAATTTATTTGATGGCGTTTTCGGTTGTAGTGACGAGTTATTGGGCTCTATTGATTCAACATTTGATTTGGAGGGCCGGCTTGGTTCTATTTTGCGTATATGTAGAACAGAAGAGGAAATTAATAATGCTTTCGACTCTTTGCAAAAAGAGTTGGAGAATGTAATAAAAGAGAGAATCTCTAATACTAAAAAGACGTTGTTGGAAAATTTTGATGAAGACGTTGTAAGTAAGCTGAATGTGAGGAAAAATAAAGACTTGGCAAGGATTGACAAATATATTGGACATTTTTGGAAATTGACTCAATTTGTTTTAAATGGACGAATCTCAGATATTGATAATAAATCCTTGTCTTTTGTGTTGAACGAAGACATTTCGCATGAGATAAGGAAAGGAGATTATTCTCTTGATAAAAATGAAGTAGGAAAAATACAGGTAAGGGTTACAAACTCCATAGGAAATTATATACTAAAGCAAATTCAAGAAAAGGAAAGTATTGAGAAAGTGGTCTTTGATTTATCATCTTGCCCTTACAAATCAGTTCTTCTGGAAAACTATTCAGCTTTTGAAGGGTGGCTTGTCGCTTATGAGGTAACTGTTTCTAATGAATATGACAACGAGGAATCTATTATATTTTGTGTTATTACTGATGAAGGACATATTTTGCCTTCAGAATTTGGGTCTAAATTATTGGAGCTTAACGCCAAAGACCATAATAAGTGTGATATGCCAGAATCAGTAAAAAAACAAATTACTACAGTCCTTAATGAAAATATAGAGAAATACAAATGCAAGATTAATGCAAGAATGGAGGAATTTGCCAATAATGAAATTGAAAAATACGAATTGTGGGCAAATGATCAGCTTGTACCTCTACAAAATCAAATAATAGAGATTAGGAAGGAAAAGGATGCATTGCATAAGCAGGTTAGAAAAGAAAGAAATGTTAAGGAAAAGTTATTGCTAAAGAAGAAAGAGACTCTTTTGGCTGATAAGTTGACTAAAATACAACGTAGTTATTTTGATATGGAAGATGAATACAATAAGGATGTTGACCAGATGACAACAAAGTTATTGGAATCATTGGAATGCAAATATGGTAAGCAACTTTTATTCTCTGTCAGATGGAGTTTTGTATAACTTTTACACAAAGAAGCTATTGAGAATATGATTAACGGCAAAAGTAAATATACCAACTTTGACTAATACATCCGTCAAGGTGAGCCGAATCAAAAGGAGAAGGCCTCCATTGGGCAGACGGCAATCGGACTGCAGGCTGTGGATGGCTTGCAGACTTCTGATTACCTGAAGGTTACTGCTTGTAAGCACATTGAGGGCGAGATTGATATTGATGAAGCTCGCGAACTGATAAGAAGCTATTATCAGTCGAAGACTCAGCGTGAGCCAGATGATG
>DBKX01000354.1:0-9333 GCA_002297865.1 Lachnoclostridium sp. UBA739
AGATTCTTTTGCTCTTGTACCTCGTCCAGCCAATTCTAAAGGAACTGGTTCAAATGTAGTTTCATCAAATAATCTTTTCATTATCATATAACTCATTGCAGACCCACCTGCATATGGAAGAAAAAATAATTTAGTTTTTGCCATCTACAGGGACCCCTTCATTTACCAGTAAATCAAATAGTTCTCCAACTTTGCTGACAATAGCTACACTTGATAATGGTACTTCTAAATGGTAGATTCCTGTCAGATAAATCCCCATACTAAATAGTCCCAGAGAGTCAATTAGCAAATCTCTATAAAGATCTGTCTCTTTTGTAATCTCTCCCTCTTCCATTCCAACATAATCCGCAATATTTTTTGCAAACTCCTTAAAATCTAATTGATTCATCTTCATCGTCCTTTCCTCTTTATTAAAGCCAGGTACCTGTGGCATAACTGATTATTTACGAATGTATTTAAACTGTATCTTTCCAATATCATGTGGCAGTTCTTCTGTCACAATGACTTTATCAGGTATTTTATAAGCACTGAATTTACCTTGAAAATATTTTGCTACGTCATTCCTAGTAAGCATCTTGTTTCCTACGGTCTTAATATAGGCAACTATTTGTTCTCCGTATACAGGATGGGCCTCTGCAATCACTGCAACTGATTCAATCAGTGGATGAGTAAGCATATATCCTTCCACTTCTTCTGCGTGAACTAAATTTGCGCCACGCTTGATGATTCGCTTACATCGACCAAGGAAATGGAATCGTCCATCTGGCAGTCGCTCCACCATATCTCCGGTCCTAAAACAGCGTTTTCCGTCAATATCAACAACTGTTTGTGAAGTAGCCTGTTCATTTTTATAGTAATTAAAAATGACTGCTGTCGTATAAATGCATAACTCGCCAATATCTGTTTCATTCTTTTCTGAATTCCAAATATGCACTTTTGTAAATGGCAATTCAGAAAAATCACTTGGATCTACATCGTAATCTTTATCAGAATCCCACACAACCATAGTTGCAGTCTCTGAAGAACCAATTACGTTAATTACACGAATTCCTAATTTTTCTACAAATATCTGCGCAATCTCTTTTGGTAAAACTTCTCCTGCAAAGTAGCAGATACGTATATTGGATAAATCATACTCATAAAATTTGGGATTTGAAATTAAGATTTTTGCTAATGTAGAAGTTAGCTGAACGGCGGTAACTTTGTAACGCTCTACCGTTTCCAGAAATCGAATCGGCTCAAATTGTGGCTGATAAATCACACTTCCTCCTTTTATAACTACTTGCAGTCCCATTCCAAATCCTCCCTGATGATAAAGCGGCATACCAACCATCATTGTATCATCTGAGCAAAATCCAAGGTAATCTGCCATATCCATAATTGCATCGTAAAATCCAACGTATGGGAGTGACAACACCTTAGGATTTCCCGTACTTCCAGAGGTACAGGCTAGACTCATAACATGCCTATCATCCGGTTCGTAAACATCGGACAATGCTTTTCCCGTCCCAGCTTCTAAAAACTCTTTGTAAGGAATAAAAGACGATTCTTTCTTCTGTTCTCCTCCTAGATAAACAACTTGTTTTACATTAGGTACTTTCTTTTGAACCTTGGAAACAACTTCACAAATATGATTATTCCGATATTGTTTTTCCGTAAAGCAGATCGTAATGTCTGCACAACTTAACAAACGCTCTAACTCTAGTTCTCCACTTTGTGGATCAATAGGAACTGGCTGTGCACCGATTCGAATTGCTCCCCAAAACAATTCATACCATGCAATACTATTAGATAAAATTAATCCTACTTTCGTATCCTCCTTCACTCCAAAAGAAGATAAACTCTGTGCCATTTTACTTGTTTGTTCAATAAACTGTCCATATGTAATGGTTTGATTATCTACTGTAAGTAATGGCTTTTCAGGTCTTTTCGCTGCATAATCACCTATTAACTGATAAAAATTTTTTCCCCTCATGCTAACCTCCGTATCTATTTCCGAAAAGCCTGCACACAGAAATCCGCCGCTTTCCTTTTTATCCAATGCATTTGCTCTCCTACAGGCATAGCATGCATTACGCTTTCTTTCGTCGCATATACTGGCTCATCTTCAATTTCTATTTCCAGCTTGTCTCCTTTCGACTTCTCATACACGAACTTCGTCTTCTCTAATTCCATCCAATTATCAAAAACACTATGTACTAATAAATAGCTGCACGTAACGCTTCCTTCCGCGATAATTGACATTTCCTTTATAAATTTATCAGATGCAATATCACCCATCTGAAATGCAGCCCATCTTCCCTGTCTCATCCATCTTGGAATATTATCATTTTCAACCATAGATAAAAACAAAGGAAATAAGTTTACACAGCATTTTATGTCACTATACTTTGCTGCGGCACGATAAGCAAAACCACCACCCATACAGAGTCCAAATGTTCCTATCTTATTCTCATCAATTAGCGCTTCTTCCTTGCAATATGTCATCATCTGGTCTATTGCATATTCAATATTTTCTGCTCGTATTTTTATATCATACTGGAATAGCGCATTGCCAGTACCAGGCATATCCACTGCTAAAACGGCTATTCCACGTTCCACTAGTGGCTGTGTTTCTACTTCTAATTCTTCTTTGCAACTTCCAAACCCCGTAAACATAACGACACAGGAATAGGGACCTTCAAATTTACTCTCATCTGGTAAATGCAAATAAGCTGGTAGCTTAGTAGTTCCTTTAAACGGAATCTCTACTTCTTTTACTTTTCTTTTTCCATTTAATATGGATTGTCGATAGCAAAATACCAGTTTTTTATATACCTCTTTCTTGTTCTCAACTAAGTCTGAATTTAACAAATAACAGGCATAGTAACATCTTGCTGCAAGTGTATAATAATCACTTACAGAAATCATATTTTCCTTTTCTCTCTCTTCTTCCGCTAATAAAATAAAATGCTGTGCCTTTTTCTCCCATTCTGACATCCAGGTATCATCAAGCATTCTTGCATTTAAAAGTGGCTTTTCTTCCATTTTTCTCAATACAAATTCTAAATCAAATGGATTTACACCATAAATCAAGCACCTGGCAATTACAGGATTTAACAAATTACGAATTGACCACTGCATATTACCTCTCCTCCTTTCCGTTCTTTAAGTTGAAATGTCTAACCCTGTTAACAGATGACTGAAAACTTTATAAATTTTATGACATCTCTTCTCTATCATATCATAATTTGTACTGACATTGTCAGCTATTGCATAAAATTACTCCATAGATTACATAATTGTTATCTATGGAGTAAAAATGTATGTCTTCTATTTTATTTCGTCATTTGTCTTGAATTGACCAATATCTTCTCTTAAGTGTCTGGATGATTTAAGAATTACTTCAAGGCTTTCTTCTAAATTCATCATACTTGCAAGCTGTTCTTCTGTCATAGCAGAGATATTTTGCGTATTTGCTGAATTGTTCTTTACCTTATCCATAAATCCTTGCATAATTTGTTCCATTAATAGTTTTACTTCAATCATATTGTGGTTTAGCGTTCCAATATGTTTTACTGTAGAATTCATATCTTCTACAGAACCACTCATTGTCTGAAAAGCTTCTTTTGTATCTTCCACCACTTGTGTCTGTTTTGATGTGTTATCTGTCACAACATGAATTTCTTTTACTGCGTCGCTTGCCTGTGACCTTACACGATCGATTAAAAGTCTAATTTCACCGGCTGAAGCCGCTGTACTTTCAGCAAGCTTACGTACTTCGTCTGCAACGACAGCAAAACCTTTTCCACTCTCGCCGGCTCTGGCTGCCTCAATACTGGCATTTAAAGCTAAGAGATTTGTCTGTGAAGAAATATCATCAATTGTCTGTATAATAGAAGAGATTTCCTGTGAAGTCTGACTAATGGTTTCAATTGTAACTTTAACCTTATCAGTAGACTCATTGGTATCTTCTGTTACCAAAAGCAGATTATCTACAACATTAATTCCATGACGACTTATATCTTGTGTTTTTTCAACCATATCATGAACATCCCCAATGGAATCTGTTACAGAGTTCATCGCATTCGATAATTCTTCAAAATGAGTATTAATTGTATCTGTTTCTTCCGCCTGACTCATGGAGTCGTTGGCAATCTCTTGAATATGTGTTGCAATTAAGTTGGTTGTCTGAGTACCTTGGGAGGCTATTTCGGACATATTACTACATTCATCGTTCAAGGAATCGCATGCTTCTTTTGTAGATGCAATCATTTGGCTGATACGAGCAACAGCTTCATTGAATGCAACTGCCATTTGACCTAATTCATCACTTGTTTCAACATGAAGTTCACAAGTTAAATCTCCGTCTCCAAGACGAACTAATTCATCTTTACATGTTGCAATATTTTTCACTAGTCTATTTGCTACCCTCATTGCCACCAGACCACCTGCAAATGCAAAAATCACTGAGCGTATTAGAATTGCAATTAACAGGTCATTAGAGGACTGGTTAATTTCACTCTCTGGAATAATGCCTACAATTTTCCAGCCTAATCTATTTTCAGTATCCTTAAACTGTGCAAATTTCTTCTCTTTTGCTGATGTGTAGGTGATAGAACCATTCTTATTTTTACTTATTAAATCATATAGTTTTTTATCCGGAACATCCATCATAATTAAGTCTTCGAATGGAGAAATTAAAATCATTCCCTCTGAGTCTGTAATATACAATTTTCCATCATTTCCAACTTGAATTGTATGAATAACATCCTGAATATGAGCTAATGAAATATCAATTTGTACTAAGCCATAGGCTGCATTGCCATTATACAGTTTTTTTTGATATGTCAATGTCCATTCACCAGTCGCCGCATCAATATAAGGTGCAGTCCAGCTTGTATCTTCTTCATTGGCTAACGTATTCTCCCACGCATCATCAAGACGGCTTTGCATCTCCAATTGTTCATTTCTTGGATAAATGTAAAATCTTTCACCATAGTCGTATATGATATTGATAACTTCAGGATAATTGCTATGAAGCTTTTCAAAAATGGCATAAAGTTCTTTTTCGTCTTGATTTGTCATCGTTTGTTTCATTACACCTGTAGCAATCACATTATCAGCAAGGCGCTGTGAACTCTCAATGAGTGCATCAATCTGCTCGCTTAGAAGATTAATTTTGTTTCCAACTTCATTACTATATGAAACATGAATGATTTGTTTTGACCTATTGTAAACCGAATAGCTGATTGAACTAGCAACAAAAGCTACTACTATAAACAAAACTAAAATAATTTTATACTTTATTGAGATAAATCTTTCTTTCTTTGACATTTATGTGTTTCCTCCGTGTGTGCCTATTGTACTTCTTCTCTTTCAGATACGCTATTGTCAGAAACTTTCCATTCATCGTTTACTTTCTTATACTCAATAGTCATAGTTCTTCTATACTTTGTATCCTTTTTTAGCTGTAACTCCTCCAGATATTCATCTGTAGCATTTTGAATCGTAACAATATATTCACAGGCAACGGTGGCCATAGGATTACCATGTTGAGATGATAATTTAATTTTCTTAATTACTTTATCTGAAATATGTGTTTGTAACTCATATCCTGTTATCATCGCGTTTATCCTATTTACATAATCAGTTTCTTCCTTCAGAGATCTTATCTCATCTGTATAGTAGCTTAACTCACCCTCCACTTCGTCTGGCTTTTGATAATTAGCCTGACCAGCAGCCACTACAAATTCTTCTGTTACTTCCTTCAGCTTCATAATGGTTGAATCCTCATCAGAATAATATTTTTTTTCACCGTCAATCGTAACAGAATAGTATGGTGTAACTTCGGTTTGGCTTGTCTTAGTAGTACATGCTGTTAAACTTAACCCTATGACTACTGTGATGATTAGACAAATTTTTCTTTTGTACATTTTCATTTTTCCCTACCTCTAGCTATAGCTTATTTTGCACGGACAAACTCCCTTTGTTATATCCGTTCCCTTCAAATGGCTATATCGGTAAGTTTTGTTTATTTCTTTATATATTTTGTTTATATTTTCAAATTCCTTAATCTACCATTTTATATCTAACCAAAATGGTAATACCATTATGGCAGAATACGCTCCATAAAAAACAAAACTAAGTGTTGTAAATGGCTGAATAAAAATAACAGGATTGTAGACGATTGTACTTTGGTTAAATGCTTCCCCTACACAAACAATTGTAAGCAAAAGAAATATCCAGATAACAAGCGTTCGATCTCTATTATCGAATCGGTAAATTGAAAATGCTGTTCGATTCTTTAATGTGTAGCCTCGGCTTTTCATAGAATCTACACTTTCCTTTATGTGTTCAAATGTCCATGTCACAAGAATGGAAATCATTCGAAAAACATGAAGCAAACGTTCCAATATATTTCCCTGAGTAATTCCTTTTCCAATACAGGTCTGTGCTGCATTGATCTTTTTCCCTTTCTCGCAGATATTCGGAATCAAGCGAAATAGGATTGCGAAATAAAGAGAAATTCTTGGACTTATCCTGCCGAATAAATATACAATCTTATCTGTTGTCATAATATGATGTACACACGACAGCCACAAAATTACACTAATCCCACGAATTCCAATTGATAAACCATATGCATAAGATTCTAATGTGATATAATTACCTACAAAATTCTTTCTTAGATACGTCATTCCAAAATGATGTCCATAAGAATAATACCAGGCAAACAAAAACACAAACAAAATCACTACAGTCATTCGAATCAAGATTACAAGAATACCATAACCAGCATTGGAATACTGCTTTTTTTTTGCGTTTAAATAACTAGAATATATAAAACTAAAGACAAGGGAAATCCCCAACATAACAGGATGCTGAAAACGACAGGAAAATAAAATAACCACAAAGAAATATAGAAACGTAATCGCTGGATGATAGGTTCCAAATCTCATATCATTCATCCTTTCCTTTCGTTCGTTTCTTTACCATTTCACAAAGTCGAATTGCATCCTCATTGGTTATCACACCCGGGCAAACTTCTTTGCAGATTCGATGTGCTGCTGTAGTGTAAAAATGATTGGAAGCAAAAAATTCTCGCGTAGTATCCGAGGAAATAATACAGCCATCAAAAAGCATCGCAATAGTATCTGCATAACTTGCACAAAACTCAATATCATGGCTTATCATGATGATAGTCATGCCTTTTTGCTGCAAATTCTTAATAATGGAAGCTAGTTTCTGTTTGAAAAAGATATCCATTCCTTTTGTCGGTTCATCTAGCAAAAGAATCTTAGGCTTGGTTAACAATATCTTAGCCAACGCAACTCGCTGCTGTTCTCCTCCTGACAAATCATATGGATGATGTTCTAATAAATCCTCAATTTCTGTCAGGCCGCATATTTTCGCAATTTCTTCTTTATTCGCTGACATTTCCTCCAATTCCTCTTTCACTGTATTCTTTACAAACAGACTTAGAGGTTCCTGGGGAAGCATTGTAATATATTCTTGAAAGAGATGCTTATTTTTCACTTTTCCCATATCTTTTCCATATAATAACACCTTCCCATTGGATGGCTTTAACAGATTGGCAATTATTTTTAGAGTTGTCGTTTTTCCCGTTCCGTTCCCACCTAAGATTGCTAAAAACGTTCCTTCCTGCACTTGCATATTGATTCCTTTTAAAACATCTGGAAGCTGTCTCCCATACCGAAACCAGATGCCTTTTAATTCAACTGCAGTCTTTATTGGTTTGTTTTCTTTTTCCTGCGTATCCTTGACAAAATCAAATTTCACCAAACCCTTTCCTGCTATGTAATTCTTAATCCATGTTCTTCCGTCTCGTACTGTAAGTGGGCAATTTCCTTTGCTTCCCGTTTCATAATATAGCTGCATTGCAGACGGCATAGCGGTAAACATCTCATTCTTTCTTTCCCATAAAAAACTGCCCACTTCTCTTGGATTATCATAACAGATTAGCATTCCCCTCTTAAGCACAGCAACTTTGTCCGCACATGGAAGAACTTCTTCCAAACGGTGTTCCGAAATTAATATGGTTGTTCCAAGTTCCTGATTAATTTTACGCAAAGTACTTAGAAAATTGGATGCTGCGATGGGATCTAACTGAGAGGTTGGTTCGTCTAATATTAACACTTCCGGCTGCATCACCATGATAGATGCCAGATTTAAGAGCTGCTTTTCTCCCCCTGACAACTCTGTTACATCTTTATGAAACCAGTTCTGAATTCCAAAGAAACTAGCCATTTCCGCCACACGCCGACGTATCGTCTGATTATCAAATCCTAAGCTCTCTAATCCAAATGCTAATTCATGCCATACTTTATCTGTCACGATCTGGCTGTCTGGATTTTGCATTACATATCCTATCTGACTGCTCTGATTACGAAGGGACGTCTGTTTTAAAGGAACCCCATTAAACAGAACTTCTCCCTTTGTTGTTCCAGCTGGAATCAGAACTGTTTTACAATGCCTTAAGAGCGTTGATTTTCCACTTCCACTCCTGCCACAAAAGACGATATATTGTCCTTCCTCAATTTCTAATGAAATGTGGTCTAAGACATTTTTATCAGGTAAAGATGGATAGGAAAATGATAAGTTTTTTACTGTAATCTGCGCCATATGTTTCAATTCTCCTTTTCCCTTGTTAGGATATATCTGCTCCCAGGCCATCACATGTATAATTCCATGTAATTGCATCTCCATCTTTTACTTTATAGGAGGAACATCCATAATTCGGATACCAGCCATTTACTTTGTACATCCATCCACTTTGTTTCCCACAGTCGAATTCATACAAATTATGAATACCTTCTACATAATAGGATTTATATAACGGTGTGTAAGATGCCTCCATCTGAATATTAAGCGTATCGCAAGTTCGTTTTAGAATGTCATAAACGGTATCTCCTTCTGTAAATTCTACTTTAGTGGTCGCTAAAATACACCCATCAGATGGTACATAACTGCTTTTTCCCCTTTTTAAATTATCCATATTGTTTAATATTGAGTTACAATGAATGCTGATTGTACAAGAGTATACCTGCTTATTGGTCTCGTCTTTAGAAGTATCTTCCGTTTTTTGAGGTGCTTTACTTTCCACTGGTTTAGGTGACTTTTTCGGTTTCGCCTGTGGTTTTTGTGAAGCTTTTGGTTCATCTTTTTTGTTTGTCTGACTATTCGGCTTTGTACTTGAATGCTCTTGCTCTTTTTTATTCGAAGTATTTCCTTCTCCTGTATGACTAGATTTTTCTGGTGTACGGTTGTCGTCCCTAGAGATGGCAGTTTCTTTTTTGTCTGGTTTTGCGCTTCCTTCTATGTTTTCCTCAT
>DBKX01000354.1:9376-10274 GCA_002297865.1 Lachnoclostridium sp. UBA739
AGCTGTTACATCCTTATTTGAATTTTCTGTTTTGGACTTCTTATCTTTTCCTTTCTTAATTACTTTTCCATCCAAGGAAAGCATCTCTTCATTTGCCTTAGCCTGTTCTTGCTTTCGTTGTTCCAAGACAGAGAGAATATCCTGTTTGGTAAAACAGAGTCCTTTTCCATCATGAAAAGCGACTGCCTGATTTAGAACAAAATCATCCAAAGTATTCACTGTTAAATCTTCTATGTAATTATCAGTTTTTCCATCTTCCTTCTCTAAACTGATAAAGGATTGACCTGATTTCACATCAGCACTCTCATCGCCGTAATCTACTTGAATAATACCAGCAAGCACATGAATCGTCTGTGCTCCTTCCTGTACATCAACGGATAATGCCGCCCTGTCTTTTCTCCATGAAATTTCATTTTTTCCAAATGTTACGTCAAGGGCAATCTCATCTGAATTCTTTACTATGTAGATTTCTCCATGGGTAACATGAAAACCTAAACCTTCCGGACTGCAAGCAGTCACTTTTAATTTGGTATTTTCATGTATGACAAGATCTGCTCCATCCATCTGAAGGTGGAGTTTTGAATCTTTGGTAGTTTCTAGCTCATCTTCCTTTTGCAGAATCGTTCCTTTTTTCAAAGAATAAGCAATTTTATTTCTTATAATACTTGCATTTCCAATCTGTTCCTCTACTATGAAACAGTTCTTCTCTCCTTTTTGAAACCATCCTTTTACATTGCCAACTACCATTACCCCTGAAAAGGCAATTAATAGTATAGCAAATACCATTACAATGTTAGCTATTCTCTTCTTCATCTTTATTTCCACTCTTTTCTTTCTTAACTGATTTTCCATCCATCTTTATACCGATTGTGAAAAGCAATATTCCAGCACCAAAGAT
>DBKX01000101.1:0-8351 GCA_002297865.1 Lachnoclostridium sp. UBA739
TACTTCGGGTACATCTGGAAAACCAAAAGGTGTACAGGTTACACAAAAAAATGTTGTGAATTTTGTATATGCTGGGAACGAAAATGTATTTCAGCATGCTGTCGAAACTTGTTGCAATAGTGTGTATCTAACCAATAAAATAATATTTGATATTACAATGCAGGAAATATTTCTTCCGTTATCACTTGGTAAGACAGTGATATTATCAAAATCGGAACTGGAGGAAATCACACCAGTTCAGACATCGATTATGGAAGAATTTGCACCAGTTGCTTTGATTCTGACTCCAACAAAATTGAATGCTTATTTAGGCATGAAGAGTTTTGTGAATGCTCTTAAGCACGCAGGTGTTATTATGGCAGGTGCAGAACGTTTTGAATTATCGGTAGTAGAAAAGATTCATAAATATTCAAAGGCGAAAATATTTAATGGATATGGCCCAACGGAAACAACCTGTGGTGTCTCTTATTATGAGGTGCAGGAGGAGGATGATTACGCACCGATAGGAAAACCGATTCATGGGGTGGATTATTATGTTATGAACGGGGAACGGATCTGTGGAACAGGAATGACAGGTGAACTATGTATCGCAGGGGCAAGCGTAACGGAGGGCTATTTAGGAGAGCCAGAACAGACGAAGAAGGTATTTCCAAAGAATCCATTCGGGAAAGGAAATTTATATCATACAGGAGATCTGGTAAGATGGAATTCGGATGGCAATCTGGAATATCTTGAACGAATGGATCAGCAGGTAAAAATACGTGGTTACCGAATTGAGCGGCAGGAGATTGTATCTGTCATTCGAGAAGTTCCAGGAGTAGTAGATGCAGCAGTAACGGTTCACCGAGAAAAATCGGGAAAAGTGAGTCTTTGGGGATTTTATGTAGGGGAGTGTAATCTGGAACAGGAAGTGGTAGCTTCGCACATAAGGAGAAAGGTTCCAGACTATATGGTTCCATCAGCTCTTATGCAGCTTGACAAGATACCAATGACGGCAACAGGAAAATTAGATGAGAAACAGTTAAACACATACGAGATTTCAGTAAAACAGGAATGGAAGAAGCCAGAGACCCAACTGGAGAGTTATCTTTGCGGTTATCTTAAAGATTTAAACCACAGTGAAATCGGGACAAATTACCGCTTCTTTGAGGCAGGCGGAGATTCTATTAGTGCAATGTCACTTGCTTCTAAACTTAGAGAGCAGGGGTATTGTGCAGAAGTTCGAGATTTTATGAAAAATCCTACGGTGAAAGAACTTGCTACTAAAATAAAATGCCGAACAGAGGAAACTTCGGTGGTGGAGAAAGATTTTTCTATATCGGATAATCTGTTTTCCAGGCAGGAATTCTTATTAACAAAATCGTATGATATGAACTGTTTGTATGATGAGAACAGAAAAGGAAAAGTGCTAGAGCGTGAATATAAACCATTTTCATATATGAATCATTTCCTTAAGGAGGAAAAAGAAAATGTGAGTTTTGTAAAACTTCTGTTGAAAGGAAAAATGGATGTAGATACCATAAAAGCTGCAGTGGTTCAAATTGTGAAAAGCCACAGCATTTTCAGAACGGTTTACTGTAAGGAAAGAAACTGTCTGCAGGAATTTTCGGCAGAAAACTGGAACATACCTGTCTTAGAAGAATGGGATGGAAGCTGTGAATTGGAAAGTGATTCCCTGTTAAAAAATTGGGAGGAATTTTTAGGGGAAGAACATTTACTGAGTAAAATTTTCATAGCTCATGGAACAGAAATGTCTATGGTCAGTTTTTATATCCATCATTGCATATGGGACGGTGTCTCAACAGATGTGCTGGCGGATGAATTTAGAAATGTAGTAAAGAACCCGAATGCAGTATTAGAAGAAGACCGCTATAGCAGGTATGCCATGGAACGTTTTAGGCAAGAAATCCAGCAGAGTCCTTCTTTGGAAAATGAAAAATTTACAGAATGTGTAACTGGTTTTAGAGCATCGGTAGCTGGAACGCTTCCTCCTAAAATGTTAGAATTACGAATGTCAAAGTCGGCTTTGAGATGGCAGCAGCGGACCAGCCGATTAGAGGAATGGGTAATGGGACTTTTGGAAAGGATAAACCAATGGGAATCTGTTATATCTTACCCGGTTTTACAAATATATCATGGGCGAACGAAACAGGAATTTGGAAAACTGGGTCTGTATCTGCAACTGAATACATTTATTTATGAACGAAATGCCCATTGTATGGAACTGTGTTCTAGTGATATGTTAGCAAGCAGATCTGAATATTTACCATTCCTTATTGGAATTAATTATCTTGGAATGGTGGAAGGGTTAGTCTCTAAGAATGAAAAACTTCAGTCGGCTAAGGTATCTTGGAAGCAAACGACACCTAGACTTGTAGTTGAAATCAAAGAAAATGAAGAAGAAGTGATGATACAACTGCCGTCGTACTGTGAAGAACTTGATTTGATTCAGAAAAGAATAGAGGATTATATAGCTTTATAACGAAACATAAGTTAACGCTAAAGCTAAAGCTCCCCTGTATGCGGACATGCAAGGGAGCTTTTAGGTTTATTCTTTGTTCATTTTTTCTTCTACTAAGCTATCCAAAAAGTTTTCCTTAACATCTGGAAAAGTATCTTGTGCTAGCTGTCTGATTACTTGACACTGTTTTAAGTAGTTTGCTTCCTTTGGAAGTGAATTATCAGAGTTTTTCTCTAAAAACTCTTCTGTTACAGTTTCGTCAAGCCATTTATTAATTTCGTTCTCTACAGCTTTTTCTTCTGCAATCTGTCCTTTTATCGTCTTTGCCTGGTTCAGGGAATAGAGACCGTAGATAAATGCGGCGGCAAATAATGCAATATTCAAAGTGTAAGGAATTGCTCCGTTTAACAGGTGAAGAACACCGGAACTGTTAAGAAGTACATACAATAATCCAGCAACTCCAATTCCTACAAGCATTATGCCAGTGGAATGTACATCGGAATACTGGTCTTGCTTTTTTACGTAAGGTGTTGAGGTTGTATTAGCAGCTTCTTCAAAAGATTCTTGGGCATCCTCTTCTGACTCGATTTCTTCCTTGACTTCTTCCTCTACAGATTTAAATGCACCAAATAACTTAACAACCTCTTGTATGTCGTCTTCTTGACAACGGATACGGTATAGCCCTAAAGCCTCATCCTTTTCCCAACTTGTATCATGAATATTAGAATACGTTAGAAAAGAAATAAATTTTGTTACCTCTTCTTCAGAGAAAAAATCAATTTCCTTCATGACGACAGTAGTATCGAGCTTATCGACGAGAGTTTCATCGCAAGTAGGACACACAGTGATGCCGTCTTGAAATTCCTGTTTACATTTTGGACACCAAGACATAGATACGTTCCTCCCTAATTTGTTTGCTAATTATGTTAATGGTAACACAGTGTGCAGGGGATTGCAAGTTGAAACCATGATGCGTTTCACTTTATGACTTTCATTGCATTTCACTACAAAATATGGTAAGCTACAAAAATGATTTGGAATCATAATTACGATGCAGAAGGAGGAAATTTCAACTTATCAATCTATTTTTAAGTTTTTCGTGTTCAGGAACAAGTTCTAATTCATATACCTCACTCTCTCTGTTAGAACAGCAAGAATCTGATTGATTTTATCGGGGTCTGGTTGCATTTCAAAGACAGATTGGCAGGGCACTGTTGTAATGTTTGAAATGCTCGTTCAACGCGTCCTTTTGCCTGTACAACACTGGTTGTTTTCAACTAAACACAAAGCTGATGGCATGCATAGCCAAACTGCGTAAAGGGATTGTGGATGCAGCTCTGAATTCGAGAGGTCTCTTTTTTGTTCTTAGAGTTTTTCTGCCTGTCACGAAGTTCCTGCTCCATGCTTTTTTGGTTTTACGAGAAGAACGAGGAGAAGGAATGTATTCGCATTAATAAACCCTTTCTCATATCAAAGCACCTCATAAAATAGTATTGAGATATTATCATACTACATATTTGTTATTTAGGACAAAATCAAAAATGATATAGTAGGACTTTATCATAAAGGAATCATAAAGTAGAGAACAAAATAAAAATATAACTTGAAATTATAAGTTTAAGATTTTACAATAATACAAAAAGGAGGAAATAAGATGAAAATAAAAAAAATAATTGGAAAAACATTTGGCGTCTCTTTTTTGTGTTTAGGTTTATTGGGGGGTGTCACAAGTGTATATGCATCGAGTATAAGCATCGAGGAAAGTTCTCTTTTTGATAAGAGTGAAATAACAGAGATGCTTGCTGAAAATGCAGAAAATTCGGAAGTAGTTGCAGATAAGAATTCCGTGGACTTGGCAAAAAGTACATCTGCTATGAAATTAAGTGCAGCAAGAAGTACTTCTACTGGTACATACCCAACACGTAGAGGTGTTATTTTGGTAACTGCTGATGCTTATAAGGGATTGATACCCACAGGTCATGCTGCTATTGTAGTAAGTGCAACTCAAGTGATTGAGTCTTTGTCAGATGGAGTTCAATATGGAAAAAATAATTGGTACAGTACGAAAGATACATGTTATGGTGTTACATGTGGTTCAACATCGGTTAATCAGGATTCTTGTACTGTAAATAGAATAGAGCAACAGGGATATATTGGACTTCCATATAATTTTAATTATCTAAATGTAGATACAAGAAGTAAATTCTATTGTTCACAGTTAGTATGGGCTGCTTATAAGGATGCATTAGGTATTGACTTAAATACTTCTACATATGGAGCTGCAGTGCATCCGTTAGAATTAGTAAATAGTACGCACACAATTACCATTTATTCAAAATAGTAGTCTGTTATTGTTGACAGCTATATAGATTTTCAATGGTTTTATTTAGCTGTTATGTTATAGGTGGAGGAATAATGAATCGAAGTGCGTGGATTAAACCAATGTGGTTAATATTAGTATTATCATTTTTTTTCTGTGGATGCCATTTTAATGTGAAAGATGTCAGTGACATTCCCTCAGACTTTTACATAGCAGTAATACGAACAACAGAGCAAAAGCAAAGTACAGTAATCTCTTTTTATGATAAGGATTTAAAGTGTGTGGGAACAAAAAAATTATCATATGGCATGGTAGGAAGTACATGGAAACATCCAATTTGTAATGATAATCACCTTTATGTGAATGCAGCGGGCCTTGGTGGAGAAAAGAATCTGGGGATTTGTTTAGATATGGATTTGAATACTGGAAATATAAATGAATTAAAGCATGGATTAGTTGGACCTGCAGACTGTGTTGAAACAGATAATTATATTTTTGTGTGTAATAATTTAAATTATAAGTCCCATATTGTGAGATGCGAGAAGGAAACAGGTGATATCAAGGAGTTTACAGAAAATGTATCAACAATAGATACACTTTACTGTTATGACGAAAAATTGATTGCATTTGCAACCGATTATCAAGGCATAACCAAATCATACATATATATTATGGACTATGAGCTGGATGTAATAAGAACAATTGATATTTCGCAATTTGGAATAAATGTTGAAAATGTATGTTTATACCAAGAAAAACTGTTATTTAGTTTGGCACTTGATTCCAGCCAAAATCATATAAGGAAAGTTGGAATTCTTTCATTGGATGATTATACTATTGATAGTATAGAATTAACGGAATGCCAGCCACTGGATTTACAGGTGCATAACGATACATTATATGTTTCTGATTTTTCTCATGATGCAAATGGAAAAATAGAAGTGTATGATTTAAAGGCAAAGAAATCAAAGGTGTTTCAGCTTGAACATACAGTTAATTGTTTCTATTTGAATAATGAATGTTTATATACTGCCAGTGATAAAACCTTGTATGAATATTCAATTAATCAAGAGATGTTAGAATTGAAAAAGAAGACAGAGATAGATACATCAAAAGAAAAAGATGTACATTATTATGTAAGCGGTATATTTTTTAAGGCAAGCATCAACTGAAGCATACATTCAAAAGAGATATCCAAAACGATTAATATTCAATAACTGGTTCTATATAAGTGTTGGGACGGCTACCACACTAAAACAGCCTTCTGGCGGTGCTGTTATAGAATAGAAGATGGACAATCCTAACATTTCGAACAGTGGAGTTAGGTGCAGTTTTATATTAATTGGAATATAACCCATTTCCTCGGATATAATTATAGAAAGAAAAATCTGGAGGATGCATGTGAGTGATTTAAGCAGTAATTCAATGTCTCGTGATGAGTTGATCCGTAGTGCCAGGGCAAACTGCATGAGACAGATTGATAATCCACAGACACATACAGGGGGCGAACTAACAACAGAAGATGGAACCAGTTTTGCGTTTAAAAAAGGGACGTACATAAGGCTTTTTCTTTCTTGCTTGATCTTGTTAGGAGTGTTGGCAGTAAAGCAGTTCGGATTATCCTATGGAGGATATAATTTCGATACTGTTGTTACAGTGGTGGAAGACAACCACCATTTTGAAAAGCTTCAAATGCAGATGTCGAAAACATTAGAAGACAAAGTAATACCAACATTTCAGCAAATAATAAACACCCACAAAAAGGAGTAAGTCTGTTATAATGTCATAAGCTAAGTAACACTGTCATAAAAGCGTAAAGGTTTGTGATAAAAGGAGTATTTGCTGAGTTTCAGTAAAAACTCCTTTGTTAATTCGTGTGAAATATGCTTACGTTAGTAGAAAGTCAATTAGACAGAAACAGGTTGAAAGAGGTAACAGAATGAGAAAATTGGCACTAAGTGATGAAATATTGCTTACAGTTGAAAAGCCTGCCAGGTATATCGGTAACGAATACAACATGGTAGTTAAAGATAAAGACAGCGTCGATATCCGTTTTTGCATGTGCTTCCCAGATGTATACGAAATTGGAATGTCACATCAGGGAATTCAGATTTTATATGATATGTTTAACCATAGAGAGGATACTTATTGCGAACGTGTATATTCTCCTTGGCCAGATTTGGACAAGATTATGAGAGAAAAAGAGATTCCTTTATTTGCATTGGAATCACAAGATCCGATTAAAGATTTTGATTTTCTGGGGATTACCTTACAGTACGAGATGTGTTATACAAACATCCTTCAAGTCTTAGATTTATCTCAGATTCCACTGATTGCGACAGAACGTGGAGAAAATGATCCAATCGTAATCGGTGGAGGTCCTTGTTCTTATAACCCAGAACCAATCAGCGATTATTTCGATTTGTTCTATATGGGCGAAGGAGAGACTGTTTACTTTCAGTTACTAGATGTATATAAAGAAAATAAAAAACGTGGCGGTTCTAGAAAAGATTTCTTAGAAGCAGCAGCTCACATTGAAGGAATTTATGTTCCTCAATTTTATGAAGCAACTTACAACGAAGATGGAACCCTAAAATCCTTCGATGTAATCAATGAAAATGCATCCAAAACGGTTAAAAAACAGGTAGAAATGCAGTTAAGCGATACCTTTTATATGGAAAATCCTTTAGTCCCTTATATTAAGGTTACACAGGATCGTGTTGTACTTGAGATTCAGAGAGGATGTATCCGTGGATGCCGTTTCTGTCAGGCAGGTATGATTTATCGTCCGATCCGTGAGAGAAGTATTGACTTCTTAAAAGAACGTGCTTACAAGATGTTAAAATCGACAGGACAGGATGAGATTTCTTTAAGTTCCCTAAGTTCCAGTGACTACTCTCATTTACAGGAACTTGTATATTTCTTAATTGATGAGTTCGGTTCCAAAGGTGTTAATATTTCCTTGCCATCTCTTCGTATTGATGCATTTGCCCTTGACGTTATGAGCAAGGTACAGGATGTGAAGAAGAGCAGTCTGACATTTGCGCCAGAAGCAGGTTCTCAGAGAATGCGTGATGTAATCAACAAAGGATTAACAGAAGAAGTGATTTTAAAAGGCGCAATGGATGCGTTCCATGGTGGCTGGAATCGAGTAAAATTATACTTTATGTTAGGTTTGCCAGGAGAAACAGAAGAGGATATTGAAGGCATTGCGATTTTATCGGACAAGATTGCAAGAGAATACTATACCATTCCAAAAGACCAGAGAAATGGGAAAGTACAGATTGTATCCAGTACTTCTTTCTTTGTTCCAAAGCCATTTACTCCATTCCAGTGGGCAAGAATGTCTACAAGCGAAGAGTTCGTAGAGAAACAGCGCTTCTTAAATGGAAAAATGAGAGAGCAGTTAAACCAGAAGAGTATTAAATACAACTGGCATGAAGCAGAACTTACTATGTTAGAAGGTGTTTTAGCTCGTGGAGATAGAAAATTAAATAAATTAATTTTAGATGTGTATAAAAAGGGCTGTATGTTTGATTCCTGGTCAGAATTTTTCAATTACGATGCATG
>DBKX01000101.1:8370-10975 GCA_002297865.1 Lachnoclostridium sp. UBA739
TTATTCTATACAGCAAGAGAACGTTCCTATGACGAACTTCTCCCTTGGGACTTTATTGATGTTGGTGTGACAAAGAAATTCTTATGGAGAGAATACCAGCAGGCAATGAACGAAACAGTAACTCCAAATTGCAGACAAAAATGTGCTGGCTGTGGAGCAACAAAATTTGGAGGTGGTGTGTGCTATGAAAGCAAGAATTAAATTTACGAAAACAGGTTCCATGAAATTTATTGGACATTTGGATATTATGCGTTATTTTCAGAAAGCATTCCGTCGAGCAGATATTGATATTGCTTATTCACAAGGATTTAACCGTCATCAGCTTATGTCATTTGCCCAGCCTCTTGGTGTAAGCTTAACAAGTGACGGAGAGTCGTTAGACGTGGAACTTAATTCCTGTGATTCCGATGAAGAAATGGTTGCTCGCCTAAATGAACAGATGAATGACGAAATCCGTGTCGTGAAGTTTCATAAATTAGGAGACAACGGCAGAAATGCCATGTCGATCGTAAGTGCAGCAGATTATGAAATTTCTTTAAAAGATGGTTATACACCGGTTGAAAATTTCGAAGAAAAATTTGCGGCATTTGCAGCACAGGATAAGATTGAAGTTGAAAAGAAGACAAAGAAAAGTTCTTCTATCGTAGATATTAAGCCTTTTATTTATCACTATGCATTTGATAAAGAGGCATTTGGAAAATTAGTTGGAAGAGATTATACCGAAACGGTAGCACAAGAATATGATGTGCAGCAGAACGTATATCTTCAGCTTGTTGCGGGAAGCGTGACAAACATTAAGCCGGATCTGGTAATGGAAGCATTTTATCAGTATCTTGGTAAAGAATTATATGAATTTTCTTACCAGTATCACCGTTTTGATTTATATGCGGACGGGGATAAAGAAGGTGAGTTAATTTCATTAGGAGAGTTAGACCAGTAGATAGAAAGGGATTGACTATGGAGAAAGCAAGCCAGTTAGTGATTTTAAAAGAAGAACAGATTGTATATTCTCTATTAATGAATAAGAAGGAGCTCGTTCAGGTTAATGTGGAACAGGCTTCTCTTGATGGTACCCTTCTCGGAAATATTTATATTGGTAAAGTGAAAAACATTGTAAAAAATATCAATGCAGCATTTGTGGAAATCAGCGGAGGAAGAATGTGTTATCTTCCTCTGTCGAAACCACAATTTCCTATTTACTGTAATGGCAAGGCAAGAGACCATATTTGCATCGGAGATGAAATCATGGTGCAGATAGAACGTGAAAATGTGAAAACAAAATCACCTACCGTTACCTGTAATCTAAATATTACGGGAAAATATGTGGTTTTAACTCATGGCATTACGAAACTAGGAGTATCTGCAAAAATTGTTGCAAAAGAAGAGAGAGAACGTCTAAAATCCATTGTAGAGCCATTTCGTTCCGAAGAATATGGATTTGTCATCCGCACCAATAGTGAAGGTGTGGAGAAAGAAAGAATGGAACAGGAAATTAAGACGTTACAGTCTATGTATCAGAGAATTGTAACCCAGGCAGTTCATTTTACCAGGTTTTCACTAGTCGAAAAAGGTCTATCAAATTATTTATCAGATATTAGGGATTTTAACCAGTGTCAATTAGACGAAATTATTACCGATGATAAAGAAATCTATGAAGAAATCCATACATTTCTAACAAACTATCAGCCAGAAGATTTAAATAAATTAACATTCTATCAAGATTCTATGATTTCCATGAAGAATTTGTACTCCATAGAAACTAAGTTGCAGAAGGCGTTACAGAAACGTGTCTGGTTAAAGTCAGGCGGTTATCTTGTGATAGAGCCGACAGAAGCGTTGACTGTAATTGATGTCAATACTGGAAAGGCCGTAAAAGGCAGAAAAAATGAACAGGAAACATTTTATAAGATCAATAAGGAAGCGGCAGAAGAAATAGCAAAGCAGATTCGCCTACGAAATATGTCAGGAATTATTATTATTGATTTTATTGATTTAGAGGACGAAGAAAAACGCATTAGTCTTATGAATCAGTTAAGACATTTGTTTGCAAAAGATCCAGTAAAAACAGCTTTAATTGATATGACTAAGCTTAATTTAGTGGAGGTGACAAGAAAAAAAGTACGCAAACCTTTATGGGAACAGATAAAAACAAGGAGTGATGAGGATGGCAAAAGCAGTGAAAACCAATGCTTTAAGGATGCTTGATAAAGCAAAAATACCATATCGCACCATTGAATACGAAGTAGATGAGAATCATATCTGTGGCGAAGATGTGGCAATGAAGACGGGACTTCCATTAGAACAGGTGTTTAAAACAATTGTTCTAAAGGGAGAACGAAACGGCTATGTAGTATTCTGCCTGCCAGTCAATAAGGAACTGGATTTAAAGAAGGCAGCGGCAGCAATTAAGGACAAGCGAGTCGAATTAATTGCAGTCAAAGATTTATTAAAAATTACTGGTTACATCCGAGGGGGATGTTCGCCAGTTGGAATGAAAAAGAAATTTCCAACGTATATGGATTATACGGCAGAGCAGTTTGAAGAAATCAGTGTTAGTGCAGGCGTGCGCGGCTGTCAGATGATTGTCAATGCCAAACAGTTCATT
>DBKX01000101.1:11003-14764 GCA_002297865.1 Lachnoclostridium sp. UBA739
CTTACGGAAAGTACACTTGTAAACGTAACCGAAGATTAAAAACTTATTACAAAGGAAGAGGGAAGGATTCAGATGAAGGAAATGAATACATATGGGCATGCAGATAAAACTGCAGGACTTATGAAGCGCATGTCCATTATGTTATGTTTAACAGTATTACTTACAGTAGATGTATTAGGTGGAAAGGCAGTATCGGTAAATGCTGCCAGCAAGCTTAAAATCAGGTACTGTCAAAAAACAAGATATTACACAGGAACGAGATTAAGTGCAAGTCTAGATGGAAAAGGAGTTAACATGCATGGGACTACAGGTCTGGCACTGAAAAATAAAAAAGGGACAACCATATACATGTTGCCCGTAGCAGATGTGTTCAAAGATGACTGTGGAATTTCTTACTCTTATAAAAATCAGAAAATTACTTTAAAGAAATATGATATCACCGTAAGAATGACATTAAATAGTAAAACCGCTTATGTAAACGGCAGAAAGACACAACTAGAATACCCGCCAACAATGATTAAATTTTATAATGTTAATAAAACAAAACTTTATGTGCCAGCTCGGTTTGTAGCTACAACGTTTGGTTATGGCTATAGCTATTCCAAAACTTCAAGTACGGCTGCAAAAGTGAAGATGACTACACCATTTTATATTCGATACGATGAAAAATGGAAGTTATATAATAGAACAAAGGCAAATTTAACCTTTGACGACACAAAAGTTCCGGTTTCTAATATGAACTGTATTGTAATGGATAATGCATTCTACGTACAGGCAAGAGCATTTGCAAAATCACAAATTGGTGGAACGTATCAATACAGTCCAAGTAAGGGGACGGTAACAGTTTCTTATGGAGACAAGACTCTTTCTATGACAGTTGGCTCCAAAACAGCACAGTTAAATGGTAAAACAGTAACACTTAGCAGACCAGTAAGACTTGTTTTGAATGGTAAAACAAACGTAGAATATGTAATGCTTCCAATATCTAGTGTAGCTACAAGGTTAGGACTGAATTATAGTTATATCACTAAGACAAAAACTTGTGCATTAACTAGAAAAGATGGAGCATATTTCGAATGGACGGCACCAGAAAGTGAAGTTGACATCGTAGAAACTGTATCGGATGAAGGAGAAGAGGGTGTAATGGAAGTCCCATCTTCAACACGGACATCAACTGGATTTTATGTGATACAGGCAAAAGGAGAACGGTTTGGCAAAACGGATGTGATTACAGTAGATGGTTCCTTTGATGAAGACAATGTTGCTATTCAGGATAGTGGTAGTAAAATTATTGTGAAAATTCTAGACTGTGAAAATAAAGTACGTGATGAGAGCATTACATTAGAGCATCCCTACTTGTTAAAGAGTGCTTCTATAACACAAGATAAAGATGGCGATACAGTGCTTGAAATTGTGAAGAAAAGAGCAGATATAAACTATACGTTTTCTACTGAAGATGGATATGTTTGTATTACACTAACTAATGAAGTGCTGAAAAATGGTTATAAAATAGCAGTTGACGTTGGGCATGGAGCTTATACAGCAGGAAAACGTACTCCAAAGCTGTTAGAAAGTCTTGACTTTGACAAAGATGGTGTTATTGATGCAAAAAAAGGTACACAGATTCGGGAACATACGGCTAACGTAGGAGTTGGAAATTATGCAGTTGCTGCGTTGGAACGTTGCGGATTTGATGTATATAAAAGTGGGTTTGGAAGTGAAGACACACCACTGAAAACGAGACAAGCTAATATTAAGAATTCCAAGAGCGATTATTCCATAAGCATTCATTTTAATGCATATGGATCTGGCTTTAACAGTGCCAATGGAATAGAAGTATTTTCTCATCAGTATGCCTCCAATGCTAAGAATTCTCATTCTTTGGCACAAGCAATTCTAAATACAACCAGCAAAGGTACTCCACAGAAAAACCGTGGTGTCAACAGAGAGCATACATTTGCAATGTGTAATGCAAGCGCAATGAATACGAAAGGAAGTATTCTATTAGAATGTGCATTTATGACCAACTGGAACGAAGTGAAGAATATGATTGCAAGTACTGATTATTGGAAAGAGACTGGTGAAGAGATAGCGAAGGGATTTTGTAATTATCTTGGGGTAGAATATGTAGAACCCTACTAATTGAAAGGATGATAGGAAAATGGAACAGAACAGAGCCTGGGGGCTGAGCGGAGGAACACTAAAGATAATTGCACTGGTTACCATGATAATAGATCATGCAACCTATATATTTGTAGACTATGAAAGGAAACAGCCATTGTATCTGTTTGGCAGAGGAATTGGAAGACTTGCATTTCCAATCTATTGTTTTCTGATTGTAGAAGGATTTTATCATACTAGAAGTGTTCTAAAATACGCTTTCAGGCTGTTTCTGTTTGCCTTAATTTCAGAAATTCCGTTTGATTTGGCCTTTTATGGAACTATTTTCTATGGAGGTCATCAGAATGTATTTTTCACCTTGTTTCTAGGTGTTGTGATGATGTATCTGATTCAGACTGCTAGGACGAAGTTTTCTAAGGAGCAGGTAGTATTACAGACATTGGTTCTATTAGCTTCCTATGGGGTTGTGATTGCTGCAGCATTTTATCTGCAGGCAGATTATAGAATGAATGGACTTGTCCTGATTCTTCTTATGTTCATATTCCATGGCAAGAAAGCCAGTGTGGCAATTGTTGATGTGATGATGAACCTGTTAATGGGTGGTAAAATCCAGTATGCGGGTGCTCTTTCTGCAATTCCAATTAGTTTTTATAACGGTAAGAAGGGTATTTCGTTAAAGTATTTCTTCTATATAATATATCCGCTTCATTTGCTCTTGTTTTATTGGATTAACAATTTTATGCTATAAAAACTTCTAAATTAGAAAAAACTATTGACAAACTTAGAAATATGTGTTTAAATATCATAGTATGCCGCACAGCGAGGTTACAAGCTTGACTTATTTCGATAAGAAAACACCAAAGCTGGCGAGTAATTGAGTAGGAGGTGCCATATGTACGCAATTATTGCAACAGGTGGTAAACAGTACAAAGTTTCTGAAGGCGACGTTATTAACGTAGAAAAGCTTTCTGGTGAAGCTGGTGCAACTGTAAAATTTGATGACGTTTTAGCAGTAAACAAAGACGGTAAAGTTGTTGTTGGTAGTGATGTTAGCGGTGCTAGTGTTACAGCTTCCGTTGTAAAACAAGCTAAAGCTAAAAAAGTTGTTGTTTACAAGTATAAAAGAAAAACTGGTTATCATAAGAAAAACGGTCATAGACAACAGTACACACAGGTTAAGATCGAAAAAATCGAAGCTTAATTTTAATCAGGTAGCTGTATGATTAATATTACTGTATTCAGAGATGATAATGGTATTTGTAATGGATTTCAATGCATGGGTCATGCGGAATATGCAGACTACGGACAAGATATTGTCTGTGCAGCCGTTTCTGTGTTAGTTGTGAATACGATTAATTCAATCGAAGAATTTACTGACGATGCAATCGCATGTGAAGTAAAAGAAGAGAACGGCGATGTAAAGTTTGAATTTGCGGGTGACATCAGTAGTGAGTCCAAGCTACTCGTGGAATCAATGCTTCTTGGTTTAAGAGGTGTGGAACAAGAGTACGGAAAAGAATTTATTGTAATAGAAGATTAATTACTTATACTCGAGGAGGTGTAAGAGATGTTAAAGATGAACCTTCAGTTATTTGCTCATAAAAAAGGTGTTGGTTCTACTAAGAACGGTAGAGACTCTG
>DBKX01000095.1 GCA_002297865.1 Lachnoclostridium sp. UBA739
GAAGCTGATAGAAAGAAGAATGCCAAGGAACGCAAGGACTTGGAGAATGAGATAGCTCTTCTTCGTTCTGATGTTTAGGCAATACTTCAAGGCTTTGCTCAAAGCAGTTAAAGCTGGTAGAACAGACTATGAGAACCTGCTACCGATGACAATTTGCTTGAATTAATGCATTTTTTAGTGAAAGAATTTTAAAAGTGATATTTGCGGGCTTTGCAAAAAGTCCGCAAATAAAGGCGTTGCGACATTTTTTGGACGTTTACCTAACTTTGAGTACTAACAAGATGGATTTATTTGATAAGGAAGGAAGACTTCTGCCTGGTATTCATCCAATGACGGGTGACGATTTCATGGAAATTTTCTGTGAAAAAGGAAACCGAGCTGAATACAAACAGGCAATTGTAAATATCTTTGATTTTGCGAAGGATAAGGGAGCTGGCAGAATCATTATAGGTGGTTCATTTGTTAGCTCCAAAGTGCATCCACATGATTTAGACTGCATGATAGTATTTTATAGGGATGTACAGATTCCTTCTTTCTTGGATTGTGCACAGATGGATAATATCGAATATGACATTCTATATTCGTCTGAGCAAACGCCACAATTAATAGACTCCTATATCAAGTTGGTTTCGACTGATTGCTATGGCAATGAATCAAAAGGTGTAATAGAAGTCATATTAAATGATAGATTACAACCATGGATAGTGAAATTTGCTCCAGACGATGAAAGTATGGATATTATCCATCGTATTTATTCTCAACGAAATTTTGTAGAGAGAAATAAACGTAGAGGATTGCTTGTCGTGATACATGGACTTTGTACGAATGCGCAATGGCTAAGTAATTTGATACCAGCTTGCAATAAGCAGGGATGGATGGTTGCTCCTTTTATATATGACAATCCTCCATCCTTGCTTTGGAGTGCTAATCAACGTGCTAAGATAGTAGAACAATTTAGAGAATGGATTTATGCTATCAGAGAAAAATATCAGCCTGATCAAATGAGTGTCGTAACCCATTCTTTTGGAACATATATAGTGACGAAGTATATAGAAGGATTTAGTCAGGAAAAATTTTTGCCCATAGAAATAGAATCTCTTGTTCTCACAGGAGGTATTATCTCTCAATCCTATGATTGGCACCAAAATATTCCTTTGAAAGTAGGGCGTGTATTGAATATTGTTGCGGAGGGTGACGACGCGGTGAAATATATGCCAAGGACTGATTGGAAGAGATTGATGGGTATGGACACGCTCTTTGGACAATGTGGGATAAAAGGGTTTAGCAAGGAGTCTGAAAGAGTGGTAAACCGTCCCTTACAGATTCTCACCCATACAAATATTTTCAAAGATGACTTTATTGAACAAATCATGTTGCCTTATCTAAATGCTAATAATGGAGTCGGGTATATAGAGGCAAGAAACAAGATATTGAAGAGTTAAAATTGCGAATGAAGAATTATGTCAACTCAAACATCAGAAAATAATAAACGAATAGCGAAGAATACGTTTTTTTCATTGTGAATATTATACTTCTTACAAAAAACTTCAATAAATATAATATGTCAAAAATGATTTTTAGAAAAATATTAAATTCGGCAGATAAAAGAACAGCTACAGTAAAAAAGAATATCCTAGCATCTTTTGCAATTAAGGGTATAAGTATAGTTGTTTCATTATTGTTAGTACCAATGACATTAGGATACGTGTCAAGTGAACTTTATGGAATTTGGCTTACATTATCTAGTGTAATGATATGGCTTTCTTTTTTTGATGTTGGATTTACATTAGGATTGAAAAATAAATTAGCAGAAGCAATTGCTTTAAATAATTGGGATAATGGTAAAGTACTTGTTAGTACGACATATTTTATGATGATACTAATTTTTATCCCAATTTGCATAATTTTAGAATTAATTATTCCATATGTTAATTGGGCAAATATACTTAATGTATCAATTCAATATAATGGAGAGATAACCAAAGTGTTACATGTATTAGTGGCTTTCTTTTGTCTTCAGATGGTAGTAAATGTAATAACATCTGTAGTTGCTGCTTATCAACAAGTCGCTTTATCAAATTCTTTCCCTGTAATAGGAAATATATTATCTTTGGGTGCAATAGGTCTTTTTATAAAATTTTGCCCTCCATCTTTGATTTCTTTGGCATTTGCAATATCTGCTATGCCAATATTGGTTTTGATAATAGCATCAGTAGTATTATACAATAAAGCATATAAACGAGTATGTCCCAATATTAGGTATGTTGATAAAAGAGAAATATCAGGTTTGTTTAGTCTTGGTGCGCAATTCTTCTTAATACAAATCCAATATATTGTGTTGTTTCAGAGTACAAATATTCTTATAAGTAATGTTAGTGGACCAGAATCTGTAACATCTTATAATATTGCCTATAAATATATGGGAATAGCAATGATGGCTTATAATATTATATTAGCTCCATTATGGCCAGCTTTTACAGATGCAAAAACGAAAAATGACTTTGATTGGATGAGGAAAGTATATGAGAAAATGTCAACATTGTATATGTTTTCTGTATTAATAATGGTCATTATGGTTCTCATTGCACCGTGGGTTTATGATGTATGGATTGGTACAAAAGCCGACATATCATACATGATGACATTATTTGTTTGTATCTACGTTATCATTCAAAATTGGGATGGATTACAGGTCAATCTGATAAATGGAATAGGAACTGTTAAATTACAAACATATGTGACTACATTAGGTTTGTTTTTACATATTCCACTTTCTTTGTATTTGGGTAAAGTATTGCATTTCCAAGCCCTAGGGGTTATTTCTTCAATGATATTTATAAATATCATT
>DBKX01000096.1:0-2092 GCA_002297865.1 Lachnoclostridium sp. UBA739
CTCCGAAGCATCACCATACTCCATTGCTAGATAAGAATACATTGCAAACTGATAATAATAGCTACAAGAATACTCCTTTTTAACGTTACGCAGTTCTTCTACATCCTCAAGCATTAATAAATCATAAAACTTTTCTGCCATCTCTTGTATTTCCATATCAACGAACTCTAGGCTCTTAAGTATTGCCTCCTCCACACATTGACTTATTGTATACTCATAAAAAACATGGTCGAGAAATACAATAAATGATTTTAATCTTTTTCTTTCTCGCCCTTCACTTTTCTTCTGTCTCCAATAAATCACCAAAAGCACGAAACTAACTAACCCAATTACTATGTAAGTAAGATTATGTATTGAAATCATCTGTCTTAGTCTATTCACCCGTTCGTCCCCTCCAATCTCGAAGGAAGCTTATAAATTCCCCTTTCTCCTCTTTGTTCAATGCTGTCATGATTCTGCCTTGTGCATCATCACTTAGATTATTTGCAATTACGTAACCACCGTCTCGGTATAAGATCAAATCCCTCGTTTCAAACATGCCCACAGAACTACCGTTGCAACCTATTTCGCGCTCTCTTATTTCTGTTATTCTTTCAATATACCGATGTCCATCCTCTGCTTTTTTCATATGGATATCAAAATGGATTACATGAACCACCTGTTCTAGTGCAATTCTCTCTTCTGAAAATCCACCTTTCATAAGCAAAGCATTACGAAAAGAATACAGTAAATCCTTTGTTGTTTTCGCATGATGGGTAAACACTGTAAAATTAGAGGCTACCTGAGCCATTTGAACCATCCAAGAGCATACCTCATTAGAAGCTACTTCACCAAGAAGGTTAACTGTACCATCGGTTTTTTTCTGAAAGTCAAGTCCCTCCTGTCCCGTTATCGTATTCGTTTCTCGAAAACTAACTATATTACGGGTTGGATACAACTTTCTAAGATGCAATTCAAACGCTATTTCCTGCACTCGCAGATTATAGCTTGGTTTCATAAAATTAACCATGGACATTAATAATGTTGTTTTTCCACTTCCCTGCTCGCCTGTTATCCCAATATTCTGACAGCCTTTAATCGCCCACTTAATCAACTGAATTGGAAGCCTTTTGTTCTTGTCAATGAGCAAGGCATCCATCTGTTTTTGACAGACCGAATTAAATTTACGAATAAAGAACACCCAGCTTTCACAAAAAGGTGGTCTTGCCACAGCAACACGAGAACCATCTGCCATTTCATTGACAATGTAGCCTCTCTTCTGAGATAGCTGCCCTGGATTCTGGTAACGATATATGTTTTTGCAAATTCGAATAAACTCCTTTTGAGATGTAAAATGAAGAAATGAAAGATAGATTGACTTTCCCTGATAAAAAATCCAGATACTTTGATAGGAATAGGTTTGCCCTTCGCCAAATATAAAATCATTTTCTGATAAGGCATTTCCCGAAACGCCTCCACTTATCCCATCTAATGCTAGATAAAACAATTCATCGATAGGACCGTTCCCTTTTGTATCTTCATATATTCTCTGTGCGATAATGTTTACTTTATCCACATAAGAGAGGGGTATCATACCTTCTTCTTGATAGATTTCTTTTATGTCCGTTTCACTAATCTCATAATATCGTTCCTCATTCTCGTCATATCTTGGTGTAGCAAGCTGATACTGTTCCATCAGATTTTGAAAAGCATCCTCACCATATTTTCTTTCAAAGTGATAGATCAGTATGGAAAACTGCTCTCTAGAAGAAAGCTTGTAAGGATTACCGAATGGAAAAATGGCATCTAACTGCTCTTCTGAAATTTTTAATCGAACAACCATAAGCTCCTTCATAAAATCACGAATAAAAATCTTCGCGTTATAATTTCCAACTGCACCTCCCCTAATTGCTTTACGAAGATCTCTCTTAAACTTCATGTTTGCTTCCAATTCCTTTTGAGTCCGAACCATTTCATAAGGATTCTGTCTTAACGCCCTCGCAATATGTGCATTTACTTCCCACTTAAGACTCTCATAGTCAGGATAGCACTTTTCATTCATAAGTTCCTTCTTCTTACGAAACAACAGTTACCTCCTCTCCTCCTAATCGTT
>DBKX01000096.1:2120-19651 GCA_002297865.1 Lachnoclostridium sp. UBA739
CCGATTTTTTTACTTGGCTTATAAAATAATAATTTTCATCCTGCTTCTTACAAGCCAAATTACGCATAAGAAACTCCACAACACTTCCTCCACTGACTGCATCTGCAAACTCTAGGTTAAATGGTACAGTGCCAATCCTATTTTTTGGAATCTGGTATCTTCGACAAATTGTATTGAGATTGAACCTTGACTGGTCATAATAATTGCCAATAAGAAAAATAGATTTATCAAGTAATGACTGATAATTTGCAAAGAAATGATCTAAGATAATTTTATTCTGACATAGGTTAACAATAACTAAATCAGTCTCTTCCAATATTAACTTAGTAGAAAGCGAGTTATTCGGTGCAGTATCAACAAATACAAAATCAAACGTCCTGTCTAGCAAACAAATCAAAGGTTTTATCACTTGATTTAACTCAAATTCGAAATATTCACTATTCATGTCATGACTTTTTGGTAAATAATAAAGCATATTATCCAAAAACTTCATAGACACATCTTCCATAATCTCCTCATATGTATAATTAGAATGAACCCGCCGAATTAATCCATCTAAACCTCGCTGATCGTAATACGCAAATTCTTCTTTCAGTATACTCATACGCTTTTCCTTTCCATGAACAAAAGCTTGTTCCAATCCATTGAGACTATAATGATTCTCAAACAATACGGACTTCTTACGTTCCAGCATAGCACACAATATACTGATGCAAACCATATTGCTGGTCGTGCCTGCCCTTCCACTACTGTTACTCCAAAATGCTACTTTCATTCTGAAACTCCTTTCTCACGTAAAACACTCATGGTTTGTTTCATCACTGGTATTACACATTAAATAATGGGTAAAAAAATAGAAATTACTTAGAATTAATAGAAAATAAGAAATAGAACATTTCTTGTGTAGATAATAATACCCTATTCACACCAGAATGTAAATAGGGTAATTTGATTTTCGTTTTTCATTATATTAGCATTTTCGACATTTAGAACATAACTTCTGACTTACGCTTTAATAGTCTAGCACCACATACAAGCATAACAATTCCTGTTGCAATTCCCATGACAATTGTAACAATACCGAAGACGATATTCACTACTCCAGTAGATTTCATAGTACTATAGACTTTTTCATTCATAAAATCCCTCCAAGCTATCTTACGCCATATTCTTCATAGTAGGCATCAATTGCTGCCTTTATCTTATCGTCAATCACTATTTTACCCTTATAAGGTTTATTGTATAAGTGTTCCACTACTTCTTCCATCGAAACAATCGCTGTTGCTTTCATTCCATACGTTTCTTCTATCTCATCCAACGCACTTTTCTCGCCAGTTCCTCTTTCCATACGATTTACAGAAACAACAAGACCTAGCACCTGTACTTTGCCCTGTGCCTTGATAATAGGCATAGTTTCACGAATAGATTTACCAGATGTTGTAACATCTTCAATCATAACGATGCGATCTCCATCATTTATAGGACTGCCAAGTAAAATACCTGTATCACCATGGTCTTTTTCTTCCTTACGGTTTGAACAGTAACGAATGTCTTTTTCATAGAACTCGTTTAGAGCCATTGAAGTGGCAACACTTAGTGGAATTCCCTTATAAGCTGGTCCAAACAATACATCAAAATCAGTTCCAAATTTTTCTTTAATTGCTTTTGCATAGTACTGGCCTAATTTACGAAGCTGTGAACCTGTACGATAAAACCCTGTGTTAATGAAAAATGGGGTCTTTCTTCCACTCTTAGTTACAAAATCTCCAAACTTCAACACATTAGAATCTACCATAAATTCTATAAATTCCTTCTTATATTGTTCCATCTTCAATTCTCCTCAATTCTGTCATAGTGTGACTTTTTTATCTATACTCTTTTGTGCTACCAGCTTCTAGTACAAACCGCAACTGGTTTATTCAAACACATTTAGAATATTATAACATTCCCATTTCTATCTTGCAACTATTAGAAAGGTTGCACTAAGTCTATATCTGTTTATTTTACGCACCCTATAAACTCACACACGTCATTTACATTATGTAGCTTCATAAATGACTCCATCCCAGCAAGAATGTCCATTGTTGCTCTCGGATTGTGGAAATTAGCGGTTCCCACCGACACTGCAGTAGCCCCTGCCATCATAAATTCAATGGCATCTTCACCTGTCATAATTCCACCCATACCGATAATCGGAACCTTAACAGCTTGTGCAACCTGATAAACCATACGTACTGCAACTGGTTTGATTGCTGGACCGGATAACCCTCCAGTTTTATTAGCAACTGCAAATGTTCTTCTGTTAATGTCAATTTTCATTCCTGTTAAAGTATTAATCAAAGAAAGTACATCTGCTCCGCCTGCTTCAGCCGCTTTGGCTGTTTCCGTAATATCTGTTACATTTGGGCTTAACTTCATAATCACTGGCTGCTTTGCAATTTTCTTAATCTCCTTTGTGATAGCTTCAACCGCCTTAGGATTCTGTCCAAAGGCGATTCCTCCCTCTTTCACGTTGGGACAAGAAATGTTAATTTCCAGCATATCAACAGGCTGATCAGCCAAGCGTTCTACCACTTCACAATAATCTTCTGTTGTTCTTCCACATACATTTACGATGATCTTCGTATCATATTTCCTAAGAAATGGAATATCACGTTCTATAAATAAGTCAATACCAGGATTCTGAAGACCTACTGCATTAATCATTCCGCCATATGTTTCTGCAATCCTCGGAGTAGGATTACCTTGCCATGGAACATTGGCAACTCCCTTTGTAACCACTGCACCTAGCTTATTCAAATCAACAAATTCACTATACTCTGCTCCAGAACCAAAAGTACCAGAAGCTGTCATAACAGGATTATTCAGTTCTACTCCTGCAAGATTTACTTTCATATTCATACCGTTCTCTCCTGTTCTGCTTAAAATTCATCAATTTCATCTGCGTAGAAAACTGGACCATCTTTGCAGACACGTTTATTATTCACATTGGAATGGTGATCTTTTTCTTTTGACTTACAGACACATGCTAGACAGGCACCAATTCCACAAGCCATTTTTTCTTCAAGTGAAAGCTGTGCCTTAATACCATGTTCGGCAGCATATGCTTTCACTCCCTTAAGCATTGGAGTTGGACCGCATGCGAAGATAATATCTGCATCTATGTTATGTTCCTTGATAGCATCAATTACGTTACCTTTTGTACCTGCTGTGCCATCTTCCGTAGAAACGTAAACGTCTCCATATGTTTCAAAATCATTTTTTAAGAATAAGTCATTGGTACGGTAGCCTAACACAATACTTTTTTCAATAGAGAGGGATTTTGCAAGTTCTAGCATTGGTGGGATACCGATTCCGCCACCAATTAGTAAGGCTTTTTTCCCTTCAAATGTATAGCCATTTCCTAAAGGTCCCATCACATCTACTGTTTCGCCCTCTTTTAACTGAGAAAATTCTTTTGTTCCGAATCCAACAACTCGAAATACAACTCGAAGAGCACCATTGGCTTTATCTATTTCACAAATGCTGATTGGGCGAGGCAATAATTTGCTTCCATCCTTGCTAAAAAAAGAAATGAATTGCCCTGCTTTTGCCTGATTGGCTATCGTCTGTTCCTTAATCCATAAGCTGTAAATGTCACCTGCAAGCTGTTCCATGCTTATCACTACAGCTTGTGCTTTTACTTTTTCTGCCATGATTTCCATCCTATTCTTCATATTTTTTATACGTTTAAATTATAGTAAATATAACACCATTTGACAACCTTCTCATTTCCTGTTATAGTTTGTTTGTTAATAATAATGTTACTGCTAGGGGAGCATTCGCTGAGAAGTGATTTTCACTGACCCTTATTACTTGATCCAGATAATTCTGGCGTAAGGAAGCATTTTTAGATTCCTCCCCATGCGGTTACAAGCTACACAGGAGGTTTTTTTATGTTTCAACACTTTTTAGAGTTAAATAAAGATGGTGGTCGTCTGAAGACACCCGGCTATATACTTTTTATTGCATTAATTTTAATTATATTGCTGCTTGCTTCTACCCTCCACAGCAAAAAAGATTCTCACAAAATCAATACTAGAGAACTTGCTTTTTGCTCAGTTTGCATGGCACTGGCATTTGCCTTATCTTTTGTTAAATTATTTGAAGCTCCAATGGGTGGTTCGATTACCTTTATGAGTATGTTCTTTATCACTTTTGTCGGATATCTGTACGGTACATACACCGGAATTATAACAGGTATTGCATATGGTCTTCTACAGCTCATTGTGAAACCATACTTTGTACATCCTGTTCAGATTCTAGTAGACTACCCACTTGCATTTGGTGCTTTAGGACTTAGTGGTGTATTTTCCAAATCCAAATATGGTTTAATAAAAGGTTATCTCTTAGGAATTACAGGACGACTCTTCTTTGCAGTGTTAAGTGGTGTTATCTTCTTTGCCGAATATGCTGGAGACCAAAATGTATTCTGGTATTCCTTCACTTATAACATCGGTTATATTGGAATAGAGGGGATTTTAACTATCCTAATATTAATGATTCCTGCAGTAAATGCTGGTATTTTACAGATTAGAAAAATTGCAAAGAGCGAATAATCATAGAGGGAAGTAACAGTCACATCCGTTACTTCCCTCTATTTTATTTCATTTACTTTATTCAAAAGACATTACATTTACTTACCTGCCAATGCACCAAGTAAATCTTCTTTCATATCAAGAACTGCTTGTCTGGACGCTGCATCAAACGCCTCCGGACCAAACTTCTCATATTTGGCCTGCTTATATGCTGCTATAATTCCTCTGGAAGAGTTAACAATGGCTCCCAAACCATCTTTGTTAAAATACGGAACTAAATCTTTTGCTTTACCGCCTTGGGCACCATAACCAGGTACTAGAATATAAGTTTTTGGCATTAATTTTCTTAACACTTTACCCATCTCAGGATAAGTAGCTCCCACTACTGCACCTACATAGCTGTAAGCGTCACCCATATGAGACTGACCCCATTCATCAACCATTTTTCCAACTAATTCATATAAAGGCTTTCCTTCCACTAAACGATCCTGGAATTCTCCACTGGATGGATTGGATGTCTTAACAAGTACGAAAATACCTTTTTTTTCTTCCTTACATACATCAATAAATGGTTTTACACCATCCGATCCAAGGTAAGGATTCACTGTAACAAAGTCCTCATCGAACGCACGGAATTTGTTTTTTCCAACCTGAACCTGACCAACATGAGCAGTTGCATAAGCGCCTGAAGTAGAACCAATATCACCACGTTTGATATCACCAATTACGACTAAATCTTTTCCTTTACAGTAATCTACCGTTTTCTTAAATGCCTGTAAACCAGGAATTCCAAACTGCTCATACATGGCAATCTGAGGTTTAACTGCTGGAATCAAATCACAAGTTGCATCTACAATTGCTTTGTTAAACTGCCAGATCGCTTCTCCCGCACCTTCTAAAGTCTCTCCATACTCTGCAAATGCTTTTGCTTTTACATGTTCTGGAACATAGTTAAGCATTGGGTCTAACCCTACTACAATTGGTGCCTGTAACTCTTCAATTTTCTTCACTAATTTGTTAATCATATTCTACCAAGCCTTTCTTATATTCTGTTGTATGTTATAGTTCGCCTGTTAGGCTTTTTTCTATATCTTTTAGTACACTTGGATTCGTAATGTACTGTTTGATCTCATCTTTTGTAACCCACTTATATTCAATCAGGTCTTCGGACAATACAACCTCTTCATGGGCTGTCTCCAATAAATAAGACAAGCCTATATTACATACATCTCCCATCATGAAAGACCATGTGTACATAATTTTACCTATGTAAGCATCAATTCCAGTTTTATCTGCTACAATTCGTACAACAGCCTTATCAGGAGATTCCCCAAATATAACCTGACCATCTAAAAACTCCCATTGGTAAGGATCTTCTATTCTGTCGTCATACCAGCGTTTTACAAGTAAGTATTTATCATCGTGCTGTACAATACCCTTTACTAAGATTTTATACTTTTCCATATTTACCTCCATTGAATCAGATAGTAAGATACTGCCTATGCACATACAGATTGTACTTATAAAGCAATACCTTACTATGTTCTAACAGAATCTCAATACATTATAGCATAGTATGCCATATTCTTCAATTAGTTCACTTACTAGACAGTGGCGAGGGGTTATTTTATTACGAAAAGTCTTTTTTCCTCACCGCTACTTACTTTAACACTCTGAATAACCATACTTAGTACTGACATATTATATATAAATTATGGGCAATCGCCTTTCTTCTTTCGAAGGTCGAATTTGAGTAGCTATTATCGTAACTTTATTTTTCAAGTCTTTTATATAGTATTTATTTATCCAATCTGCAAAGTCTTGTGCTCCGAAACTTAAGATATCTCCTTCTATTTCATCATGAAACCACAAATTATGTTCATTTTTATGTTCAACCAGCCATTTGTCAAATTTATACTGTAATTGATTTATTTGTTCCCCAATTTCAGTTGGACATTCTAAGATGTCTGCATAATATCCATAATCCACCAATATTTTCATTTGTATCTCTCCTTCTTTTACAAAATAAATGATACTAATTTTTCATCATTGAATAAACTGATAGAAAGGAATTCCCCCGATATAACATTATTCTTTTTAAACCATGACACATGACAATTCTATTACTTCTGTAATGAAAATCAATACTCTTATAGTCTATATTACTGTCTGTCCCTGATGCATATACATTTTTAAACATTGCTGGATAATCATTCGTGTTATGCACATTATTATAACTAGCAAATACTTTTATAGTATCTTTATGTTCGTCTATCCATTTTTCCAGTTCCAAATACTTTTTTTTGTTACTAAGACTTATGTTTACCTTTTTTACAGAGTTTTTTACCATCCAATTTAATCCGTTGATTATCCCATCATTCGTAATTTTCCCTTCAGCATTTTCTGCATTATAATAATAAACATTTGCGTTATCATTACATTGAAAAAAATATTCTAAAACATAATAAAAATCAACAATTCTACAATCCTGTTTCTTGCGTTCTCGTTTTTTCTTTTCTTTATCAAAAAACCTCCTGTGCGAAAGAATTATTAATATTTTACCGCAAAGAAGGTTTTTATTCATAAAATTTGATTATTTTATTCCTTACCGTTATTTACTAGCCTTACGTTTCAAACGATTCTTTGCATTTTCTCCCACTAATGCATAGATTACAGACATAGTAGGTACACTAAGCATAATACCTGGAAGTCCAAACAAACCACCACCAACAGTAACTGCAAAAATAACCCAGATTCCTGGAAGACCAATGGAACTTCCAACGACTCTTGGATAAATTAAATTGTTTTCTAACTGTTGTAAAACGGTTAAATAAATAAAGAACATGATTGCATTCAAAGGAGAAACAAGTGCTAATAGAAGGAATGACAACCCTCCACCAATCCAAGCTCCTGCAACTGGAATCAATGCAGTCACTGCGATCAAAGTACTGATTAATATTGCATAATCGAAACGGAAGATCTTCATGCCAATAAAGCACAAACCACCAAGAATACATGCTTCTGTTACCTGGCCAATTAAGTATTTTCCAAAAATATCATTGACAATTGTTGCAACCTTTTCATTCTTTGCAGCGTATTTTTCTGGAATATATGCACGGTTCAATTGACCGATCTGCTTCAAAATGGTTTCTTTTGCAGCAAGAAGATTAATGGCAAAAACAATGGTAATAACCAGATTGAAAATAAAACTTACCAGGTTGGTTGTTACGGTAATTAACCTTGGAACAATATCACCAATGTAATTTACCACAAATGTAGATACTGACTGAATTACATCTGTCAGCTGTCCAAATAGCTTCTCTAAATCTACACTCTGCAGATTATATTTATAATTCAAATCGTTAATCCATCTCTCGATTCGGTTTATATAAATTGTAGTACGTGAAATGAACATATTCGCATTGATTATAAGCTGTGGAACGATGAACCAGAACACCGCTACTATAACTAGCAAGAAAATCAGAAAGGATATCGTAATGGATAACCCTCTTACAGAACCTTTTTTCTTTATTTTTTTACTAAGCAGTCTTTCGAAAAAACACATCGGTTTATTTAAGACAAATGCAAGAACAATCCCCAAGAAGAATGGCGACAAGATATGTGTCACATCACCTAGTATTCCTCTTACGAAATCGAATTTCATAACCACGAATAACAGCAGTGCAGCATAAGTTATGACGATTATTTTTTTCCTTAAGTCTAAATCTTTCATAATCTCCTCCATCTAAAAACTCGGATTTTCACATTGATTCGAACCATAATAGTATAAGTATACTGTTTTTTTAGCCATTTCGCAATTCCTCATTTCCAATTAAATGAAAGATTTTTCTAAATTACATAATCATCAAACCTTGTATTCTGATACATCTCTACTAAATCCTGCAATGTCATTTCATTCATGCATGCTGTAATTTTCTCTGACATCATCTGAAACATCAAATCGACTGTTGCTTCATTGGTATAACCGGAAACCTGGTCTTCTCTACTTTCGTATTCTTCCATAAGAGTGCTTTCGGTTAAACGAAGAATCATTCCTATAGTGTAATTTTCTGGTCTCTTGGCAAGCCTATAACCGCCATTGGAGCCACGAGTACTTTTGACCAGTCCTGCCTTACATAAAAGAGAACTGGTCTGTTCCAAAAACTTTTCTGACAGCTCCTGTCTTGATGAAATTGCTTTTAAAGGAATGTATTCACCAACGTCATTTACTGCTAGATCTAACATGAATCGTACTGCATATTTTCCTTTTGAAGATACCTTCATATAACGTTCACCTTCTATCTTTCTTGATACGTATCAAGGAAATTGTACTGCTCTGTGGCGGTATGATACCCAATCAGCGTATCTAAATTTACATTATGCATACTTCTAAAAATATTTTTATCAATGTTCGGGTTATTTTTCTTTAACTTTTTAATTAATACTTTCATTTCCTGACGTTTCGAACCACCACCGCCATTATCGCAGATGCTGCAGTTTTCTGTAAATCTGCATGCACACTGAATAAATGTAAGTTCATGATAGGTTTTCCATGCGATAATGTCATCCTCTTCAATCAGATACATCGGACGGATTAATTCCATGCCTTCGAAATTCTTGCTATGAAGTTTTGGCATCATCGTCTGCACTTGTCCTCCATAGAACATTCCCATAAGCACTGTTTCTACCACATCGTTGAAATGGTGTCCTAGGGCAATTTTATTGCATCCTAGCTCTTTGGCATGTTTGTATAAGTGTCCTCTTCTCATTCTTGCACAAAGATAACAAGGACTTTCATCTACTTCTGCCACAATATCAAAAATCTGTGTTTCAAACATGGTAATCGGAATATTTAAAAGTTTTGCGTTGTTTATAATCGTTTGTTTGTTTATCTCATTATATCCAGGATTCATAACAAGAAACACAAGCTCAAACTTATATTTTCCATGTCTTTGCAGTTCCTGAAGCAGTTTTGCCATCAACATGGAATCTTTTCCACCTGATATACACACTGCAATTTTATCACCTTCTTGGATTAAGTCGTACTCTTGTACTCCCTTTACAAACTTTCTCCAAATTGGTTTTCTATACTTGGTAATTAAACTACGTTCTATCTCTAAATACTTTTCCATTTCTATCTCCTTCACCATACTACCTGCTAACTAGTCAATTCATTATAGCAAGTATCAAAAATCGTTAAAAACTGCTCTACTTCTTCCTCTGTTGTCATGTGGCTGAAACTTAGCCTCCAGGATGACATAGCGTTCTTTTTATCTCTGGACACCGCAAATACTGGCCTTGATGGTGTATTGGGCACTGAACATGCAGACTTAGTTGAAATACAGACTCCATGTTTGTCAAGTGCTTCCTGAAATACTCCTGCCTTAATTCCTTTCACACTCGCATTTAAAATGAATGGCATCGCATCTTCTGGACTATTAATTCGCACCAGTGGGTACTTTTCCAATGCCTTTCGAATTTTTTCATTACAAGCTTTCACACGCTCATAACGATTAGGCTGTTCTTTTAATGCCTTTTTAAGTGCCATTAATATGGATGCTGTCATGCCCGGCGAAGGGGTTCCGCTACGATACATAGTGGTTGACACCCCACCATGAATCATTGGCTCAATAATCGTATCTTCTTTTCTGACCAATACTCCACAACCATTTAGGCCAAAAAATTTATGAGGTGCAAAAGAACACAAATCTATGCCATCTAAGTCAACTGGAATTTTTCCTATAGCTTGGGTTGCATCTACATGAAGCTTACAGTTTGGAGACCTTTTTACCAGTTCTGCAATTTCTTTGATTGGCTGAACAACTCCTAGTTCACTGTCTACATAGCAAACAGACACTAACACGGTATCCTTACGTATCAGTTCCTCTAAATGTTCTAAGTCAACTCGTCCATCTCGTTCTATATCCACTAAATCAATCTCGTATCCTTCGTTTTGTAGGGCTGTTAATGCTGCACTAACAGAAGAATGTTCCAGATACGTTGAAACAATATGTTTTCCTTGATTTCTATTTATCTTTGCCACACCTTTAATCGCAAGGTTATTGGACTCACTTGCTCCAGATGTGTATATAATTTCATTAGGCTTTACAGAAAGCAGCTTTGCAATCTCTTCTGTCATTTCCATCATGTGTTGATTGGCTTCTCTTCCACATTGATGATGAGAATTCGCATTTCCATAAATATTTTTTGTTTCGTCTATAAAAGCAGATAATACCTCTGCATCAACCGGCGTGTTTGCCGCATAATCAAAATACAGCATGCGATCACCTTCCTAAAATATAGTTTATATATCAACTTACTATGAATTAGTATAAAACGAACTCTCGCTTCCGTCAATGGAAAAAAGCTGTACGATTCATAACCTGTATTTACAAGTGCTGAATCGACAGCTTTCTTCTTTTCTTTAATATCTATTAGTTAATGAATTTCTTTACTTCTCCTAAAAGTGCTTTCGACACTTCTTCACTGACTTTCATCTCTCCAGTAACCCCTTCCATCGCGGATACCATATCCGATGCATTGTCTGCAACGGAATTGATTGTACCTGAGCTTTCTTCAATGGTGTCTGCAATTAGGTGAATGGAGTGATCTACAGTCTGCATAGTCTCTTGCAACTCAGTGGACATTTTTGAAAAATCACAAAACATCTTATCAATATCATGAACACCATCATAATAATGTGCAGCCATTTCCACAAAGTTATCATAATCACCCATAACTGTTTTTTCAATAAATTCAATCATCTTTGAAGAATCACTGGATAATTTATGTACTGCCTTCTGAACTAGCTTGCTGATTTCTTGAATGGTATTGGCTGTCTCTTTACTTGTGTCTGCCAGCTCACGTATTTCGTCCGCAACAACGGAGAATCCTTTTCCTGCTTCACCAGCTCTTGCTGCTTCAATTGATGCATTCAATGCTAAAAGATTCGTCTGGGCAGAAATACTTAAAATTTCCTCTGTCAGTTCATCAATTTTATCTACCTGTCTGCTATTCGCAATTGATTTTAATAAGTCACTGCTGATTTCTTCCATCACATCTTTGGTTTCTGCCTTACTGTTATTTGCCTGCTTTCTGCTTGCCTTTGCTTCTTTCATTAGCTTACTTGCAAATGCAGAACCATCTTTTGCATTCTCGGCAATTTTGACCATTTGCCCGTAGATTTCGTCTGAATTGGCTGTGAGTTCCTGGGTGGCAACTGCTATTTCCTGCATGCTTGCCGCTAACTCTTCCATAGCTGCTGAAGAATCACCAACTGATGTATTCGTCTCTGTTACCTTACCAGATACCACTTTCACGCTATTAATTAATTTGTTAGAATCCTCACTAATGAGTAATAATACATTTCCCATCTTTTCAATGAGCAGGTTAATGTTATCAACCATGTTTCCTATTTCATCTTTTGATTTTATGTAAATGCGGTCATTGGTATCGAACTTATTGCGATTTAGTTTCTTTATAATTGTATCAAGCTGTTTCTTTACACGTTCAATTGGAACGACAATAAGAAAGACTAAATTAATTGCCATAGCAATTGCTACAAGTAGTACTACTACATTGCATATGTTTATAGAACGGGTCGCCTTATCTGCTGTCCGAATCAAACTTGTCTGCTGCCTATTACTAGAAGTTGCATTCTCAGTAATCATTTCGTTAAGCAGAAGTCCAACTTTTTCACCTGCTTTCGTCACGTCCGAAACATCAACGTTTCCTTTCAAGTAACTTTCAAAATAATTACTGTAAGAGTCTGCTAAATCTAAAAGTTTTTCTGCATTGCTGCTGTCTTCCTTTTCTGCCGCACTGTCCTTATACGCCTCAATTACCTTAATTAGCTGTTGAAAGATTGCCTTTTGTGCCTCTTTTACTTCCTGCCTTTCTTCCTCATCACTGGCAGTGAAAAAAGTAAGAAGATTGGTTTGTGTTTCCACATATTGTGTATTAATACTCTGAATTTCAAGGATACGACTGCCACTTCCATTTTTCACAGCAACTGTTGTCTGTCTTACATCCATTAATGACGACTGGCTAATTACGCTAATACCCAAAGTTAAAGCCATCATTAAGACTACTGCAGCTATCACTTTTACTTTCATACTCAATTTCATAATAAGCACCCCTTATAAGTAAATATTCTTATGCATATAATAATTATATAACAAACACACTTTACTAACAATGTTATTTTCTATATTTCTATAAATTATATAGCTGTTTTCCATAATTGCTAGTTGAAATGTTAATACATTTATGCTAATAATGAATAAAACAGAGAGAAAGGATGGACGGTCATTTGACCACTATACACAATGAACCAAAAATTTTGCAGATTATTAAACAGCGTTAACTCTACCATTTACGAAGGCATTGTCAAAATCGGTTATGAAAGGAATACATCCATCAGTATTTATTACGACTTAGGGCTTCTTAACTATTTGCTTGATTCTGGCTATCAGACTGCNNTTCTGAATGTCTGACTGCTCTAGAAGAGTTATTAACAGAACTGAATGCCCCAGAAGAACTTCTTATAATCAGGCTGGCAAAGCAACGTTTTCAATTTACGGTTACCAGTAAAGGTGTGGAAAAAATTATGTGCCAATACGAAAACAAACCTTTTCTAAAAGATATTATTGAACTTGCCAGAACCCATAAGTTTACTCTTTTAGATGTAAAGCAAGTATTCGAGCGCTATGATTCAGAGTATCTCATAGAAGAAGTGAACAATGAAGAATTTCAATATGTATTTTCCTTCAAAGACAAATCGATTGATGAATATATGTATTGTTTTAACCTTAACGACTGTTATTACCACAGGCTCCTTCCTTATGACTATGAACGCCTTTAACTACCTAAGCCGGAGTGAACGTTTCTTTCACCCTGGCTTTTTTTATATTCCAGTAAGTTTCTCTAATTTCTTACAGATATCAGTATTATCATAATATCCATCAAATAATTCCTGTCCGTTGCCTATTGCAAACACTGGAACACATACACCGGAGTGTCCATTCGTTGACCAGTTTACTCCTGATTTATTTGCTAATATTCTTAAAATCTGACTGATAAATGGATCGTTTTTGCCATGCATCGTATATTCCTTCTCTGTCATATGACTTTGCTTCTGCGTTCCAATCTGCAATGTCTCTATATATGCACCCTCTAATGCTTTTAGTTGGCTGTATGTTAGAACACTATGTATCCCTAACTCCTGCTGCTTATTTGAATTTGTTGTAATCCCAAACAATTCTTCTACATCAGAAAGAACTTCTTGAAAATCTGTGTTTTCTTTTCTGTATTTTGTCACATACTGATTATAAAACTGCTCATAGGATATCTTCTGATTGTTCAAGTGTTCCAGATATAAACTATACCCTGTGGCTGAGTATCCCAAAGAAAGTCCTCCTGTCTCATGATCTGCTGTCACAAGTATCAATGTCTCTTTTTTATGTTTATTATAAAACTGTACGGCTTCCTCTACTGCCTCATTGAGCCCCAAAATTTCTTGTATACAGGTGGCAGTGTCGTTCTGATGACATGCCCAGTCTATTTTTCCACCCTCTACCATGAGGAAGAAACCTTGTTCATGGTTGGTTTTTAGACAGGAAATTCCTTGTTTCACAAAACCTTTTAATGCCCCAAGCTGTTCCTTATCATCCATTATATAAGGCAATGCTCCTTGGCTGTCCTGTTTTTTAGACAACAGAATCTGTTTTCTTTTTCCTCTATCTTTACAAATTGATTCATTTCCTACTTCATAAACGGAATAACCTGCTTTCTTAACTAACTGATTTAGCGATTCTTTCGTCCCATCTATTCCATATTCCCCACGAAAGCCTCCTCCTGCAAAAAAATCAAACTGGCTTTTTATTAACTCAATTCCAATGTCATAATCATTTTTTCTGCTTACTTGATGAGCATAGAAATCGGCTGGTGTCTTGTGATTGATATTAACGGAAGATATGATTCCCACCTTATAATGTTTCTTTTGATACAACTTTTCCGCAATTGTCTGAAAAGTTTTATCTTTGGCATAATTTATAGAGCCTGTCGGAATCTTCTTACCACTCGCAATAGCAGAGCCTGAGGATGCTGAATCTGGTATGTATGACATCATATCATAATTCGTCGCCAGGCCTGTTGATGGGAATTTTAGAAAGGACAATTTTTCTGGTTTTATTGTATCTGGATGTTCTATTGTCCCCAGATAATCTGATACCATCTGAATTTGCGCACTCCCCATTCCATCACCTATAAAAAGGAAAATATATTTTGGATAAGAGTCATCTGCCATATTACTCACATTATGATAAGTGTATATGGCTGCCACAATCACAATAAGTGAAACGATTACTCTTTTTAATTGGTTAGACATAACAAAATCCAACCCTCCTAACATATTAGCCTTATATAACTATATGTCAGGTTGTTTGGATTATGTCCAATAAAGAATTTAGAAAACAAGAATTCCTAGATGTTCTAATAGAATTTTAAGACCTATTAGTACTAAAATAATTCCCCCTGCAAGTTCCGCTTTACTTTTAAATCTCATACCAAAGCGGTTTCCAATCATAACTCCAATAATGGATAACATAAAGGTTGTAATACCGATAATGGTAATTGAACTTACAATGGATACCTGCAGGAATGCAAACGTAATTCCTACTGCCAATGCATCAATACTAGTAGCAATTGCCATAATCGTTAACTCTTTTAAATCCAGCTTTTCTCCTTTGGCACTTGTTTCTTCCTCCTCATCATCACTTTTGATTGCTTCATATGCCATCTTCCCACCAATATAAGCCAGCAAAGCAAATGCAATCCAGTGATCGACGCTTTTAATGTAAGATTCAAAATTCTTGCCAAGGAACCATCCTAGCAGTGGCATCACAGCCTGAAATCCGCCAAAGAATAATGCAATGATTACAGTATGCACATAATTTACTTTTTTCATATTAAGTCCTTTACACAATGCTACTGCAAATGCATCCATAGAAAGTCCTACACCGATTAAAAATATTTCTTGAAAACTCATTGTCTCCACCTTTCACATTCATCTTATTCATTTTATTTTAATCTATTCCTACAAAGGAAAACAAAGTGTAAGTTCCTCACACCCTCGCGACTTAAGTTTTTTTAAGGAACTCACACTTTGCCGCGCCGAGCAGGTGTCGCTGTCTTTTAGCGACAATCTTCCTTACCCGCTCGTGTGCATCCAGCCCCTGCTTTTTAGGGGCTTTTTTACCTTATAGGGAAGGACTCGCAGAGGACTTTCCTATAAGGTAAAAAAAATCAGGTATGCCATGGCTATACCTGATTTATATTTTCTTTTCGATTCATTCTAATGGGAAATATATTCATGTACAGCACAAAGGCCATACATGAGTCTCATTATTTAAGACAAGCCAGACCGTCTGGTCAGTATGTTGACTTGCCACGCAACGCGCCAATTACTCCCTCATGTAGAACGTAACTATTTTAACATAGCATTTTTAAACCTGTCAACGATTATTGATTCATTTTATCAATTATACTTTAATACTATTATATGCATCTGCAAATGCACTTGTTATCAATGTTTTCACATTAGAGAAGCCCTGCCTTTGCTAACTGTTTTCTTAGTACTGGACAAATAACCCCAGCAAGCAGAATTTTCACAAAATCACCGATTAAAAATGGGAATACACATACTCCTAAAGCATAAGCAACCGTACATTTTGCTTGTATTACAAACCATACTGTTCCAAACAAATATGCAACCAATGTTGCTAAAATCATTCCCAGCACGCTTACGAACAATTGATATCTTGCCTTTTTTATAATAATTCCAGTGATCAATGCCATAAAAGTGAAACCGATTAAATATCCACCTGTTGGTCCTGCTAATTTTGCTATTCCACTAGAATATCCTGAAAAAACAGGCAGCCCACATATACCAAGTAACATATAAATGAGATAACTGACCGTTCCTTTTTTTCCACCTAATAGATAAACTGCAAAATAAATGACCAGATTGGTAAATGAAATTGGCACAACTCCAATTGGAATAGACATTGGTCCCAAAATGCACATAAGTGCTGCCATTACCGCAATTCCTGCCATTTCATATGTTTTAGTTTTCTGAATTGTTTGATTCATATTATGTACCTTCCTATTTTTCTTGTTGCTTTAATCATAACAGATAAACAAGAAATGTCAACCTGCATCTTTTTACAAGTTGACATTTCTTGCTAACACTATTTCACATTCTGGCAGCCACACATTTTCTTATCAAATTCTGGGTTATAGAAGTAAAAATTCTGGGAATCTAAATCACCCTTCACTTTTTCTAAGGCCTCTCCAAACCGTTGAAAGTGTACGATTTCTCTCGCACGCAAAAATTTAATTGGTGCAATTACATCGGGATCATCAAGGAAACGCAAAATATTATCATACGTCGAGCGTGCTTTCTGTTCTGCTGCTAAATCTTCGAATAAATCCGTAATCGCATCTCCTTTTGACTGGAATTCTAGAGATGTAAATGGAACTCCTCCTGCTGCCGCTGGCCAAATTCCGCCTGTATGGTCAATATAATATGCGTCGAATCCTGCTGCCCTGGCTTCTTCAATGGATAGATTCTTTGTTAACTGATATACAATGGCACAAATAATTTCCATATGCGCTAGTTCTTCCGTACCAATATCCGTTAACAATCCTCCAACTGCCTTATCTGGCATCGTGTAACGCTGTGAAAGGTATCGCAAAGATGCCGCCAATTCTCCATCTGGACCACCATATTGAGACATGATAAACTGAGCTGTTTTCGGATCAGTTTTCTTAATATTTACAGGAAACTGTAGTCTTTTTTCATAATTCCACATAAACGAATTCTCCTTCCGCCTAAACTTAGTTCTACTCTACATTATCCCATGGTATCGGTCCGTCCGCCCAGGTCCAATGTTC
>DBKX01000367.1 GCA_002297865.1 Lachnoclostridium sp. UBA739
GGTTAAGACACCGCCCTTTCACGGCGGTAACAGGGGTTCAAATCCCCTTGGAGTCATTTAAAAATTTTACTTGACATTTTATAAAATGTCTGATAAACTATAATAGTTGATACGGCGACATAGCCAAGTGGTAAGGCATGGGTCTGCAACACCCTGATCATCAGTTCAAATCTGATTGTCGCCTTTTAAGTTAAAATCCTGTAGAATTATCTACAGGATTTTTTGCGTTATAAGAAAATTCGCTGTGAACTCTTTGACATTTTTTTACTTTAGTTGAGAGTGTTGAAGACACTTAGTTCTAGAAAATTTTAAGAATCAAACATTTTTAGAATAATTCAATAGCAAGTTGCAGAATATGTTATAGAAAAATAAGTTGACATAATTTGATATACGTGTTATAGTTGCAATAGAACAAATGAAATAAACATAAGGAGGCGTACAGTATGAATATCAGTAAGTTCACACAAAAATCGATGGAAGCAGTTAATAATTGTGAGAAACTCGCCTATGAATATGGAAATCAAGAAATTGTACAAGAACATTTACTTTTAAGTTTATTTACATTAGAAGAAGGTTTGATACCTAAATTATTAAAGAAGATGGATATCAACACTAGTCAGATTGAGAATGAAGTAAGACAGCTCTTAGAGAAACGTCCTAAGGTTTCAGGAGGACAGGTTTATATAGGAGAAGATTTGAATAAAGTACTTATTTATGCTGAAGATATAGCAAAGAGGATGGGAGACGAATACGTATCCGTCGAACACTTATTTTTAAGTATAATTAAGTATGCGAATAGAGAAGTTAAACCGTTATTAAAGCAATATAATATAAACCAGGATACATTTCTACAGGCGTTATCCACTGTAAGAGGAAATCAAAAGGTGACAAGTGATAATCCAGAGGCTACCTACGATACACTAGAGAAGTATGGATATGATTTGGTTGAACGAGCAAAAGAACAGAAGTTAGATCCCGTAATAGGAAGAGATCAGGAGATTCGTAATGTAATTCGTATCTTATCACGTAAGTCAAAAAATAATCCTGTCTTAATAGGTGAACCTGGAGTTGGTAAGACAGCAGTTGTGGAAGGTTTGGCTCAACGTATTGTTCGAGGAGATGTACCAGAGAACTTAAAGAATAAAAAGATATTTGCCTTAGATATGGGGGCATTAGTGGCTGGAGCAAAGTATCGTGGTGAATTTGAAGAACGATTAAAGGCAGTTCTTGAAGATGTGAAACAAAGCGAGGGAGAAATCATTTTATTTATTGATGAACTTCATACGATTGTTGGTGCAGGCAAGACAGAAGGTGCTATGGATGCAGGCAATATGCTAAAGCCAATGTTAGCTAGGGGAGAACTTCATTGTATCGGTGCCACAACGTTAAATGAATACAGAATGTATATTGAAAAGGATGCTGCACTTGAGAGACGTTTTCAGCCTGTTATGGTAGAGGAACCTACAGTTGAAGATACAATTTCCATTCTTCGTGGGTTGAAAGAACGTTATGAAGTTTACCATGGCGTAAAGATTACAGATGCATCTATTGTATCAGCTGCGACACTTTCTAATCGATATATCAGTGACCGCTTTCTTCCAGATAAGGCAATAGACTTGATAGATGAAGCTTGTGCACTTATAAAAACGGAATTGAATTCTATGCCTATGGAATTAGATGATGTCAGACGCCATATTATGCAATTAGAGATTGAAGAAGCAGCATTAAAGAAGGAAACAGATCATATTAGCCAGGAACGTTTAAAAGAATTACAAGCTGAGTTAGCAACTTTACGTGAAGACTTTGCAGTGAAGAAGGCAAAATGGGATGAAGAAAAGGCTAGTGTTGAAAAAGTACAAAAACTTAAAGAAGAGATAGAAGAGCTTCATAATCAGATACAGATTGCGCAGAGAAACTATGATTTAAATAAAGCAGCTGAGTTGCAGTATGGCAAGCTTCCAGCATTGGAAAAGCAATTAGAGGCTGAAGAGGAACGCTTAAAAGAAGAGAAGCGTGAGCTTGTTCATGAAAGTGTTACAGAGGAAGAAATTGCGAAGATTATTGCTAGGTGGACAGGAATCCCAGTAGCAAAACTAACTGAGTCTGAAAGAGAGAAAACGTTACATTTAGATGAAGAACTTCATAAACGTGTGATTGGACAGGATGAAGGTGTAGAGAAGGTTTCAGAAGCTATTTTGCGTTCAAAGGCAGGTATAAAGGACCCTACAAAACCAATTGGATCTTTCTTGTTCCTAGGACCAACTGGTGTAGGAAAAACCGAATTGGCAAAATCACTGGCTGCAAGTTTATTTGATGATGAATCGAATATGGTCCGAATTGATATGAGTGAGTATATGGAGAAATACTCTGTTAGCCGTTTAATTGGAGCTCCTCCAGGATATGTAGGATATGAAGAGGGTGGTCAGTTAACGGAAGCTGTAAGAAGAAAGCCATATGCTGTTATACTATTTGATGAAATTGAAAAAGCTCATCCAGATGTATTTAACGTGTTATTACAGGTATTAGATGATGGACGTATTACAGATTCGCAAGGAAGAACAGTAGATTTTAAAAATACAATCCTTATAATGACATCTAATTTAGGCTCTACACATTTATTAGAGGGAATTGATGAGAATGGTGATATTAAGCCAGAAGCAGAAGCAAGTGTTATGAATGAATTACACAGTAATTTCCGACCAGAGTTTTTAAATCGTTTAGATGAAATTATTATGTTCAAACCACTTACAAAGAATAATATCGATAGAATCATTGATTTGCTAGTAGCAGATTTGAATAAGCGTTTAGAGGATAAAGAGCTTACACTTGAGATATCAGAGGCTGCGAGAAGGTATATCGTTGAAAATGCTTATGACCCATACTTTGGTGCAAGACCGCTTAAACGTTTTGTTCAAAAAAATGTAGAAACTTTAACAGCAAAGCTCATACTTCAAGATCGGGTAAAACCTCGTGATACTATTTACATTGATATGGAAGAGGGACATTTAGTTGCTAAGGCATTATCAAGGTAAAATAAACTTCCCTAATTTTAGGAATGCCTTGACAATCCAAACTTTATCATGTTATACTTGCATTTGAAGCATAGAGAATAAAACTTAGCTCCATACCATTAGGCTGGAGCTTTTTTTATTGAGTTGTATAAATGTTACAGGTTGATAAAAAAAGCTCCACAATGGGTGCGCGAACCAGGTATAAAAGGAGTACCTGCATCGACGCAAAAAGTGTCTTAACCTTATGGAATAAAGGAATTAGGAGCTTGTATGCCAAAGACACTTTGCATAATGTAAATGATAGAGTAGCCATATTTGGTTATTAGAAAGGGCAAGAATATATGGAAATAAAAACATTCGAAGAGTTTGATTTGGACGCGAAATTACTTCGTGCAATTACTGAGATGGGGTTTGAACAGCCAAGTCCAATTCAAGCAAAAGCGATACCTGTAATTTTAGAAGGAAAGGACATTGTTGGTCAGGCACAGACGGGGACTGGTAAAACAGCAGCATTTGGTATTCCTCTATTACAGATGATCGATACAAAGGATAAGAACTTACAGGCAATCGTGTTATCTCCAACACGTGAGTTAGCAATCCAGATTGCAGAAGAATTCCGTAAGTTATCTAAGTTCTCTCATGGAATCAAAATTCTTCCTATCTATGGTGGACAAGACATTACAAAACAGATACGTTCTTTAAAAGGCGGTGTTCAAGTTGTTATCGGAACACCTGGACGTGTTATGGACCATATGAGAAGACACACTCTAAAAATGGAACATGTGAAAATGGTTGTTTTAGATGAAGCAGATGAAATGTTAAACATGGGATTCCGTGAAGATATTGAGACAATATTAACAGCAATTCCAGAAGAACGTCAGACAATTCTCTTCTCAGCTACAATGCCAAGACCTATTATGGATATCGCAAGAAAGTTCCAGAAGAATTCTGAGATCGTAAAAGTAGTGAAAAAAGAGCTTACCGTTCCAAAGATTGAACAGTATTATTATGAAGTAAAGCGTAGAAATAAGAACGAAGTACTTTCTCGTCTTCTTGATATATACGCACCAAAGCTTTCTCTTGTATTCTGTAACACAAAGAAAGGTGTGGATGAATTAGTTGAGGATTTAAAAGGAAGAGGTTATTTTGCAGAAGGTCTTCATGGTGATATGAAGCAACAGCAGAGAGACCGTGTTATGAAGCGTTTCCGAAATGGTCAGACTGATATTCTTGTAGCAACAGACGTAGCAGCTAGAGGTATTGATGTTGATGATGTAGAGGCAGTATTCAACTATGATTTACCACAGGATGATGAATTCTACGTACACAGAATTGGTAGAACAGGTCGTGCTGGTAGAAATGGTATTGCCTTCAACTTCGTATTTGGGAAAGAAATCTACAAGTTACGTGATATTCAAAGATACTGCAAAACTAAGATTGTTGCAAAACCAATTCCATCTGTTCATGATGTAACAAGTACTAAGATTGAGAAAGTATTAAATCAGGTAACAGACGTGATTGAAAATGAAGATTTAGAAACATTTATCACTTATATTGAAGATAGGGTAAATCAAGAGGACATTACATCAATTGATGTTGCAGCCGCTTTATTAAAGCTTGCAATCGGGCAAGGTGAAAATGGTGCTAATGATGATACATTCGATTTCGGTGAAACAGGTGCCGAGGATGGTATGGTTCGTTTATTCGTAAATATCGGAAAGAAACAGGGTACAAGACCAGGTGATATCTTAGGTGCTATTGCTGGTGAAACAGGAATTTCTGGTGACTTAATCGGTACAATTGATATGTACGACCGTTACACATTCGTTGAAGTTCCTAGAGAATGTGCGAAACAAGTTATCGATATAATGAAAGATGCTAAAATTAGAGGAAAATCAATTAATATTGAACCTGCTAATTCAAAATAAATAACGAACGTATAATGAAATGAAAAATGTCAGAGTCCTTATTAGGGCACTCTGACATTTTTTCTCATAATGAGCAGTTTCTCATTTTTTGAAGTTAGAACTACTGGTGATATTATGTACCGAATATCTAGCCTGAGTGGATTTTGTGAATTGTTCACAACACAGGTAGTCGGTGGTGTAGTTGATATAGGAGCATTCTTCTTTTAGGTATTATTCCAGCAAATTCGGGAGAGGTTACCCTTTTTGGTAAGACTGATGAAAAGGAGAAGGAAGATTCGCTAAAACGAATCGAGACAATAGTAGGTGGACCATCTTATTATATTAATGGGTAAAATCCAGAAGGAATCATTGAAATAAGAAATTTGATATGAAAGCAGTAAAAACTGAGATTATGAAGCAGAAAAAGCTTTTACTCCTGTTATGTGTGGTATTTCCATTGCTGCTAAATGGGCTACTATATATTGATTTACAGTATCGTTACAAAGGTTATCTTTTGAAGCACCAAAGTGAGTAGTGTTTTTTATTATTGCAAATATGATGGTAACACAAACTAGAATGAATAAAATTTCATTTCCGAGTTTTTACATAATAGTTGTGCAGGATTTGGATATGCTATTGGTGAAAATTGTTAGCAGTATAGTTCTAATACTTTTATTTTGGGTAGCTGGAACTAAATTATTAAAGAAATATATTCAGACATATGCAATAGCATAAGGTGAATAGTATATCGTCTAGTCAAGTCATAAAATTAGAAGAGGTAGTCGAAGTTGAATTCCGACTACCTCTTCTAATTTTATACAGCTTATAGATTAACCAAAGTATCTATCATATAAACCTTTAAATGCTCTACCATGACGAGCTTCATCTTTAGCCATTTCATGAACTGTATCATGAATAGCGTCTAAGTTAGCTTCTTTTGCACGTCTGGCTAAATCAAATTTACCAGATGTAGCACCGTTTTCAGCAGCGATACGCATTTCAAGATTTTTCTTTGTGCTATCTGTAAGAACTTCACCAAGTAACTCAGCGAATTTAGAAGCGTGTTCTGCTTCTTCAAAAGCAGCTTTTTCCCAGTATAA